>CAYGQD010000160.1:0-15852 GCA_964351855.1 uncultured Verrucomicrobiales bacterium
GTCTTGTTGAGCATCGCGTTTGGGTTTGCGGGTTGGCATCAGGTTCGGCAAATCGATTCGAAGCACCTGGAAGTGATCTGGGCGGAACGGGATCCGGATGCGGCGGTCGAAGTGACTCTGGAAGCGACCGTCGTCGAACAACCCTTCCTCACCCGAATGGGCGACCGCGCCCTGCTCACCTTGCGGCTCCATCACCTGGAACAAGGAGAGCGCACCGTTTCCACCCGCGACCGGATTCGATTGTGGGCCTCAAGCGAATACCGCCAAGGCGACCGCATTCGTGCCGAAGGCACGCTGACCCAACTTTCCGCCCCCCGAAATCCCGGCGAATTCTCCCGTCGCGATTACGCCCGTGACACGAACGGGGTGATCGCGGAACTCCGCGTTTCCAGCCACCACCGGATTCAGCGGATCGGCCACTCCTCGTGGCAGGGCCTTTTTCAATATGCCTTGATTGCTCGGGAATGGGTGGGAGACGCGATCACACGTGGTCTGCCCGCCGATTCGCCCCAAGCCGGCGTCTTACGCGCCATGGTTCTGGGGGCGCGAAGTGAGGCGGACCCCGAGGCCGAAGAACCCTTCCGCCTCAGTGGCTCCCTCCACATTTTTGCAGTGAGCGGGCTGCATGTGGGGATCTTTGGGATGGTGATCTGGATGCTGCTCCAGACGGTGAGAGTTCCCCGTCGCATCGCCATCGCGGTGATCATCGTTAGCGTTTTGGCCTATGCCTTTGTTACGGGTTTACGACCTTCCGCAGTGCGGGCCGCTCTCATGATGACGGTGTTTCTGGCGGGGTTCTGGTTTCGCCGTAAGCCGCGACTGCTCAATAGCCTGGGTCTGGCGGCGCTCCTTATCTTCCTCTTCGATACTCGGCAACTCTTCGCGGTCGGTTTCCAGCTCTCCTTCTGCGTCTTGATGGCGATTGGCCTGCTGGCGCCGTTTCTGCGCCAACGCCTGCACCAAGCGATCGAACCCGATGCCTTCATCCCAGCGAGCTTCATCAATCCGTGGCATCAACTCGCGATCAGTTTCGGCCGTCGCGTCGCCGACATCTTTTCGATCTCCGCCGCAGCGTGGTTAGGTTCCCTCCCCTTCATCTGGTGGTACTTCGGCCTCATCACGCCGGTGGCGCTGCTGGCGAACTGCTTTCTCGTCCCGATCGCCTGGCTCGTCATCTGCTTCGCCACGATCAGCATGGTCGCGGTAGGGACGAAGCTGGTTTTCATCGGGACCTGGTTAAATCAGTTCAACGCTTGGCTGGTTCTGATGCTGCAGCAGACAGCGTTGTTCTTCGCCCAGATTCCCGGTGGGCATTACCAGGTCACCCCGCTCTCCGACTTCTTCCCGTTCGAGCGAAACGAGGTCGGAATCACGGTCTTCGATCTCGGTCGCAGTTGTGGACCGCAGGCGATTCATCTGCGCGACGAGAAATCCGGAAAGCCGATCACCTGGCTGATCGATTGCGGGTCGCAGAATGGATACGCCTCTGTGATTCGACCGTGGATTCGGGAACAAGGGATTCGGCGACTCGACGGATTCATCGCCACGCACGGCGATAATGCGCATGTCGGAGCCGGCCCCGAATTGCTGACCGACTACTCCCCGTCGCAACTGGTCACCTCGCAGCTTCCGAGCATGTCCCAAGCCTATCGCAATCTGAAAGCGGCGAAGCTGGAGCTGGGCACTTCACCGATTCAAATCGCCGGCGGCACCGGTCTCCAACTCAACGACGAGGCCAAGATCAACGTTCTGTTTCCGCCCAGCCACTATGCGGATCTGTCGATGTCTGATGACGAATGCCTCGTCCTGATGATCGAATGGGCCGGATTTCGCATCCTTTCAATGAGTGACAGTGGGTTTTTGACTGAAAAGTGGCTCCTTGCCAATGTCCCCGACCTCCAGGCGGATGTCCTCCTCAAATCCCATCACACCTCGGACTTTTCCGGGTTGGAAGAGTTTTTGATCGCGGTGAATCCGAAAGCCGTCATCTCCACGAATGATCCGTTTCCTGCCAATCAATGGATTCGAGAGGATTGGCGCGAAATGGTGACTCAGCGCAAGATCCACCTCTTCGATCAAGCCGAAACCGGAGCCGTTCAAATCCGCCTCGCCGATGAAGAACTGGTCTTGCGAGGATTCGTCAACGGGCAGGAACTCCGCATCCCGAACGGCCAGCGACGCTGATCTCCGTTAGCCCAAACGTGAAGCCAATTCTTCAATCGGTTTCCCAAATGGCAGGATTTGCATCGGGAGTCCTTCCAGATTTTTGAGGTACTGGTTGAAGTCGATTCCGAGGTGCTGATAGACGGTCGCCCAGAGGTCATTCGGCGTCATGACGCGCTCTACGGGATGCTCGCCTTTCGCATTGGTCGCGCCAATCACCTGCCCCATGGGAGCACCACCTCCGGAAACCAAGACGGACATGGCCTTGGGCCAGTGATCTCTCCCGGGCTGAACCACGCCCGACTTGTTGCCACGCTGAGCGTTAATTTTTGGCGTATGCCCAAAATCGCTTCCGACCACCAGCATCACTTTTTCATCCAAACCGCGCTGGTAGAGGTCTTCGATCAAAGCACTCAACGCCTGGTCATAACTGGGCAGCCGCCATTTGCAGTCCTCGAAAATGTGGCAATTGACCGCGTGAGAGTCCCAATTATAGGCACAATTTTTCGGGATAACCGCGTGTGGGCGCTCCCAGACAACCGTGACAAAGCGACTGCCCGCTTCCACCAACCGCCGCGCCAACAAACCGCGCTGGCCGTAGGGGTGATGGCCATAGCGTTCGCGAGTCTTTTCCGCTTCCTGTGAAAGATCAAAGGCATCGCGAACCGCATCGCTCATCAGCATTTCCATGGCCTGACGGTTGAAGGAATCCATTGCATCCATGGCCCCACTGCGATCGATATCGCGCTGAAAGGTGTCCATCCCCTGCAACATCGCCAGACGATCATCAATCCGATCTGCCATGTTTTCTTTCACTCCGATACTATCGACCTTGAAATCCGGCTGGCTGGGATCTCCCCCGACGATAAACGGGGTATTCGCCGCGCCGAGATAGGCGGAACCCATCGCAAAGGTATCAATCCCGGTCCGTCCGGCATCAACGGCAGCCACACAGGTTGGCAATCCATAGCGGGTAGAACCTCCCAACATCTTTTTCACCACACTGGAAACCGCCGGTGCATCGTTCACTGTTCCGGTCGGCGTTTTCGGCAAGCGACCGGTCATCATCCGCTTATGAGCGCCACCGTGATCCGAGAACTCATGATGGATCGACCGAATGATCGAGAACTTATCAGCGATTTTTGCGTGGCGAGGCAGTAGCTCACACACCTCGATGCCGGGAACATTCGTCCGGATCGGTCGAAATTCCCCCCGGTACTCAAGGGGGGCATCGGGCTTCATATCGTAGGTTTCCATGTGAGGCATCCCTCCAGGCAGCCAAACAAAAATGACCGAAGTATCGTCCTTGGGAGTCACCGTTCCCGTCAGGGAAGCAGCTTCCGCTTGAAACCGGAGAAAATCGCTCAAGCCGAGCCCGGCCATACTCAGTCCGCCGATTTCCAGGAAACTGCGTCGACGAAGGGGGCCGGAGCAAGACGGATGAGAAGGGGACGGGTGGGACATGGCTTAAAATAGGAAAGGTGGCTGAGACGTTACACGATCCATTCGAGACCGATTTGTCACTTCGCCGCAGACAACGCGAAAAAGGGTCCTGTGAGCGCCACGATAGTGAAGATTCAGATTCATGCCGCTTGACAAGCTGCCTCCCCATCCTATTTTCCCGACCCACGAATTCCTAGCATCTCATGCCAAACATTAAGTCAGCTGAAAAAAGAGTCCGCCAGATCAAGACTCGGACCCTTCGTAACCGCGCTCTCAAGTCGCGCTTGAAGACGTTTCGCAAGAACGTTCAGACCGCTGTCGAAGATGGAAGCAAAGAGGATGCTGAGTCCAAACTTCGTCTGTTTTTCAAGTCCGTGGACAAAGCGGCGAAGCAAAACGTGATTCACAAGAACGCCGCCGCTCGCTACAAGAGCGCGATGAGCAAGTTGGTCGCTGCAAAATCTTAGATCGTTCCAACCATCCACTTCCGAAAAAATCGACCCCTCCGGTCGGTCTTTTTTTTGTGCTCGAAATTAGAATTTACAGACGTAAATCGGCAAATCGAGATCGAGTTCCAACTGGTCCACCATCTGGATCCGTTGCAGGCTGGGATACTTGTCCATCTTTACCAGTGTCAGATGGTAGGACTTTCCCGGGGTAAAGCGATTGGGGCCGGTAAATTCCTTGTTCAACACGATCATGTGGGCAATCCGTAGCGTTTTGTGCGGATAGGTTCCCGCTAAGACTTCTTCCACCTCATACTCAAACAGGCCAAACGCGCTGCTGTAAATGACCTCATTCAGATGGTTGATTTGCGACTTCTTGAGCAGCTTCAGCTTCACCTGCACCTCGTCACTGGCCTTCGTTTCTGCCAGGTCCAGGTTTCCTGGAGCCGCCACTTTCGACTCTTCCGTCGTTCGCGGTGCCCCTACTTGGGTGGACGCGGTCTCCGATGAAGCCGGGACTTTGGAAGTCGATCCCACGGTAACTTCGGGTTCAGCCATGCCGACGGTTTCCTTTGGTTCCGGAGCCGGGTCAGGCATCCCAATGATTTTGGCAGCAACAACTGGCCGGGGCTGCTCCGCTTCGGTGACGTCGGTGGGAAGCGAAACCGAAACGACGACGGAAGGCTTCGGATAGCTGTCCAGATGACTCACAAAGCCGGTGAAGTCATCCGCGACCTTTGCCGCCCAGTCGGTTGACTCATCCGGGCCGTAGTGAACTCCGTCACTGTGTGAAGGATAGCTCGCGGTCCAATTGGTCACCTCCGCGCTCTCGAAGACACGACCTCCCATTCCCCCAACAACCCGCTTCATGATACTCGTCAACTCTTCCTGGAGATCGGAGGGAAACCGCTTGGGATGAGAGGCCGGAGGCGTGATCCAATAGGAAAAGGCACCCGTGGAGTGCACCGCGCGGCACATATCGATAATCAGCGATTCCACCAGCTTGACGTTCTCCTCCTTGGTGCGCCGTTTCGATCTCAGGCTGGCATAGAGATTGACCCCGGTTTGCACAACCACCACGTCCGGTTTGCACTTTTCCACCAATTCTTCGACCTTGGGGACCGCGCGAATGTATCCAACGCGCTTCTCCATCGCAGGGGTTTTCTCCCAATAACCAATCGAGCAGGAAATGGGATCATATCGGCTCAGCCAATAATAGGGACTGGCTCCTCCCGCCACATAGGTGTGAACCTCCAGTTCCTCCGAACGCATTTTTTCGTCCAGCGTCTTGCCGAACGCTCCCATACTCATTGAATCTCCCAAATAGAGCACTTTCGAAGCGGCTGCTTCGGAGGAGCGGATGAGCGAGAATGCCAAAACGGCGATGAGAAAAGCGGAGGCACCTGACCTCATGGAACCTGACATGTCGGGGCGATAATAGTTCTGGTTTTACCGATGGCTTCTAGCCAGTCAGCATTCCCCTAAGTTAACATTATAATCGATTTTGTGAGTCGAAAACTTCGTAGATTTTTCAAATCTGAAGTTTTGGCCTCAACCCGAATCGACTTCGCCTTATTTCGCCTCTTCAGCCTGGTTGGTCACCAGCTCCAACTCGTCTGCCGTCATCCCCAAAATCTCCACCGGATCAACCTCATGCTGCACCTGCGCAACGGTGCTCTGGATGATGAATTGTCCCTTCCCGGTCGACAGGATCAACCCTTGGGGGGTTGAAAGGATGGTGACTGCTTGTTTAGGACAAAAATCCGCTTCCATACTCCGAAACCTTGTGTCAGTTACTAGTTCAAGCGTCCCTAAGTTCTGGAGAAAGTCCGAGCAACCATTTTCTTCACAATTACAGGATAAATCGGGAATTTTCTCAATTATAAGAAATTTTGGAAGCAATTCGAACGGAACGAACCATGCGCCTGGCGGTTGATCCTTCCGTTTCTATTCTCGCTACCGTGGCTCCATGTTTTCCCTAAGCCAGAAGCGCGTCCGCAGCCTGTCGAGAGACCGCGATTTTTTGGTTCGTTCCAGCATCGCGATCGTCGTCGGCTCGATCATCCTGGCCCTGTCGATCTGGTTCGCCCTCGGCCAGCGCCAGAGTGAAGATTGGTTCCCGCCGATGCTCAAGGTGGCCCGGGAGGATCCGGTCAAGATGCTCGAGATGATTCGCAACTCCCCGTTCATCGTGGCGCGTTTGATCAACGATGAAATGGGCGACGAGTGGACTCATCCCCTGGGAGATCCCGCCGAATCGGCCCCCAAGAAGCCATTGCCCCCACCCAAGGGGATCCCTGAACGGATCGATTCCTGGCTGAAAGGAGCCACCTTTGACCCGGCGACGCTAAAAACGCTGCGAAGTTTCGCCACGGCCCGATTCGCCCACCGGGAAGCGGACCAGCGATCGGCCCGTTCCGATCTGGAGGCCGCCGCCAACTCCGGCCCTCCGCCCATGTTCATCCAGGAATGCCTCGGCGATCTGGAGTTCAACGCCCGACAGTGGAAAGCAGCGATCGCCCTCTACGAAGGCGAGCTGGCGTTGCGGGAATCGAAACACGCCCGCTCCCAGATTGTCGAGATCGCGGTGCTGGATCCCAAATCCCAAGCGCTTTCCGACCTCCTCCAGGATCCAAAATTTCGCGCGGCAACGCCGGTTTATCTTCGATTTGACGCCTATGCCAAGCTTCGGGATTACGGCGGAATCTTTTCCACGGTGTTGGCTCACGACTATCTCAATCTGCGCGCTTCCTACGTGGGCTTAACCCTCTTCGTCGCCTTGGTCTGGTTTTTCATCGTCGGCCAGTTTTCCGGATTTCGGGCCGACCAACTCTTGATCTATCTGGGAGCCATCTTTCTGGGAGCCCTCAGCGCCACCATCACCCTGTTTGTGGTGGTCGTGCAGGAAGAAGTTTTCGGTTTATTTCCGGACACGGCGGACTTCATCCAGGGCTTGGTGAACAATGTCGCGGGAACCGGGCTGCGGGAAGAAACCATCAAATTACTCTGCTTTCTCCCTCTTCTACCGCTGATGCTGAAGCGCAAGAATCCCGTGGAAGTGGTCATTGTCGCCGGATTCGTCGGCCTGGGTTTCGCGATTCAAGAGAACCTCAGCTACTATTCTCTTTCCAGCGGTTCGGCGACGGTTGGACGATTCCTCACCGCCAATTTCTTTCACCTCTCACTGACCGGTTTGATCGGTTACGCGGCCTGGCGCTTCGCGCGGAATCCTCGCCGCAACTGGGAAGAATTGCTCGCTACATTTCTGATTGCAGTGATTTCTCACGGCCTCTACAACGCGCTCCAGACCTTGCCGGAGTTCGAGGAATTCGGCTTCCTCTCGATCATCGTCTTCGCCCTGTTGTCCTATCGCTTTTTTGGCGTGGTTCATTCGCTACCGATGACTTGGCGGCAAGAACTCTCTCCCTTGGGCATTTTCGTCATCGGAACCAGCCTCTTGGTCGGAGCGACCCTGAACGTCGTCTGCTTTGGCCAACACCCCTACCCCACCTATCTTCTCTTCCTCTTTTCCACGATCCAGTTGGTCCCCATCGCCTTCATTTTCGTCAATACCTTCCGCAACAGTTGACCCATGCGAGCCGTCATTCAGCGAGTCAGCGAAGCTTCCGTCACGATCGACGATTCCGTTCGGGGCGAGATTGGACAGGGTTTGCTGATTCTCCTGGGGATCGAGGAGGAGGATCGCGAGGAGGACGTGGCATGGTTAGCGGGGAAAATTGCCCGGATGCGCATTTTCAGCGACGACGCGGGAAAGATCAATTGGTCCTGCGTCGATGTCGGCGGACAGGCGCTGGTGATTAGCCAGTTCACGCTTCATGCCAGCACGAAGAAGGGCAATCGACCTTCGTTCATCAAGGCGGCCCGTCCGGAAACGGCGATTCCGCTGTATGAAGCCTTCCTCGCCGCGATGGAACAAGAAACCGGGCGTCCGGTCGAGCGCGGCGAGTTCGGAGCCGATATGAAAGTCCGGCTTCTCAATGATGGCCCGGTGACGATTTGGATGGACTCGAAAGACCGCGAGTGACGCTCCGGGCGATTCCCAATTGCGGGAAAACAAAGGATTGCCATCGACAGAGTTGAGAGGACTTGTATCCTGTTAGAGCCATGGAGGAATCCCCCTCTCAACCTGAATCCCAAGCGCCTTCAAAACCGGACGGCGAAATCGCTGAACCCCCAACGACGCGCCGTCGTTGGCCTCGCATCTTGCTGATTGTTTTCGGCGTGCTGGTGATCATCGCCGTTGCCGGATTTTTGCTCCTGCCCGGGATCATCGAAAACAAAATTCGCAGTTCACTGACGGATCTGGATCTGGAAAAAACCGAATTCGAACTCGGCCCCGTGACCTTCAGCGGAACCGAACTCACCGAGATCGACCTCGTTGGCAAAGGCTGGGAGGCGCAAATCCCTCGCGTGGAGATTGCTTACTCGATCGCGGACTTGCTCGGGTTTGGAGTTGGGACCGTCAACGTCCATGAACCCAAGGTGACGTTGGATCTGGAAAGGTTAGAGACGGAAGCGGACACGACGGACGAGGCGGTCGATTTTTCCCTGAAAAACCTGAGCGATGCGATCCCCGCCAAAGAGATTCACCTCAAAAACGGCGAAATTGTTCTCCAGAGAGGAGAAGTTTCTGAAATGCTCGCGGTCGAGGGCAGTCTCCGTCCCCATGGCGAAAACAGCCTCGCAATTACGGGAACGGGAGTCTCGCCGTTGGCCTTGAGCCTGAGTGGAAACTTGAACGCGAGCGCCGGGAAAGGCGATCTCCTCGCAAACTTAGAGACCGAAAATTTGACCGCGTTGCTGGATCTGGTGATTCCGATTTGGCAGCCGGAAGGGTTCGAAATCGATCTCGGGACGACTCAGGCCAGCGGAAAGATCGTCTTTCGGTCAAACCAACCGCGATTCGAAACGCTCGACGCCACGAGCCAGGCGGGAGGGCTTCGCTACGATGACCTGGATCTGGGACCAACCACGGTGGTGGCCTCGGTCGAAAATGGTGGCGCACTGCAGCTGAAAACCGAAGCCCTCAGCGCGACATTTGGACCCGATATCAGTGCTGAGGGAACAATCGAAACTCAAATGGAACTGGGAAGCAGCTTGGAATCGACCTTGCTCGAAGGCGTGATTCGAGTGGCAACTGGCAGCGTTTACGGGATCCCAATCGCGGCGTTCGATCTTCCGGCCAAGGGCAACCTCGTCGCACTGGCTTTTGGGCCGACCTCCGTGACTTCGCCGGATTATCCGACGATGATTCTCGCCAACGTCGCCTTTGATCTGAACAACGCCGACCCGGAGCGCATTCTCGTCCAGGGAACCGGAACACTGGGTCTGCAAATCGCGGGATATGCGGCGACTCCACCCACCGATCTCGGATTGGAGGGCGCTTTGGCGATGCCGCTGGATGCCGAATTCGCCTTTTTGCCGGACGCCCAAACCTTCGCGGTCAATCTGAGCCTGCCCGGAGCGGAGCAAGTCGCCAAGGCGATCGACTCTGAATTCCAACTCAAAGGCATCGGCAAACTCAGTCTGACCGGTCAGCTTTCCGAAGATGCAGCCGCCACGACAACAGAGGCGAAGCTTGCCATCGAAGAATTGGATTGGTCGCTTGGGGAAAACAGTCTCGTGAAGTTGGATACCTTCGCTGCGGATTTCACGATCGCGGACGGCGTTTCCAGCGGACAGGGCAAGGGGAACTTGAACGGCAAATCGTTTCCCTTCGCCATCGAACATCGGGCCGGTTCTCCCACTTCGGAGACCGCCATCATGATTGATTCGATCGCATTGCGCGAAGAAACCTGGCCCGGCCAGTTGGTTCCCGGTTGGGAAGGAAGCAAGTTCACCGGCGACCTGAAAATCGAAGCCCAATTCCGATCCACAGAAGGGGAAACCGCGACTCTGGTTCCCAGCATCGCCGCCAGTCTTTCCTACGGGGAACTGGAGTATCCGGATGAAGCGACGCACGCCACCGGCATGAGCGCTCAGGCGGAAATCGTCTCTCTGGATCCTCTGAAGTTTGCCCCGGGAACTTCGATCCGGATCGAACAAATTTCGACCTCCGCCGATGTCGATCTCACGGACGTTCGGCTGAAATGGAGCTTCCTGGAAAGTGGCGCGGTGAAGTTCGACAGCTTTTCCGCCGGTGTCTTCGGTGGCCAGATCTCCTTGACCAAACCGGTCACAATCCCGGTTGGAGACTCGGAATACACCCTTCCGCTCGGTCTGAAGTCGATCAAAGCCACGGAGATCCTCAAGTTTTTCCCGCAATTTGAAGGCGAAATCGATGCCGCTCTCAGCGGAACGATTCCAGTTCGCATCCGAAACTCAAAACCGCAGATCCTCGCCGGAAACCTTCAGCTCGATCCCAATTATCCCGCCGTTTTGCGCTACGACGCGACCGGACTCCTGACCAAGGATCTGCGCAAGCAAAGCCGCGCCTTTAAAATCAACCAACGCGTCGAGAAAGCGCTCGGAAATCTGGCGATCGAAAACCTGGACGTCCGGCTCTTCGATCCCGCCGCCTCGGATCACCCGGCCATTGTCAAACTCAACGGAACCGGAGTGGAAGAATCGCTCAACATTCCGGTCACGCTCAATATCAAGGTCGAAGACCAGCAGGAAATCATCCGCTCCCTCCTCGATGGCGTCCTTTCCGGCGGTCTCAACCTCAGCCTCTAACTTCCTTCACAACCTCAACCTGAAATCATGCAAAGCACTCGACTGCATTTCCTCGCAACGTTGGCCATCCTGGCGATGGGCCTTTCCAGTTGCCTTCGTGTCAAAATCGACCCCGTCGAAATCAACCTGAACGTCAAACTGGAAACCGTGGACCGGGAGTTAGACGATTTCTTCTCCGATCTGGACGCGGCTGACCCCACATTGAAATGAATATCCCGCAATTTCCAACCGCCTCATCGACTACTAAGAAAGCCATGAACCGAAATTTCCCCACGTTCCTCACCCTTTTCGCGGTGTTTTTTGCCACCGCAGCCTTCGCCGACCCGCTGGAAGACCGATTCTCGAATCGCCTGCCGCAGGTTGTTGCCCTCAAGAAAACGCTCGCCGTCGGAGAAGACAACCAAGGTTATCTCGCCCCTCGCCGCAGCCTTTCCGGTAGCGAAAAAGCGATCATGAATGCAGAGAACAGCGATCGCAAAGAACTCTACAGCTCCATTGCCAGCAAAGTCGGTCTCGACGCCAAGGTCGTGGGCATGCGACGCGCTGCCGATATTCGCGCCAAAGCCAAAGGCGGAATCTG
Organism: uncultured Verrucomicrobiales bacterium; assembly: GCA_964351855.1. Taxonomy (GTDB): domain Bacteria; phylum Verrucomicrobiota; class Verrucomicrobiia; order Verrucomicrobiales; family DEV007; genus JBCDHN01. Next base: position 11,329 of record CAYGQD010000160.1, read on the forward strand.
GGTACAAAGCCCCGATGGCGAATGGGAGAAACGCTAGTGCACCGTCTCGGAAAAAAGTGTGCAGATTCGCGAGTGATTTTTCCCGACTTCAAAGCGTGAGGGAGGGAGTGGAGCGGACTCCATGACCGACCGAGCAACGCAGAAATCGGGAGAAAGGGCAGCGATCCTGAATTTCCCGAGCACAGCGAGCAAATTTTGCGATACCGCCTTTCAGCAATCCATCTGCGCAGTTATTTTCGGGACGATGCACTAGTTCGCGCGACCCGGTCTGATCGATTGAAGCCATCGAAGCGACAAGGGGCTTCGCGGCACCGAATTCTCCCTTCCGATGAAGGTAGGGCTGAGACTGCACGATTTGGTGGCGCCGCTCCCGAAGATTCAGCTCTCTGACTTGTTCCCGTAGATGAACCAGAGGTTGCGGATGTAGACGAACCAGCCGGTGGACTGGCCAAGGATTCCGACAGGGTCTTTGCGCCAGGTGAAATAGATCACTAACATGGTCGCGCCAACCAGGCTGAGCCACCAGAACGAGGTCGGCACGATCGAGACGCGGGCTTGTTCTGTCGCCCACCACTGCACGAGGAGGCGCCCCATAAAGACGCCCTGAGCCAGCAGGCCGAACGCGACCCAACTGACACTGGCCCAGCTGGTGATATCCAATGCGCTGAAGAGCCCGGACCAGCCCGCGTTGGAATCTTGTCGGTTTTTGATTTCGCGCAGGAATTCCTCGGCCGTGTAGCGTTCCGTCTCCCTCCCACTGGTTTCGTAGGTCACGATGATCTCACCGTCCACGTCTTCGATCGGAACTTCTTTGAGACGATCCGACAGATTGAAGGTGGGGAAGAAGGCGGTTTGGGGCTTGGGTAGAACTCCGGCCCGGTCGAGGAGAATCCAGCTGATCGTGGGGATGGCGATGCAGAAGGCGAGGGCGAGAAGGAAGCGGTAGCGTTTGCGCTTGGGAAGCATTTGCGGAGAACTTTCACAGCTTGAGACGAATGCAAGGGCGGGTAGCTTGAAAGAGATCGATGATTTATCTGGATAACAACGCGACGACCCGAGTTCACCCGGAAGTTCTGGAGGCGATGTTGCCGTTCCTGGGTGACCACTACGGGAATCCGTCCGCCGGTTATGGATTCGGGAAACAGGCGCGAAAGGCGGTGGAACGGGCCCGGGAACAGGTCGCGGCTTTGATCGAAGCAGAACCCGGCGAAATCGTATTCACCAGTTGCGGCACGGAATCAATCAACACCGCGCTCCATTCCGCCATCCGCTGCTTTCCGGATCGCAAGCGTCTCGTCACGACGAGAACAGAACACAGCGCCACAGTGGAAACGTGTCGGAGTCTGGAGAAACAAGGCGTTGAGGCGGCCCGTGTCAGTGTTGATCAGGAGGGCCTGCTCGATCTGGAGGCGTTCCGAAATGCGATCACCGCCGCTCCGACTGCCGTAGCAAGCGTGATCTGGGCGAACAATGAAACCGGAGTGATTTTTCCGATCGCTCAGGTCGCGGAGTTCGCCAAGGAAGCGGGCGTCTTGCTCCACACCGATGCGGTCCAAGCCGTTGGCAAGATCCCGGTTTCCGTCAAGAACGGCGGGATTCATCTTCTCTCGCTTTCAGGCCACAAAATCCACGCTCCCAAAGGCATCGGAGCACTCTTCGTAAGTCGGAACATCCGTTTCGCGCCTTATCTCCACGGCGGCGGCCAGGAAAATGAGCGCCGATCCGGGACCGAGAACGTGGCCTCGATCGTCGGCTTAGGAAAGGCAGCAGAACTGGCGCTCGCCAAATCCAATCACACCCGAACGTTGCGCGATTCCTTCGAAGACGCGGTTCTGGCAGCCTTCGATTTCGTCACCATCAACGGTCATCGCGAGAAACGGCTCCCCAACACCAGCAACCTCCATTTCCGAGGAATCGACGCGGAAGCGATCCTCGTTCTGCTCGACAAAGCCAACATCTGCTGTTCCCCGGGTTCAGCCTGCAGCACGGGAGCCAAGCATCCATCTGCGGTTTTATCCGCGATGGGATTCGACGAGCGCCACGCAAAGAGCAGCGTGCGCTTCTCCTTTTCCGCCTTCAACACGGCGGATGAAGTGAACCGCGCGGTTGCGGAATTGAAGCAGGTAATCGAGCGGATTCGCGAGGTCATGCCTCGGGATGACTCCCCGGTTTCGATCCAGTGAGGGTGTCGAGATCGTTTCTCGAAACCTGTCTATCGGTGATTCCAATATCGACATTCCCAGCCGTTTCGATCAATTTCCTGGCGAATCGACTACCTGAAAGAAAACGCGGTCTGCCCTCCGTGTAAGACCTGCCTCTCCGATGTTCTCTTCCCGAAACCTAGTCTCTTTCCTCATCACGGTCGCCTTCGCCGTTCCTCTTTCCGCCCAGGAGCGTCAGCGGAATCGCGCCGACACCGATGCCGTGCGAATCCTGAGCGAGAAAGCTCAAGATGCGAATTGGAGCCCTGAAAGCAGTGGCGGTCTCTTTTCGAGCCGAAAATCGCGCTTCTTCGACACGAGCGATCCGGATTCTCCGGAGCAACCGCCCGATGATCCTGAGGCGCATGAGTTGATGCTGAGCGTCGATGGAAAAGCTGGCCCGAAGATCTGGAATTCCGACGGCAACCCGAATCGGATCGAAACCGACATCTGGCGGGAGTATTTGCCCACGAACGCGGAAGGGATGGTGGTTTTGAATCTGGAAAACGCGATGATGCTGGCCCTGCTCCACTCGCGGAATTACCAAAGTGCTCGCGAAACCCTCTTCTTGAACGCGTTGGACGTATCCGAACAGCGCTTTGCCTTCGACACCCAGTTCAATCTGCGGAACAACTCGAATCGCGTTTCCACCGGTGGCGATCGACGGACAACCGCCGTCAATCCAGAAGGCGCGGCGGGCAATAGCAACAACACTTTCGGATCGAATACCGATTTTGGCCTGAATCGTCGGACGGCCACCGGAGCCGAATTGGTCGGAGGACTGGCCAACTCCATTCTCTGGGATTTTTCGGGAAGCGCGGACACGGTGCTCTCTTCAGTGGTGAATTTCGGGGTGGTTCAGCCCCTCTTGCGGTTTCGTGCCCGGGATTTCGTTCTCGAAGAATTGACCCAGTCTGAGCGCAGCCTCCTCGCCAACGTCCGGCGGATGAAGCAGTTCCAGCAAGGGTTCTACATCGATGTCGTGGCTGGCCAGAACATTGCCAACGGCCCGGCGCGCGGCGAGGCAGGTTCCGCTGCACCCTTGATTGCCGGTTCCCCCTCAGGCGGCGGTCGAGCCAACGGGTTTCTCGGCCTCCTGCAAAGCAAGCAACAGATTCGCAACCAGGAAGCCAGCGTGGCCGCTCTCCGGGATTCCCTGGCCCAGCTGCAAGCGGCTTTCGACGCCGGTCGAATCACGAATCGCCTTCAGGTCGATCAAGCTCGCCAAGCGCTCTACAACGGCCAAAGCTCCCTGCTGACCAGCTACGCCGCCTTCGATTCATCGGTCGACGGTTACAAAGTCTCCCTCGGTCTTCCTCCGGAATTGGAAGTCGTGATTGAGGATCAGATGCTGGAGCGCTTCAATTTGGTCGACCCGGCCGTCAGTTCCTTGCAAAGCGAAACCGCCGCGATCCTCGACGTCATCCGTCAGAAGAAAAAGATCACCGCTCCGGAACATTTGGCGGCCCAGCTCGTGCGACTGGAGCAACTGGAATCGCGAATCGACACCCAGATCCAGCGAGCCCGCCGCGATGTGAAAGAGTTGCGCGACAGTTTGCCCGACCGCCGTGCCCAACTGGATGAGCTGATTCAGCGTCCCGAACTGCAGAACGTTTACATGGATCCCTCACTCTTTGATCCCGGGGAGATTTGGGGCGTGGCCGATCAATTGGAGGTGAACGTGAATTACCTGGAGCAGGGTCTCCGCGACGCGATCGAGAGCTTGACCGCCTTGCGCGAAGTTCCGCCTCCTGCGGATCAGATCGATCGGGCCCGAGACAATGTCATCGCCGTCGCCACGACTCTTTCCAGCCATCTCCTTCAGCTTTCGCTCGTTCAGGCGTCCGCCCGGCTTGAATCTGTCACTCTTCGTCCCGTCGAGATCGATTTCGAAGACGCCCATCGTCTGGCGGAGGGGAACCGACTGGACTGGATGAACGCACGGGCCGGTTTGGTCGATTCATGGCGACAAATCGCCGTCGATGGCGAGGCGCTCAAAACCGGTCTCAATCTCATCGTCAACGGAGATGTCCCCACCACTGGCAACAGCGCTTTCAACTTCGCCGAAGATGGCGGCAGAATCCAAGTCGGGCTGGAAGTCGATACCCCAATGAGCCGACTGGCCGAGCGAAATAACTACCGCGAGACCTTGATCGAATACCAACGGGCGCGGCGGAACTACATGCAGTTCGAAGATCAAATTAACCAAAGTCTGCGAAATTCCCTGCGCATCGTCCGCCTCAGCCAGCTGAACTTCGAAGTTCGACGCGCGGCCGTTCGCGTCGCCATTGCCCAGGTTGATTTGGCCCGACTCCGCCTCAAT
>CAYGQD010000160.1:15862-16290 GCA_964351855.1 uncultured Verrucomicrobiales bacterium
GCCTCAATGAGCCACCCAAACCCGGCCAAGGTGGAGCCCAGTTCGGTGCGACGACAGCGCGCGACTTGGTTTCCGCGCTCGGGGATTTGCTTGGCGCGCAGAATGATTTCCTCAGCGTGTGGGTGAATTTTGAAGTGCTTCGGATGCTCCTGGATTACGAACTCGGTTCGATGAAACTGGACGAGCAAGGCGTTTGGATCGATCCCGGCTCGATGACCGCAGAGTCGTTGCTCGAAACATCCGTGCCAATTCCCACCACGCTAACTTCCAACGAAGAAAGCGAACTGGAAGCCGAAAATCCTGAAGCCGCCGTCGAGCCGGAGAAAAAGAGCCGTGGCTTTTTCAGCTGGTTTCGCCGTCCTTAACTCGCCTATTTGGCCCGAGGGTGGGCATTATCGTAAACCTGCTTCATCCGCTCCACGGTAACG
>CAYGQD010000161.1:0-16286 GCA_964351855.1 uncultured Verrucomicrobiales bacterium
GACCCAGGGTTGGCGGGGAAAATTGGCTTCGAGGAGCGTTTTGGCGGTGGAGAGGGCCTCGGGACGGGCGGGGCTGGCGATGGTGTTGTCCGTTTCGCCGGGATCCGTGGCATGATCATAGAGTTCGCGGGCGACGACTTCGCCGGTCGCGAAATCGCGCCATTCCGTGTAGCGGAGATCGGCCGTGCGGACGGAGACGCCCATGACTTCGGGATCGCCCTTGTAATAAGCGGGGCGAGGATGCTGGGTGAAGGCCCCGTTTTTCACGGAAGCGGCGGGATCTGCCAAAACGGGGGCCAAGCTGGTGCCTTCGACTCCCGGCGGAGCGGGAAGCTGGCAGAGTTCTGCGAGGGTGGGGTAGAGATCGAGCAATTCGGCCAGGGCATCCGTCTGCGTGCCGGGATGCTGCGGCCGGGGTGTGGCGATGATGAGAGGGACGCGGGCATCCAGCTCAAAGTTGGAGGTTTTACACCAGAGCGAGTTTTCGCCGAGGTGAAAGCCGTGGTCACTCCAGAAGACGATGACGGTGTTGTCCGTGAGTTGGAGGCGATCGAGTTCATCGAGCAGCTTGCCGACCTGCGCGTCGAGGTAGCTGATCCCGGCGAGGTAACCGTGGCGCAGTTCGCGGACTTCGGCTTCAGTCAGGGCACCATCCTTGGCCGCGCGAAAAATCTCCCGCCCATCGTGCAGGGCGATTTCCGGGGCGTTGCGTGGTTTTTCCGGATGGGCCGGCAGCGAGAGTTCCGCCGGATCATAGAGGTCCCAGTATTTCTTGGGTGGGTTGAACGGAAGATGAGGTTTCCAGAAGCCGACGCCGAGGAAGAAGGGTTGCTCGGGAGTTTTCGCGCGCGTTTGCAGGGCTTCGAGAGCGAGGTTGGTGATGCGACCGTCAAAGTAGGCTTCATCGGGGAGGTCCAGCTTCATGCAGCGGGGGGCTTTGGCGAGATCAGGCGGGAGATCGCCCTCGGTCATCGGTCGGTCGTCATCGTGACGAGCGTAATGGTAGATTTCAGGAACGCTCCAGCTTTGGGGGTCGCCCTCCGTGTCTTGCCGCCAGTTGTGGTAGATCTTGCCGATGCCCTGGGTGAAATAGCCGTGTTGCTTGAACCATTCGGGAAGCGTGACCACATCGGGTGCGACGGAGCGAAAGTGGCGGGCCAGGTTCCAGATCCCCAGCGTGTCCGGACGGCGACCGGTCAGAAGGGAGGCGCGGGACGGATTGCAGACGGCTTGCTGACAATAGGCGTTTTCGAAGGTCATGCCGCGTTGGGCGAGGCGGTCCAGGTTCGGCGTGAGGACTTCGGGATGGCCGTAGCAGCCCAGGTCATTGCGCAGATCATCGGCGGCGATGAAGAGGACGTTCGGAGCCGCGAACGCGACCGGTGAGCAAAGGAGGAGGAGCCAGATTCTCATGCGGGAACCATCATCAGGCGGCAATGATTTTGCGAGACTTTTCCTGAAGCATGTTGAAGCTATGAATCGAAATCCCAACTGTATTATTCTACCATGCACAGGTTCGCCTTTTTTCTTCTCTTCTCCCTTGTCTCGACCGTTGCCCAAGAAGCGGAGATTCCACCAGCAGACGAATCGCCGGGAAGCCCGCCAGTGGCTGATTATCCGGATCCAGAGGCGGTGGTGCGGAGCATGAAACGGGCGGCTGCCTATTACCGGACCTCTCTTTCCCACGCGGGCGGATATGGGATCAGCTGGCCGCGAGATTTGAGCGAGGCGCGGGCCGAGAATCGAGCCTCCATCACGATCACCTCGATCCAGCCTCCCGGAACGCCCACCGTAGGGATGACGATGCTGGAGGCGTTTCGAGCGACCGGTGATCCGCTCTTTCGTCAGGGAGCGATCGAAGCGGCGGACGCCCTGGGTTGGTGCCAACTGGCTTCCGGAGGCTGGGGGAGCGAGTTTGATTATGATCGGCGCAAGGCCAGTCTCCTCCATTTTCGGCGCGATCTCGATGCTGGCGACGTCTGGGCTGGACGGCGCACCGCCCATTCTTCGCTCGACGACAACAAGACCCAATCCGTTCTGACGTTTCTCCTGGAGCTGGCCCATACCGACGGATTCGAGAAGGACGCGGATCTGCGCCACGCCCTGGATTTCGCGTTCGAAAGCCTCCTCGCCGCCCAGGCTCCCAATGGTGGCTGGCCGCAGCGTTTCACCGGTCCGGCGGATCCGAGTCTACCTGTGAAGCCCGCCGTGATTCCCGAAGATTGGCCCCGCGAGTGGTCGGACGTTCCCTACGATCAATTCTACACCTTGAACGATGGCAACCTGCTTCACCTCACCCGGCTGCTTCTCCGCGCTCATGAGTTGGAAGGCGACCCGCGATTCCTGGAAGCGGTCAAGCGACTGGGAGACTTCCTCATTCTCGCGCAACTGCCCGAGCCCCAACCCGGCTGGGCCCAGCAATACAACTTCGCGATGGAACCCGTCTGGGCACGTCGATTTGAGCCTCCGGCAGTCAGTTCCGGAGAAAGCTTCGGCGCGATGCGGACGTTGTTCGAGGTGTGGCTGGCAACGGGTGAGGAGAAGTATCTCCAGCCCATCGCAGCCGGGTTGAAGTGGCTGCAGGAGAGCGAAATTGGCAATGATACCTGGGCTCGCTTTTATGAGTTGGGGACGAATCGGCCGCTCTACTGCGAGGCGGAGACTTACCAACTCACCTACGACGACTCCAACCTCCCGACCCACTACGGTTTCCAAGTCAGCGGGAGTTTTGCCAGGAAGATCAGGGAATTCGCCGAGGATATAAAGCGCAGTCGCATCGACATCCTTGCTGAAGAGGCGAGGCGGCCCGCGAACGTGAAGGAATGGACCAACCAAGCCCGCAAACGCGCGGATGAAGCGCGGGATGCGATGCGGGCGCAGCGCCGTGAAGGAATGTGGCTGAATGAAGCTGGAGACATCGACGCGGACCTCTTCGCGGACTTTATGGAGGAGATGACAGACTACGTGATCGCGGCAAACGCGGCGGGCGATGCCTATCGCGAAACCTGGCGAAAAGCGGAGTCGGAGCGCAAGATTCGCCTCGCCGGTCTGGTTTTGACCGAAGCGGAACGGGCGCGCGCTGGCTACCTCCTCATCGAAGCGGCGGCGAATCGAGCCGACGTGGTCTGTTGCCCACTCGACCTCCGTGAACACGAGGCGCTGGCGAAGGACTTGGGAATTCGCCTTGTTCAGGGCGAGGAGTTTACCTCGGGAAACCTTCGTATCCAGGTAGGGCCCGATTCCTTCACCGTTCTGGATAAAGGCGACCGGATCAAAGCGCGCTCGGTTTCCGAGAAGGCAGAGTTGTACTATGTAGATGCGGATCGAGACTAATCGTTGCTAAGGAACTGCGCTATAATTACTTCGGCAGTTTGCTTGTCCTTTTGGCCAGCGCCAGCGTTGGGATTCAGCTCATGTAGCTCGCTACACTCCGCTCAATCCCGTCTTGGCGCAGGTCGAAAATCCTGCGCAACGTTGTCAAAGTAATTATAGCGCTGCCCCAAAGTTATTTCTTCTGCTGTCGCACTTTACCGCGTAGTGCGGGAATTCGATTAGGGCTCCGTCACCGGATTCCTCGAGGTTGCCGGCTCCACTTCACTGATGGGCGGATAGGTCACCGGGGGAGTCGCAGGATTTGGGGTGATCGGCTGTGCCACGGGGGCTGTGGGTGCCATCCCTGGCCTATTGTCGCCCTGAGAAAGGCCAGTGGGAGCCTGCGGCTGATATTGGCCGGGGACGCCTTGTGGTGCTGGCTGATAGGGCTGCAAACCGGGATTTGGAGCAAAGGTAGCTCCAGCGGCAGGCTGGGAAGAAGAGTAGGAGACCAGCTTGTTGGCTAACTTCCGACCAACAGGCGTCATCTTCGCCTTACTTCCGAACAACACCTCCTGCATACTGATCCCATAATAGGTCAGATTATTCTTCTGCGCCGGGATAATTCCTCCCCCTTCAATGGCGACACCGGCATACAAGCCAGCCTGGTTCGAGTAAACCAGAATGGGACTATCCACATTATCGACCGCTGCCTCGGCTCCGGTCGTTGCCGGGCCCGCAGTCGCGCGAACGTCAACCCCAAGCTTCATGCCACCCTGCCGCAAAATTTTCATTCCTTCTTCCTGCATAATGACGAACACCGTATCCGCATTTTGCGCCCCAATTTGCCAGCCATAGCTACCTTCCGCATTGGCGACAAACGCCGGTGGGCTCCATTGCCCCGTTCGTGAATCTTTCACCATGGCAACTCCTCCACCGCCCTGAGCGCCAATCCCAATCCCAGCCTTAAACTGGTGAACGATGATGACGCCCCGCGCATTGGCCAAAACTTGCGTCGGAATTCTCGTATCCGGATTTCCTTGAATCAGATCTAATCGCTCAGCGGCTTTATCGATTTTCTCATCGAGCTTCTCCGGGGTTTTCTTGAAAAGCTGGGCTTGAGCAGAGTCCGGCCAAAACGCAGCGCCGACAAAAGCGGCAAGACAAAGCCAGGGAACAAAGGGAACGGAGTGGTTGAGAGTTTTCATCGATTGCAGTGGGTCAACGGGTTGGACGCGGCTTGGCATCCCCCATTCGACCCCTAACTTACCCCTCAAACTTCAGAGAACGAGCAATTTTTTCCCGTTCAACGTTCCGGAATCCCTAACTCTGCCCGAAAACGCTCGATTTCTTCCTCCATCTCTTCGATCTTTGCGGCGTATTCAGGATTGTTGTATTCGCTGTTGAGTTCTTGGGGATCATTCTTCCGATCGTAGAATTCCCAGGCATCGAGGTCTTCTCCCAGAAAATGAATCAGCTTGTTCCGCCCATCGGTCACGCCGTAATGAACCGGGACCCCATGACCACCAGCTTCGTAGTAATGATAGTAAAAGGTTTTCCGCCAATCTACAGGAGATTCTCCCTTGAGTATGGGAAGAAAGGAACGGCCTTGCATGTCATCGGGAATCGGAGCTGCGGCGATCTCCAGCCACGTTTGCGCAAAATCCAGATTCGAGACAATGTGACGAGAATCCACTGATCCAGGTTCCACCACATCCGGCCAACGAACCAAGAGGGGTGTTCGCAAGCTTTCTTCATACATCCAGCGCTTATCAAACCAGCCATGTTCACCAAGGTAAAACCCTTGATCCGAGCTGTAGATCACGATGGTGTCTTGAGCCAGGCCCGCCTCATCCAGATAGTCGAGAATGCGGCCCACATTCTCATCAACTGCTTTCACACAACGAAGGTAGTTTTTGATGTAGCGTTGATAGTGCCATCGGGTCCGCTCCTTCCCTTCCAAGTTTTGCTGGAGAAAGGCCTCGTTCCGCGGCTGAAAATATTCGTCAAAGGCAGCCAGTTGCTCAGGGGTGTGCTTGCTGGAATACTTGAACATGAGGCGATAGTCGCCCATGTGATCGGCAATCCCCATTTCATGAAGCGTCGGGGCTTTGCTCCTTCCGGAGAAATCATCAAAGAGCGTCGGTGGTGCCGGGATTTCGACATCGTCATAGAGTGTTAGATGTCGGATCGCAGGTTCCCAACGGCCATGGGGTGCCTTGTGCTGACACATCAGCAAGAATGGCGTCTCCTCGTCTCGATCCTCTTTCAGCCAACGCAACGTCTGATCGGTCACGATGTCCGTGGTGTAGCCTTCGTGCTTCACGTTTTTGCCGTTGGTGATCAGGATCGGATTGTAATAGGGTCCCTGTCCTTGAAGCACTTCAAAGTGATCGAAACCGGTCGGCGTTGATTTCAGATGCCATTTCCCGACGATCGCCGTTTGGTAACCCGCCTCCCGAAGTAACTTCGGGACCGTTTGTTGGCTCCCGTCAAAGACGTCGGCATTCGTCAGTTGCCCATTGACATGGGAATACTTTCCCGTGAGGACCACGGCGCGGGATGGGGCGCAAATCGAATTCGTCACGTAGCACTTTTCGAACCGGATCCCTTCCTTGGCGATGCGATCAATATTGGGCGTTTCATTCAAGCCCGTCCCGTAGGCACTGATCGCTTGAGTGGCGTGATCATCACAGAAAATTAGCAAAATATTCGGACGAGCTGACACACTAAAAACCGGCAACGACACCAGTAGAAAAAGGCAAAGTGACTTCATCCTGGCAGGCTACGTCGTGTCGCCTTGCGAGCAAGCCTACAATTGGAAGTTCCTACTTGCCGACCACCCATTCGCGGCGAGCATGCGCCGTGTCGAAACTGTGGAATCCTGAAACGCCATTTTCGCCTTCCCGCTGGCCTTTTTTTTACGGATGGATGATCGTGGTGGGTGCGACGTTAGGAACGCTGTTCAGCATTCCGGGACAGACGATGGGGTTCAGCGTGTTCACGGACGTGATGATGCGTGAATTGGATCTCAGCCGAACTCTATTGAGTACCGCCTATTGCATCGGAACGGTGGCCAGCGGGCTGACCTTGCCCTGGCTCGGAAGCCTCTTTGACAGCTGGGGAGCACGGCGCATGATCGTGGCATCCTCCGTGGCCACCGGTCTGATTCTGTTTTACCTCAGTCAAGCCGCCACCCTCGCTCAATTTCTCTCCCAACCATTCTCTGACGTTGGCCAAACAGTCATCGCGTTTCTTGTCATTGGCCTTGGTTTTTTCATGATCCGCGCTTCGGCCCAAGGCGTCCTGACGATGAGTTGCCGCAATGCGGTGGGAAAATGGTTCGATCAGCGACGAGGGTTAGCCATCTCCGCAAGCCAGTTTCTGGTGACTCTCGGGTTTTCGATCGCGCCATTGGTCTTGTTAGGGATGATCAACCGATTTGGCTACGATGGGGCCTGGATCATTATGGGCGTTCTGACCCTGGGAATCATGGTCCCTCTGGGCTGGCTCCTGATCCGGGACAATCCCGAAGAGTGTGGATTAATGATGGATGGAGCGACCAGCCAACCGAAGGCGAGCAAGAATCCGGATATGCTGATCCATCATGATTTTTCGCGGTCAGAAGCTCTCCGGTCCCTCTCCTTCTGGGCCTTCAACCTATCGTTTGCCTGGGTTGGGCTCTTTGTGACCGCCTTCACGTTTCATATCGGATCGATCGGAATCGATTTTGGGTTCGATCAGCAGGCGATTGTTTCCAAGTTTCTTCCGATGGCCGCCTGTAGCGTCGCGACCAATATCATCTTTGGTGCGGTGAGTTCCAAAATTCGGATCAAATGGCTCCTCCTCGCGCTGAATCTGGCCAGTATCTCCGGGGCGGCCGGCCTCCTTTATCTCGATACGGAGATTGGGCTTTGGGCCTACATCATAGGAAACGGCGTTGCCGGCGGTGGGTTTGTGAGCTTGGGAGGCATCGTTTGGCCTCGCTTTTTCGGGCGGCGCTGGCTCGGAGCCGTCAGCGGCGCGGCGATGTCAACGATCGTCATCGCGAGCGGGCTCGGGCCCCTCTTCTTTGCCCTTTCTAAAGAAATTTGGGATCGCTATGAACCCGCGCTGCTCCTCAGCATTTCCGTCCCTCTCATTCTGGCGATTGTCAGTTTCTGGGCAGACAATCCGCAGCGGAAAATCAAAACCTAAACTATCAGCAGCCTAGGTCAGGATCTCCGCAAAATCGATGATCCCTTTGCGAATCGCATAGACAACGGTGTCGAGCGCAATCTCTTCGGGATAACCGAATCGATCCACCATGTTCTGGAGTATCGTTTCCACTTGTTCGCGGATCTCTTCGGAACACTCTTCGTACTTTTTGGTATCGTTCTGTCGCTGGAAGAAGCCATTCCGAAGCACCTCGGGATTGATACCTTCTACGGACTTACGATGAGAGAGGAGTGCGGTGTACTCGGACGAAAAGCAGGTCAGCAAATTGTCATTTCGGCTGGTGATAATGGGCTTGTCTTGACCGGAGGTGATCTCACCGGCACCGTGTAGATCTAGAAACTTCTGGGCCATCTCTTTGCGACACTTTTCGAGGTTCCCACCCGGTCGAAGAATCTCCGCGATGGAATCCATGAACTCGAAATCGGGCTTGTCCACTTTCTCGCCAGTGTCGGGATCGATGTAGGTGTAACGAGGCACGATGACATGAGCGAAGGCTTTGTTCTCCAGGGCTTTGTCGAGAAGCGCATGCTGAAGAAACTTTCGCAGATCTAACTCGATCCGCTCCGGGTCGCGATTGACCGTGGCGACCGTAATCTCCTTCTTCAGGTTCGCATGATAGAGACCTTTCACGACCTTGATAAGCCCTTTGTAATCTCCAAAATCTCCTTCCCCTTCGTCGAGAAAGACATTGCCAATCTCCCGGGCCATGAGCTGGTCGGACTGGCGGTTCGGCCCATCCAGATGGAGCCAGTGATGAACTTCTGCGCCCTCTTTGATCACTTGTTCCAATTGACTGAGGAAAACTGATACGGTAACTTTTCGCCCATCGGAAATCGCGATGGTATTACGCATGATGTTCTGCAACTGACGAATCGACAGGCCATATTTCCCTTCGTCAGGGTAGCGCTCCGAGTAGAGTTCCCGCATGAACTCATCATCGACGAGACCCAACCCTTCCGTCGAGAAGAGATCACTATCTTCGAGCGAAATCGCATCGGAATGACGAACCACAAACCCACTGACGAAGGTTTCATCACTGAGATCGATTCCCAGGCGGGAACACTCATTGCGGAAGGGATGCCACGGCGGCAACTTACGAATCGTTCGAACCGGATCTTCCGATCGATTGCTGTAGATAAACAGCTTCTGCTCGGGGGTGATCGAAGAGTAGAGATCTTGCTTCTCTTCACTCCAGTGAGGAGGAAACTGGGTCCGCGCCGGGGGAAACAATCGCGTGAGGACGGAATAATAGGCCGCGACGCGAATCAAGTTAGGATCAATCTCGTATTTCCCGCGCACGTTAGACATGTCACGATAGAGAATGTCCATTTCGGAAATGGCATCGAGCAGGTAATTCACCGGTACCTTTTCAATCCGGTCGAGCAATTTGCTCGAAGTGAGCTGCTCATCGAGACGACGCATCTCTTCCAAGTTGGTCGTCATCATGACAGTGGCATCAAGCGACGCCTGGGTAAATTCCAAGGTGATTTTCCCGGAACCTAACAACATCAGCAGCGGCTTATATTCCTGCTCATCCGGATGAGGCCCATCCCCGCCAAACGCATCGTGAATGTGAAGCATCCCACGGTTGGACGAAAGTAAGGCCCCCTCATACTGATAGGTCAATCTTCCTTGCAGATGATCGTTGAGGAGCCTCATGTCGTGATCATCGAGATGAATCGGTCGCACCCGAACCTGCAATTGGCGCATATCATCGACATTCGCGATCCCTTTCCCGCGGGCGACGGAATACTCGACCTCCTCCACCCAGACATACTCTTCGACCAGCTCAAAAAGCGTCTTGTGTTCGTTCCGAGGGTTCTTTCTCAGAATCTCCAGAATATCCAAGGAGCGCTTATCCAACGTCGCATATTGGTAGTATGAGGGAATCGCAAAGTGTTTCCCTTTGCCATGGAGCTTCGCGACGTGATCAAAGATTTCCTGACGCGGTCGGGAAACCGTTCCATCATCATTTTGCAACGTGATCGGAAACAAAAGGATCGGATTTGGCATGAGCGAAGACCGCACTTCCAACTGCCGCCCTTCCTCATTCCCTAACCGAAAGAAGAAGGTGTATTGCTTCATCCGGGTCTCTTTCGAATATTCCTCGATCGCTCTGGCAATCAAATCCGCAATATTCGTCTTCCCCGAAGCAGGTGGTCCCACCAGAACAATTCCACGCTTGGGGCCGGATTCTTTATCGACCGATTCGATGACATCGACAATTCTCTTGATACAAAACTCCTGACCATAGACCGCGTTGATCCCATTTGAAAACTCATCCTGAAATACCTTGTATCGCAAACACGGCTCTCCGCTGCGCACGACCGCTTCCACCCCAAAGTGCTTGATCGCCTCTAACATGATCGAGGCCGATGTCTTTAAGACACTCTCTGGTTCTTCGATAAACCGCTCCACAAACTGGGAAAAGCGCATGCTGCTTTTCCGCTCAGTCCCAAGGAGACTACGGTAGTCAAAAGGTTCTTCGTGATGGTCTTCGGTGTTTTCCATAGTAAGATGCTAGTGCCGAAAGGGCTTGTCTCCGTTTCGCATGAGATCCGCAATATCTGCAAATTCCGGAGCCGTGACCGCTTCCTTTCTAAACTTCCCGGCTGACAAGGTGTAGAGCGCATCTTTGCACAGCAAGGAGACGGCTCCTTTCCACACCAGATTGATATTCTTGAGAGTCGGCTTGATCCACTTCTTGCGTAGTTCTCGACCATCATCTCGATGGTAAAGCAAAAGGCCACCCTCCATAAAGTCCACGTCGATCAAATAGATTCGAGGCCGATAGAAATGAGTGAAAAACTCGAGCATTTCTTCCTTTACCGGCTTGGGATCGATCCAAACAAACTGCGCACTCTCTTTGGCCACATCATTGGCCCGAATCCCCAATTGGCTGGCGTAAGCCTTGGGAATCCGATTGAGATGAAATTCCTCCACGAGTGATTCCGTCAGAAACCGCCGCAGAAATTCATAATCAGTACAGGTTCTTACGATTTTCTCCATCTCCGCCAGCGGCTCCGTTGTCTTCGGTCGATTCCAGGACTCTTTCGTGGCCATGTCAGTTTCCTCGAAATAATCCAAGCTCACGCGCCCCTGCCGGAAGAGCCCTTCAATGTGTTTCCACATGTAGTAGCCGAGATGATAGGGGTTCCGCTGAAAATACGGCCGCGGATAACAGACGCCAGCGAAGATCTTACAATAGTCAATGATCCCGGTGCAGGCTTTCTCCGCGAAGAGCTCTTTCATGATTTTGTGCTCCCAGTGCATCGCCCACCCTTCATTCATGATTTGCGTTCGAATCACAAAGTCTTGCGTGGAATTCACCGTATAAAGGTAATCCATGATCGCCCGCTCCCCGCTGCTTGCAGGGGCAAACTTGCGCAGGAACCCCATAATATCCTGACAGGGAGCCCTCAGCTTATAGCCTTTCCGGCTCAAGGTTTCCTGGCGATCCTTTTTCAGTTTTTCTTTTCTGACGAGCGCCTCCCCGTCATTCGACCCACGCATCACTTCGCTAAGGGTATGCGAATACGGCACCGAAAACATGGGCGGTTTCGGCTTCTCATCGCCCTCTTTCATGGGATCAGAAAGCACCTGGTCCGTATCGATCGAACTGGCGAGATTATATTGCGAATTCGGCGAAATCAGAGGAACGAGCGACTCCGCCGCGTTCCAATAAGCTTGATAGTGAACCTCGCCCATCTGAGTCCGGCTCCGATTGACCTTATTGACCAAATGCACCACGTATTCGGTCCGATCATCATTGGAATCCTTGAGGACGTTGAGTTCAGAAAATTCACAGTGCCCCACCACGTGAGCCATGACGCTGGCCTGCACCATTGGAGAATTCGTCTCATTTAAATAGGCGTAAGAGGGGCGCCCCGTCTGGACGACCTCGTAATAGAGCGATGACTCTTGCCCCGAATCAATCCGGTAACGGGTTGAAACCATGTCTTTCCCCTCCCAGATATTCACCGGACTGACCGGATAAACCCGCTTGAGAAGCAGCGAGGCAAACTCCATCGGATCGAGAATGAAAAATCGCATCTCTGGCAAGGTTCGGCCAAAGACTTCCGTCGCGTAGTAAACCACGCGATCTTCCAAGGCTTTCAACTCTGGATCTGTATGGGTACCTCGCATGCGTTCGTATTAGGTGAAGAGATCTCGAATGACGTGTTTAATATCGGACGAATCACTCATCGATGTGAGCCGGACGATGGGATCTTCCTCAAAGCGCAGCTCCAATCGTTCATTGAGCTGGCTAATGCCGCTGGGCTTTACTTCGACCACTCCGACGCGGTTGAAGATCGGTGCCATAACCTTCTCCAGCAGGTTGGAAATTTCATCCGCGTCCTCTTGGAACACTTCGCCATCTCCAAAATAGAACCCGTAGAAGTTGGTTGAACTGACATCGTATTCGTTCCTCGCCACTTGACTCACCAAATCAAAGACGACACTGGCGTAGGTGCCGCCAGCGTTGTTGATGTTGTAGAATTGATCTGGTAAGACCTCGTGCGCTTCCGAATCGTGAACGAAGAAGCGATGCTCGACCTTGTCCGCTCCATAGTTGTAGTCGAGCCAGTGTTGAATGAAATTGACGACCCGCTTCTCGAGTTTGAGGCGATCTCCATAGGTCGAGTAGGAAATATCGCCCATGTAGAAGACGACGGCCTGAAAGCGAGGCTTCTCCACCCGCTCAGGGAGCTTGTAGCGCCGGTCCCTTCGCCGAGTCTGAACCACGTGCTTTCCGTGAGCCGGGTCGTAGATCTTCGTTCCGATGCTGGTTTTGAGCGCCTGTTTGAAGGTGCGCTTTTTGTCCAGAATGATCCCGGCGGTTCCGTAAGTCTTGAATTCGTAGCTGACTTCTTTGATCCGGCCCTGGCCCGTTTTCAACAGGCGAGGAAGCTTGAGCTTCTCCGCGACCAACTCCATCAGCATTTCGAACGATACCGAAAAACTGATACGGTCCGAGCCTTTCCCAGGCCCTTCTCCGCCTTTCCCTCCTCCACCCTCGCTTTCATCTCCATAAGTGAAGCGGGGAGGACTGATATCGTCCATATCAACGATGATCTCGCTCTCGCGTCCTCCCAAGCTGGAGAGATCACCTTCATTCATGATGTTATCCAACAACTCTTCCAGGTGATCCTGGACAAAGTCATTAAATACACCCTCGGATTCCGAGGAGTTGATTTTATCTTCGGTCGTCATTTAGGGAGAGGGAAGACCGCCGAGTTCTAATGAAGAGCCTAGCGGTTACAGAACAATACTTGAGGCATTCGCCGTAATCGCCAAGGCTTGGAAAGCACACTTTCCGCAGTATTGGCGCTTGTCCATGAGGTAACGAATCGTCTCGTTGAGCTGTTCTTGCTCTTTGGAGTGAACATTTGCCGCGCTGGTTCCACTTTTGATCCAGCCTAACAGCTTCATGTTCTCGCCCGATTTGAATTCATTCTCAAAAACATATTTCTTGATGGCACTCTGGTAGGAGGGTTCATCTTCTAACAAGACCTGATAGCTCACGCTTGAGATCGCATCCGACAGTTCTTTGCGGAAGACATCTTTCTCGGGAATACCCAAGTATTGCTCGATGCTTTGCATGAACTTCTCGTCTGGATTGACGTCGTTCTGGGTCACCTCATGTTTCACCGTGGTGTTGTGAGCATAGGCACGAACGTGATCCGTGTACTTCCGCCACGTCGTCTCGATCACGGAATCATCTCGGAGAATCGCTCCATAGACGTCACTCGCAATCTGGCCAAAGACCCACTTCTTCGCCTGAGGAAGGACTTTTTCGACGTAGTGACTGAGCCGGGTTTTATCCGCCGCGAAACTATCCTTCATGTAGTTTTCCATCCGAACATGGAGATCCAGTGGAGTGACGCATGGATTCTCCATCGCCACTGAGCCGAGCACCGACGGATCTCCTTTGTCCTTCTGAAGCTGCATCAGGTTGGCAATGTATTCGCTGATCTGAAAGTGTTCCGTGTTCTCAAACACGTTTTGGACGAAGCGCGGATCGAGCCCAAAGGTCCCCTCGGACGGCTTGATGTATTTGAACTCGTCCAGAATCATCTTCGCCATGTTATTATCCACTCCACTGTCAGAGCGCCCCGCGTAGATCAGAGCTTTCTGGAGCAGCGAAATATTCGGATTCGCCTTGGACTCATAGAGACGCGACATCACCGCGACCAGGGAAAGGATCTCCAGGCTATGGGGAGCGACGTGTGCGATATGCTTCCGCTTTTTGTTCCAGTCTCGAGTCGAATTGGAATAGGTGTAGCGATAGATGAATTCTTCTTGTTTAAAGTCTACCGAGAGCGGCATCTCAATAAACGTGGTCCGTGAACGCAAGGCTTCGAACGAAGCATTTGCCATGAACATATTGTATTCATGGAAGTTGGTGTGGCCGATCACGATGCCATTAAACGGAATGGGCGGCTGTCCCTCTGGCTTGAAGAAACGATCCTGAGTCGCGAACAACAGTTCATAGAGGAACTTGTCGGAGAGCTTGAGAATCTCATGAATCTCAACGAAACCGTTCGCCCCGGCACAGAGTTCCCCTTGATAGTCGTGGACCAAAGGATGGGATTCGCTGCCAAACAGTGGGAGCAGACTATAATCGACGTTTCCGACCAAAGATCCGGCTTCCTGGCTCTTTTCATCCCGTGGTGTGTAGGAACCGATTCCCGTCTTCGTCCGGGCATCGAAGATCATCCGTTTAACTTTCAGGTAGCCGAGCATCTCGCGGAAACTCAACGAGCGGTCGCGCATGAACTGGTTCAAGACGTGTTGCGCGTAGGGCGAAATCCGGCCGCTAATCTGGATCTTAAAATTGTTGTCGTAATGAGGATGTTTCTCCAAAAATTCTTTAACTGACTCCTCATCGATTTGCTGGGTCAATTCCGCAGCAAATGGCTTTCGCATATCATCAGGAATCACCTGCAAAGGACGCTCGTATAAAGGAGCCTGAAGATAGTGAATCCCGTCCTCGGTGAACAACGCCCGCTCTTTCAATCGTTCATCGACGGTGGGTAGCAGCAGGGTGAAGGTTTTCCCTTCTTCAGAGCGAGAATAACGATTCAAGGCTAATTTGATCGCATCCATCGACCGTGACTTCGCCGAACCGGGCGGTCCCAATAAAATCCAAAGGCGTTTCGAGGCTTCCGCCCCCCGGCTCGCGTTGTCGATTTTCTCGACCAAATTTTCTTTGGCTTTCTGCTGGCCAAACACCACGAACTTCCCAATTAAATCCTCACTCTCGAAGAACTTGTATTGGTGGATGACCGGCTTGCCCGTCACAATCGAGTGTTCCACCCCTCGAGATAGCAACATATCGTGCAAAATCTGGGGAGAATCCCTGGTAATCCACGGCTCTTTTCGCACCAGATTCAGGAATTCATCGAACGAAAAGACAGCATCTTCGCCCGCTGAACTGGGCTGCTCGTCAAACAATTTGGCTAGTTTTTGATCCATGAGAAAGAGGAGGGTTGAAGCATTAGTAAGACACCGTTGGCGCGGTGTTTGTTCGGCTGTAAATTTTGACGCCTCATCTCCGCCGTAAGCCACATGTTCTTGATAGCATGCGAAGTGGGATTCAACTGCGACCCGGTGGATCACCGTGAATTTTCTACCCGGTGGGAGTCAGAAAACGGTATTCGGAACTGAGGGCTTGTCCATTAAAACAAAAGCGTTCCCCGTATCGCCACGGGGAAAATGCTTTTGCCCCGTCCGCTTCGCCCTCCTTTTCGGGGCAAGAGAACGGCAGCGTGAAATCGACTGGTCTAAGCTCGAATTTCCGCTAGGGTCGTCACTAGCATGGTCGTTTTTCAGTCCCCTCATTGGTTTTTCCTCATCCCGGCACTGGCTGCGGTGGGCTGGTATTGGAAGGGACTACGATTCTGGTCGCCCTTTCGGTTGATCGCCCTGCTCTTGATCGTCATCACCCTCTCTGACCCACAAATCCGCCAAGTGAAACGGGGGATGGACCTCTGGGTTCTGGTGGATCGCTCGGAATCGGCCCTCGCCATCGTCGAACAGAATTTCGAGGAATGGAAGCGGCTCTTGACTCGCTCCAAGCCAACGCGCTTCGACAACCTGCGATTCGTCAACTTCGCCGGCGAGGTGGTCGAGCAAACTGGCCCGGAAACGATGACCTACGCCGGGACGCCTGACTACACCCGCACTCGACTGGCCTTGGAAAGCACCATGGCGCTGTTGGAACCGGATCGCCACGCCCGCATCCTCATGTTCACCGATGGCTACGGGACGGAGCCGCTCGGTGATGTGGGAAATAAGCTCAGCGAAATGGGAGTTCCGGTCGATTTCCGAATGCTGCGGGCCGAGGAAGAAACGGATTATCAGGTGGTCAGTCTCGATCTGCCGACGCGAAAGCGCCTGGGAGAACCGTTTCTGGTCGAAATTGAGGTGCGAGGAACGGCGGACGGCCCGATCGACCTTTTGATCTCACGAGATGGGAGCGAACCGCAGAAGGAGTCGGTCGAAATCACCAACGGCCAGGGCATTCTCCAGTTTGCCACGCGAATTGGCCGCCCCGGAGCCCACCGCTACCGGGTTGAGCTCCCGATCGACGATGCCTATCACGGGAACAACGACTTCGAGAGCTGGATCGAGATCACCGCCGGGCCCCGCGTGGTTCTGGTGAGCAAATACACCGATGATCCCGTCGCGAAAATTCTCCGAGCCCAAGGCTTCGAAGTCGAAGTCATCGCCGATCCCACTTCCCTCCAAAT
>CAYGQD010000162.1:0-16260 GCA_964351855.1 uncultured Verrucomicrobiales bacterium
AGGCGCGATCCGCCAAAAGATGGTCGAGAACGACCTCGTCGACTGCATGATCGCCCTGCCCGGCCAACTCTTCTACACCACCCAGATCCCCGTCTGCCTCTGGTTCCTGACCAAAAACAAAAAGGCCGACAAAGAACGCGGTTACCGCAACCGCGAAGGTGAGACCCTCTTCATCGATGCCCGCAAGATCGGCTCCATGATCAGCCGCACGCAGAAGGAATTTGGCGTCGACGACATCGCCGCCATCGCCAAAACCTACCATTCGTGGCGGGGCGAAAAGAAAGACGGCAACTACGAAGACCAAGCAGGTTACTGCAAATCCGCGTCCCTCGAAGATATTCGCAAGCACGACTACGTGCTCACCCCTGGGCGTTACGTGGGTGCCGCTGATATTGAAGACGACGGCATTCCGTTTGAGACCAAGATGACCGAGATGAGCCAGACGCTCTACGGGCAAATGGAGGAGTCGGCAAAGCTGGATGAGATGATTCGGAAAAACTTGGAGGGCTTAGGGTATGGGAAGTGAATGGCCAATCTGCTCGCTCAAGGAGGCCGGTGTTCAACTCATCGATTGCGACCATAAAACTCCAAAAGCACAGGAATCTGGGTTTCCCTACATAGGGATTCCTCAGATGAAAGAAGGCAACATCGACTTTGATGCTAACCCGCGCCTGATCTCAGAAAGCGATTTGGTCACATGGACAAAAAAGGCAAAACCTCAGACTAATGACGTAATTCTTTCTCGCCGGTGCAATTCTGGCGAAACCGTTCATGTCGGAAGCCGAACTGAATTTGCACTTGGTCAGAACTTAGTGATCCTAAGGGCCGTAGGTGAGCGTGTGTTTCCACCTTTCTTAAGATGGGTTGTAAGAAGCCCGCAATGGTGGGGAGAAGTGGGTAAGTATCTGAATCCGGGCGCGATCTTTGAAAGTTTGAAATGCAAAGACATTCCCAAGTTCGAGGTTCCACTCCCACCCCTCCCCGAGCAAAAAGCGATTGCTCACATCTTGGGCACCTTGGATGACAAGATTGAGTTGAATCGGCGGATGAATGCGACGCTGGAAGGGATGGCGCAGGCGCTCTTCAAAAGCTGGTTTGTGGACTTTGACCCGGTGATGGACAATGCCCTCGCCGCCGGCAATCCCATCCCCGACACTCTCGCCCCCCGCGCCGAAGTCCGAAAGGACGCCCTTGCCAAGGTCACCATCCAACAGGGTTCCCTCGACCACCCAACCCTGTCTGATCCCAAATCCCTCTTCCCCGCCGCCTTCCAATGCACCGAAGAGCTGGGCTGGATTCCGGAGGGCTGGCAAGCGCGCCCTCTTGCAGAAGAGGTGCAACTTACGATGGGACAATCACCATCCTCAGATCACTACAATACCGAGGGGAATGGATTACCGTTTCACCAAGGAGTGACCAACTACGGCACAAGGTTTCCCAAACACGAACAGTTCTCAACCGGCGGCAATCGATATGCCGAGAATGGTGACGTTTTGTTCTCAGTGAGAGCACCTGTGGGCAGGATCAATCTCGCAGATCGAAGATTGATCATTGGGCGCGGACTAGCTGCGCTCCGACACAAAAAGAGTTATCAGAGTTTCCTAATCTATTTCCTGAAGCAAACCTTCGCGACGGAAGATTCGATTGGTTCTGGAACGATTTTCAATGCAGTGAATAAGAAGGAGATGGAGCGAATTTCGTTGATCGTTCCGCCCGATATAACAACCAAAGCTTTCGACGAAATTGCTAACTCACTCGACGAAAAGATAGCGAACAACGCTGAAGAAGCTGAAACCCTCACCAAGCTCCGTGACACCCTCCTCCCGAAACTCATCACTGGGGACATCGAAGCGTCTCTGAACACCGCACACAAAACTGAAATTTTTCCCCTCTCAGAGAACCTGAAGTCATGAAAATCTCCACAATCCACATTGAGAACTTCCGGCTCCTTAAGAACTTCACGGTCGATCTAGAGGAGGATCTGTCGCTTGTGATCGGAAAAAACAACACGGGAAAGACATCACTCCTAACCTTCTTGAATAGAATCCTGGGATCATCTGAAGCGAAGTTCAATTACGATGATTTCAATCTAGAACTGAGGGAACAGATCATCGACCTTCTCGAAGGTAAACTTCCAGATGAGGGTGCTTTTTCCCCAGTTGGAATCACTGCACGCATTCAGATCGACTAC
Organism: uncultured Verrucomicrobiales bacterium; assembly: GCA_964351855.1. Taxonomy (GTDB): domain Bacteria; phylum Verrucomicrobiota; class Verrucomicrobiia; order Verrucomicrobiales; family DEV007; genus JBCDHN01. Next base: position 2,192 of record CAYGQD010000162.1, read on the forward strand.
GAAGATTCAGACAATCTCGCTGAAGTGAGCAAGCTCATCATGAGCCTGGATCCTGACGACAAGGCTATCGTGCTCGAGTTTCGGTATGAACTCGATTACACGAACCTAAAATCCCTCCGCGAGCAATTTGAGTCGGAGAAAGAAAGCTACAACAATACATGTAGATTCCTTCAGGATAACCTCACATCTCACATTCCCCCAATCACTATTCGAAGCCTCTCGTCGTCAGACAATTCAGTTTGGATCGATCTTAAAAAGGAGAATATAAAACTCGATAGCATTATCGGCTTCCAATTCGTCAGCGCTAGGAGAGACGTCACCAATCGCGAACAAGACAGGACTTTGTCTAGTCAGACCTCTCAGATCTATAAGAAGACAACCGAGAGCGAGGAACACACGACTGCTGTCAAAGACTTCAAATCAGAACTTCGGAAAACTGACGAAGACTTGAGTTCAATTTATGAAACGCTGTTTAGCGACGTCGTTGGGAAGATAAAGAAATTTGGCGGCGTCAAAGCCGACGAAACATTGATCCAAATCGTCTCAACTCTTCAGCACAAACAGCTGCTGGAGGGAAACACTACAGTCACATACAAGCAAGGCGCTCATGATTTGCCTGAGCACTACAATGGGCTCGGGTATATGAATCTAATCAGCATGATTTTTGAGATCGAAGTTCTCACAAATAGCCTGAAGAAGGAAGCAGACCAAACCCCAGCGCCTATCAACTTACTGTTTATCGAAGAGCCCGAGGCCCATACACACCCGCAGATGCAGTATGTATTCATCAAGAACATTAAGGGGCTGCTCGATGACAGTAGGAACAAAGCAGATGGAACCCGAATACACCTCCAGAGCGTCATAAGCACCCACTCCTCCCATATTGTTGCGGAAAGCGAATTTGAGGATATTAAATACTTATTCAGGGTTGCCCCAAACTCTGTCGAATCAAAAAATCTTAAGTCGCTTGAGCAAAAATACGCCGGCAATTCGACAGAGCGAGCTCACTACCGTTTTCTCAAGCAATACCTGACATTGAGTAGAGCCGAGGTCTTCTTCGCGGATAGGATCATCATGATCGAGGGTGACACAGAAAGAATCCTCCTTCCAGCAATGATGAAGAAGCTGGATCAGGAAGACGACGTGGGCGACGACAGGCCTCTCCTTTCTCAGAACGTTTCAATTATTGAGGTCGGAGCACACTCGAAGACTTTTGAGCACTTTATCGACTTCCTCGGAGTGAAGACTCTGATCATAACTGACATTGATAGTGGCTACGTTGAAGAAGTCCCGAACGCGGACCCACCCAAAAGCGAACAGCATAAGTGTAAGCCGGATGACGCGAAGGCTCAGTTCACCACCAATGACTCCTTGGTCCATTTCCACGGGAAAGAAAGATCCGATCTGGCGCACTTTGTTGGCCTAAACTCTAGTCAGAAATCCCTGAAGAAAAATGGAGACTCTTGGGAGCAGGCTGACGATGGCTACGTTTACCTCGCATACCAAACGGAAGAAAACGGCTATCACGCTAGAAGTTTCGAAGATGCCTTCTTTAGTTCGAATCAAGAGCTTCTGCGAGCCAAAGGGCATGAAGCCTTTCAATCGCTGACAAAGAAGTGGTTCGACTTGTATCTGGATGACAACGACCACTTCAAACTCGCGGAGAAGGGAGTCGGGAGCAAGCCGTCTCTTGCTATCGAGATTCTCATGAACAGCGAATCCGCTGGCCAACAGGAGTTCTCGAATTGGAGCATCCCTAGCTACATAAAGGAGGGCTTGATATGGCTGAGGAAGGATTAAAGCTCACATCGGAGGCGCAGCAGATTCTTGGTGTCATTCGGAATGGAGACAATTTCCTTCTGAGTGGAGGAGCTGGAAGCGGAAAAACCTACACCTTGGTGGAGGTAATCCGCGGGGTCATCGCGGAGTTCCCAACCGCACCGATTGCATGCATTACCTACACAAACGCTGCAGTTAGGGAGATTGAAGAACGCGTTGATCACGGAAATCTCCACGTCTCAACGATTCACGATTTCTTGTGGGACAACATCAAATCCTATCAGCCGGATCTTAAAGCCGCACTCATTGCGCTAATTCAAGACGAGGCCGAGGAGTTTGCCCGCTTCAAAGTCCCGGAAGGCATCGAGATAACCCCAGAGCTGTATGCGGACCTCGAGGACGGCATCCAATACAAGGAATATGTGAGGCTCAAGGATGGAATCATTTCGCATGACGAGCTACTGAAGCTCGCATGCCGGATGTATGGAACTCATCCAAAGCTTTGCGGAATCACAAAGGACCGCTACCCCTTTGTTTTTGTAGATGAGTATCAGGACACTTCGCCCGACGTGGTGAAAATCTTGCTCGAACACTTGAAGACGAATCCGAAACCAGGCGTCGTAGGGTTCTTCGGAGATGCGATGCAGGCAATTTACCCAGGCACGGTTGGTAACATTGACGACTATAAAGGAGATGCCCCCGGTCTGGTTAAGGAGGTAAAGAAAGAGCAGAACCGAAGGAATCCGCGTCTCGTCTTCGAATTGGCAAACAAGATTCGGACGGATGGATTGATTCAAACCCACTCGGACGACATCGAGGCTCCGAATATGGAGGGTGGCACTGTGAAATCTGGGCAGATTCAATTTATCTACTCGACCAGCAATAATTTGGATCCAGTTCGAGGGTTTCTTGGTTGGGACGGCGATAGGAAGGAGCTAAATCTCACCCACAATCTGATAGCAGGCAAAGCTGGCTTCCCCGATTTCATGGAGGCCTATGATGGAGACAAGATCCTAGATTACGTCAGAAGGATCAGGAGCTACATCCGAGACAACCAGATCGGGCAGGACTTTTCTGAGCAGACCTTCGGCGAAGTCGTCGAACACCTGAAGGCCGGAAAAACAGGGGCTGAGCTGAACAGAGTGAAGCCAACGGCTGGCATGCAGAGATACATCGATGAACATACTGATCTCTACCAGTGCGCACTGGCCTCCCCGTTCCCGGAAATTGCGACCCTCTACACCGATAAGGAGCAGTTTCTTGATGACAAGAAAAACGAGGAAACCGAAGTTTCGCGCCCTGGGTCACAGAGAGACGATCTGATTAAGCACTTGTTCAGGATCCAGACGAACATCCGCCTTTATCAGAAGGGACAGATTAACGACTTCATTCGCGCGACTGATTTTCGAATTCGCTCCGTTGGGGAGAAGCAAGAACTCAAGAACGCGATTGAGTCTTTGGTCAACGTCGGGGAAAAGACCGTGGCCGAGATCATCGAGGCGGCCGACGCCAACGGAGTCTGTAAGATTGACGACCGACTTATCCGCTTCAAAGAGAAAAAGCGATACCTCTACGACCGAGTCATGCTGATACCATTCGCTCAGTTTCAGCAGCTATTCGCCTATCTTGAAGGGCACACTCCATTCTCCACGCAGCACAAAACAAAGGGAGCGGAATATTCGTATGTTTTGGTGATTCTCGATAACGGGAATTGGAATCAGTATAACTTCAAATCGCTATTTGAGGGTGAAGGCACTCAAAGTGTCTTGGAGCGAACGCAGAAGATCTTTTATGTGTGCTGCACGAGGGCCAAGGAGAAGCTGGCCGTATTCTATCACGAGCCACCTGCTTCCGTTTTGGAGAAAGCTAAAGAGTGGTTCGGGGAAGCCAACGTAGTTGATCTGGATGCCAACACAGGAGGTGCAGGGGCATGAAATTCACCGAAGCCCAACTCGAAGCTGCGATCATCGAACTCCTCGGAGTCGAGGGCTACCCGCACGTGTTGGGCGAGGCGATTGAGCGTCAACCGCAAGAGGTGCTGATCAAGGCCGACCTGCGTGCCTTTCTGGCCAAGCAGTATGCGGCGGACCACATCACGCCGCAGGAAATCGAGGCGGTGATCAAGCAGCTGGAAGGCTATTCCGTCGCCGACCTCTACGAGAGCAACAAGGCAATCATGAAGCTGGTCTCGGATGGTTTTCTGCTGAAGCGGGAAGACCGCAGCCAGAAGGATCTGTATATCCAGTTGATTGATTACTCGGAGCTGGTGACGTTTCGGGAACCGAAGGCCGGTGAAGTGCCGGAGATCGTGGCCGAAGAGCAAGCGGCCTATGGGGGCAGCGGAAACATCTTCAAAATTGTCAATCAGCTGGAAATCGTCGGCTACGAGAAGCGCATCCCGGACGGCATCCTCTACATTAACGGTCTGCCCTTGGTGGTGTTTGAATTCAAGAGCGCGATCCGCGAGGAGGCGTCGATTCACGACGCCTTCGTGCAACTGACGACCCGCTACAAACGCGACATCCCCGAGCTGTTTAAATACAATGCCTTCTGCGTGATCAGCGATGGGGTGAACAACAAGGCGGGCTCGTTTTTCGCGCCCTATGAGTTCTTCTACGCCTGGCGCAAGACGGATGGCGGCGACTTGATCGAGGTGGACGGAATCAATTCGCTCTACTCAATGATCAAGGGGATGTTCCACCCCACCCGCTTGATCGATGTCATCCGCAACTTTGTCTATTTGCCCGACACCTCACGTAAGGAGGAGAAGATACTCTGCCGCTACCCGCAATACTACGCGGCGACCAAGCTGTATCGGAACATCCTGAAGCACATGAAGCCGGTAGGCGATGGCAAGGGCGGCACCTACTTTGGGGCGACGGGCTGCGGCAAGAGCTACACCATGCTCTTCCTCGCGCGGCTGCTGATGAAGAGCGTAGATCTCTCAAGCCCCACCATTGTCCTGATCACCGACCGCACGGATCTGGATGATCAGCTCTCGGGCTTGTTCACCAATGGCAAGGGCTACATCGGCGATGAGTCGGTGGTCAGCGTGGAGAGCCGCGATCACCTGCGCGACCTGTTGAAGGGGCGCAACAGCGGCGGGGTCTTTCTCACCACGATTCACAAGTTCACCGAGGACACGGAGCTGCTGACGGATCGCACCAATGTGATCTGCATCTCGGACGAGGCGCACCGCAGCCAGGTGAATCTGGACCAGAAGCTCAAGATCACGGAAGACGGGGTGAAGCGGACTTTTGGCTTTGCCAAGTATCTGCACGACTCGCTGCCAAACGCGACCTACGTCGGCTTCACCGGCACGCCGATCGATGCCACGCTGGATGTTTTCGGCGAGGTGGTGGACGCCTACACGATGACCGAATCGGTGGCCGACGAGATCACGGTGCCCATCGTCTACGAAGGCCGGGCCGCCAAGGTGATCCTCGACAACAGCAAGCTGCAGGAGATCGAGAAGTATTACGATACATGCGCCGAAGGCGGAGCGAGCGACTACGCGATCGAAGACAGCAAGAAGACGATGGCCAACATGGGCGCCATCCTGGGCGACCCGCAACGCATCGAAGCGCTGGCGGCAGATTTCGTGGCGCACTACGAGAAACGCGTCAGCGAAGGTTCCACGGTGGCCGGCAAGGCGATCTTTGTCAGTAGCAGTCGTCAGGTGGCATATGACTTTTACAAGCAAGTGATTGCGCTACGTCCCGAATGGGCCGAAGTGCGAGTCGCGGCCGAGGGCGTGGAACTGACGGAGAAGCAGCAGAAGGAAATCCTGCCGATGGAAACCATCAAGATGGTGATGACGCGGGGTAAGGACGACGAGAAGGCGCTCTACGATTTGCTCGGCAACAAGGACGAGCGCAAGAAGTTCGACACCCAGTTCAAAAAGGCGGAATCCAATTTCAAGATCTCCATCGTGGTGGACATGTGGCTGACGGGCTTTGACGTGCCTTTCCTCGACACCATTTACATCGACAAGCCGGTGCAGCGGCACAACCTGATCCAGACGATCTCGCGGGTGAACCGGAAGTTTGAGAACAAGAAGAAGGGGCTGGTCGTCGACTACATCGGCATCAAGAAGCAGATGAACATGGCGCTGGCGCACTACTCCAAGGCGGACAGCAGTAACATCGAAGAGATCGAGGCCTCCATCATCGTGGTGAGGGACCACCTCGACCTGCTGGCGCGGATTTTTCATCAGTTCGACACCACGCCCTACTTCAGCGGATCGCCGGTCGAGCAGCTGCACTGCCTGAACCGGGCGGCGGAGTTCGTGCAGCTCACCGATAAGATTGAAAAGCGGGTCATGTTTCTCGTGAAGCGCCTGAAAGCCGCCTACGACATCTGCAGCGGCAGCGATGTCTTCACGCAGGCGGAGCGCGACCACATCCACTTCTACCTCGCCGTCCGCTCCATCGTCGCCAAACTGACCAAAGGCGAAGCGCCCGACAGCGCCCAGATGAACGCCAAGGTGCGCGAGATGATTTCCGAGGCACTCAAAAGCGACGGGATTGAAGAGATTTTCAAACTCGGCGAAGACGGAGCAACGGAGATTGACATCTTCGGCGATGACTACCTTGCCAAGATCGAAAAGATCAAACTGCCCAACACCAAGATCAAGCTGCTCCAGCAACTGCTCAAGAAGGCCATCGATGATCTCCGAAAGGTGAACAAGATCAAGGGTGTGGACTTCACCAAGCAATTCCAGGCCCTCGTGAACAAATACAACGAGCGCAAGGAAGACGACGTGCTCGTCAGCAACGTTCTCGACGACTTCGCCGGGGAGATCGTAGACCTCTATCATGCTTTGAAGAAGGAGAAGGAATCCTTCGGCGAGATGGGCATCGATCTGGAAGAAAAATCCTTTTACGATATCCTCAAGACCCTCGCCCACAAATACGACTTCACCTACCCCGAGGATAAGCTGATCGCCCTCGCCAAGGAGGTGAAGGACGTCGTCGACGATAAGGCCAAATACACCGACTGGAGCCAGCGCGCCGACATCAAGGCCGAACTGAAGGTCGATCTTATCCTCCTTCTCGGCAAACATGGCTACCCCCCGGTAGATCGTGACGAGGTCTACAAGGAAATCTTCGAGCAGGCCGAGAATTTTAAGAAGTATCAGGTGTCGTGAGGCGCGCCTGCGGAGCGTGGTGATCGAGTGTAAGAACGCCAATCCCGCCGAGGCGATTTTCCCAGTGACGGCAAAAAAAGAGACCGCGGATATAGGGTTGCCTAAGCACCCTCACGGCATGAAGCCGAATTTCGTCCGTGGTCTTAAACAAGGTAGGCTACGAAACATTGCTGGTCAAATATTCGGGAAGATCGCCAAAGGGGATTCGGTTTTCTTAAAAATTACGGAAACCTTAACTATTAGGCTTGCTTGATTCTAGGTTTACCATAATTTATAGCACAACCATAACCCACCCGGAAGTTCGGGATCGGGTTTGGTGAACCAACACTCGAACTCCAACCAAGATAAGAATGAAAAAACGACAATTGGAACGCGCGAACATGTTGAAGACAGTGCGCAATGTTCTCACGACCGACACGAACCAGCCGATCTCTGGGCGGGCGTGCCGGTGATCGTCCAGCTCGTGGAAGAGCTGGAAGGACGGGTCAAGCTGATCGATAGCCTGACGCAGAAACAGGAGAGCCCGACGAGCGGGGTGACGGCGGACAAGAGTCAGGTGGAGGAGCTGCTGATCGACTCGACCCTGCTGGTATCCGGCATGTTGCGCGGGTATGCGGCCCGGGAGAAGAATCCGATGCTGCTGGCGAAGGTGAAGGTGACGCGCTCCGGACTGCGGGCGCTGGCCGACGGGAAGCTGCCGGAGAAGGCGACGGCGATCCGCGAGCTGGCGGTGGAGCAGGAGGAGGCCCTGGCCGATTATGGATTAAAGGCGGCCGATCTGACCGAGCTGGAGAGCCGGACGGCGGCGTATGAGGCGGTGGTGATGGCCCCGCGCAACGCGATCGTCTCCCGCACGACCCTAACCCAGATCCTCAAGGCCGAGGTGAGGGCGGCAACGGATCTGCTCCGCGAGGTGTTGGATCATCTGCTGCCCCAGTTCGAGGCCGAGCATCCCGAGTTCGTGACCGAGGAGGGTGGTCGCGCGATCGAGGCTCAACAAGGGTTGCGATTCCGAGAGACTGCCGGTTAGTCGGGCATGGTGTTCCAACGTTTTGCCCTTCTTCTCAGCGGAGTCATCGGGGTGCCGCTTCTTGCCAGTGCGGAAGTGGTTGAGGTTCTGGGAGTGGCTAGCCAGGTGCAGCCTTCTTCGGATCAAGTCAGCGTTCAGGGAGAGTCGACTTCCGCGATTTCGGTTTCGATCGAGCCTGGAAATGCGGGTTACCCGGGTGTTGAGATTCGACCGGCCGAATCCGAAGCTTGGGATGCGTCTGCGTTCAGCCATGTCGTGGCGACGATTCGCAACACGGGGAAGCAGTCGCGGGCGATCCATCTGCGGATCGATAATCCGGGTGATTGGAGGCTGGGACCGTGGAATGTGGAAAAGATTCAGATCGAACCGGGCGAGACCAAGGCGGTGAAGACCTACTTTGGGTTTCACAACGGATTCCAGAAAGGTTATGCGCTGGATCCCGGCACCATTTCGGGGATGCTGGTGTTCACCGACAAGGTTTCGGAATCGGCGGTCAGCTTTCAGATCGAGTCGCTCGTTGCGGCGGGAAAGCCGGGGGAGTCTCCCCGTCCCGCGTCGCAGGCCGAGGTGTCCGTTGAACCGAAGGATGGTCTGCTGTTTGTCGCGGGTGCGGAGTTTGCGAAGCAGGTTAGGGTGACCCGGGAGGAAACGGTGACGCGGTATGGTCCGGTTCAAGGGACGTGGGATCTGCGGAACTACAACCAGATCGCGGTCGCAGCGAACGGCGGCAAGGTTGAGTTGCGGGCGGTGGATCAGGGTGGTCGAGCGACGGATTGGATGGCGTCGCCGTTGACGTTCACCCGCGAAGTGGTCTGGCAGGGAAGCATGGGTGAGGGTTCGAGCGAGGCTGGGCCGGTGTTTGATAGCCGAAGTGTGAAGGCGATCGAGGTGCGAGGAGGGGCGAACGTCCAAGAAATGGGGTGCGGCGTTCACCGGTTTGAACGACCCGATTGGTTTGGAAAACGGCCCCCCGTTGCAGGCGACTGGAGCCTCACCCTCGAAGACGAGTTTGATCAGCCGTCGATCGATTCGCGAACCTGGAACGTCGCCGGCCCCAATTACTGGGGTGCCAAAGAACTGACCCATTGGAGCCGCGAGAACGTCATCCTCAACAACGGCACGGCTGCCCTCCGCATGGAAAAAAAGTTCGGCCATCACAATGACGATCCCACCCAGCACACCAGCGATTACACCGGCGGCTACCTCGATACCTACGACAACTGGCGGCAACGCTACGGCTACTTCGAAGCACGGGTCAAACTCCCCACCGCCGACGGACTCTGGCCCGCCTTCTGGCTCATGCCGGATGCAGGTCGCGAAGCTGGCCCTATGTGGAAGCGGCAAAAGACCGAACCGCGCGGCATGGAATTCGACATCCTCGAGCACCTCACCAGCTGGGGCCCCTATCGCTACCACATCGCGATGCACTGGGATGGTTACGGCAAAAACCATCAGTCGACCGGAACCTCTAGCATCTACTTTTCGCCGGATGAAGACGGTTTCGTCACCACCGGCCTTCTGTGGGAACCCGGTCGAGCCGTCTACTACGTCAACGGTCGCGAAGTCGGGCGCGTGGAGTCCGAGCGAATCTCGGACGTGCCGGGGATGCTCATCTTCACGATGCCGATCGGCGGCTGGGACAATCGTCCGCTTGATGATGCGCAGTTACCGGCAGAGTTTGTGATCGACTACGTCAGAGTCTGGCAACGGAGCGACCTGGCCTCCAGCGTTGACGGCCACTACGAGTAAGCAATTTTCACCCCAGATTCGCTGCGAAAAACTCAAGCGTCCGCGTCCAGGCCAACTCTGCCTGCTCCTCATCGTAGCGACTCGTTGAATCGTTGTGAAAGCCGTGATTCGCCGCTGGATACATGTGCATCGTGTAGGGCACGTTGTTCGCCTTGAGATCCTCTTCATACTCCGGCCACGTCGCATTGACCCGATTATCCAACTCCGCCAACTGAATCATCAACGGCCCTTTGATGTTTTTGCGTAGCTCTTTCGCGGCCGGCGTTCCGTAAAAGGGCACGCCAGCATTCAGCGTCTCCGGAATCGCCGCCGCCAGCAGGTTCACGACATACCCGCCATAACAGAAACCCACCGCCCCGAGTTTGTCCGTCGTCGCGTCATGCGTTTTGAGGAACTTCGCCGCCGCGATGAAGTCCTGCTCCAGTTTTGCCGGATCCATCGATTTCTGCATCGCGCGTCCCTCATCATCATTCCCCGGATACCCGCCTAACGGATACAACGCATCTGGTGCGAACGCCACCATCCCTGCTTTCGCCACCCGCCGCGCCACATCTTTCACGTAGGGATTCAGCCCGCGATTCTCGTGGACCACCAACACCGCCGGAAGCTTTCCTTTCAATGCCGTTGGCGTCACCAGATAACCGCGCCCCTCACCATGACCTTGTGGCGAATCAAAGGTCGCATACTGCGCCTTGATCTCCGGATCATTAAAACTTACCTGCTCCGCCTGCGCATAATCCGGCATCAACGCGGAGAGCAACGTCCCCATCGTCAACCCGGAAACCGTCAGTGTCGAAAGCCGGTTCATGAACGTCCGCCGATCGATGATGCCATGAGCATACTCATCATACCAATCAAAGGCTTCTTGGGGGATTGGCAAGGAGGGGGAGGTTTCGGGAGAAAGGGTAGGGGTCATAGGACCACCATCAGACTCCTCCATCGAACCTCAAGCAAGGATCCGCAGATTTCGCAGAGAAGCGCAGATGGTTTGGGATGGCCGCCGAGGGTGGTGCCAGCAAGAAGATCACCCCAACGCCTACGCGATTTGTTGCTCCTGGACCATCTCGGGGAGCAGGTAACGCAGGAGACAGCCGATTCCGCCAAAGTTTTGGAGGATGGGACAGTCTTCGACGGTTTCGATTTCGACGCCGGAGCGGACGGCGAGGCGGGTGAGTTCTTCGCGGACGCTGGTGTCGGGGAGGTCTTGCTGGAGGAGGAGCAGATCCGCCTGGCCGTATTCGAGGGCTTGCCGGACTTCGCGATGGCCGACGACGCCGAGGCCTCCGGACATGACGGCAGCTTCGAGGCGTTTGACGTTGGCGACGGATTCTTCGCGCTCGCGCTCGATGAAGACTTGGAGGGCTTCGCGGACGACGGCGCTGACACCGTCCCGGGGATCGACGATCATGGTGTTAATGACTTTTTCTTCGAGCGCTTTGGGAAGGGCGCGGCGCATCCGGGCGACGAGGTTCGGCTTCCCACCGAGGATGATGTGGGTGTGCTGGCGGTGGTTGACCAGTTCTTCGAGGATGTTGATCTTCTCTTTCACGAAGCGCTCATTGCGATCGCGGCGATGATTCTGGTAGTGTTCTTTGGTCCATTCGCGACCGACTCGCCAGCGGAGATCGGGGCGCTCCGAGATGATGGCTTCGGTGATGGAGCCGATGTTGGTTTCGATGATGCGGGCTTCTTCTTCAGACATCAGGACGATGATGAAGCGGTGATAGACGTCTTTCAGTTCGACGAGGGGATAGATGTGCGGCGCTTCATCGACGTGGAAACAGGTGGTGAGGGGACGGGCGAACTGCATGGCGGCGAAGAAGGGATCGGTGCCGCTGCGGGAGAAGAGTGCGACTCCGCGAGCATTGTGGCGCAGGTGGACCTGAAGCCATTCGCGGATGGTTTCGATGGCCGCTTCGAAGTCCTCTTTGGCGGGGCCCTCCAGGGAGAGGCGGACCAGTTCGGCGCGTTCTTCGATCTCGCGCATGGGGTTACCCCGGACGCCATCGAGGTGCAGGTAGCAGCTGATGAAGGGGCTGTGGTTGGGATCGACGAGTGCGAGGCGGCGGATTTCGGTGGAGAGTTGCTTCGTGTCCATCGTGGTTTCGGAAAGGTGGGGTTTGAGAGAGGGGTTTCAGGGTTCTTGCAGGGCTAATCCGCAGGTGGCGCTAAGGGTATTCCTTAGGGTGTTGGCCGGGAGGGCAAATAGGAAGGACGAACCCGAGTTTAGGGTTGACATCGAGTCGTCTTTCCGGATACACACTATGAATTACGTGATACAGAATGCATGTTTATCAAGTCATTTTTTGTGCTATTGTCTTTTTAGTTCCGGATTCTTTATGAGCAACTTTTCGCCACCGCCGCACCACAGTTGGACGTTCCTGACTAATCATTCTCACATCTTGGTCTGCTTGATCGATAATCCAACGATTCGGATTCGGGACTTGGCCCTGGCCGTCGGGATTACAGAGCGCGCTGTCCAGCGCATCTTGACGGAACTGGAAGAAGCCGGGGTTTTAGAGAAGGTCCGGGAGGGGCGGCGTAATCGCTACGTCGTGTTCCTTGATTTTCCATTGCGGCATCCTTTGGAATCGCATCGGACCTTGCGAGAGCTGCTGGTTCCATTGAGTCGGCCGGCTGAGGCCTCGACGACGGCGGCTTAGGTTCATTCTTGTTCGAAGAGAAGGCAGGCAAGGCCGTCAGAGGTGGCGACGATGAATGGGGCAATGGTGCAGGATAGCGTTCAAAAGATCCTTTGGATTCTTACGCATCTAAAAACCTGAAAATAAAGACAGGTTTTTGGTTGCGTGATACCGAGTTTAGGTATAGCAATGGATCGTCGTCTGAAATTCGAATTTCGGAGGACCTAACCAACCCTTTTCTGACCCCCTGACCGCTTCATTTTCGATGAACTATCCTTCCTCCTTGGATCTTGCTCCTCTTAAGCAATTAGAGGATTTGTTGGGCCTGTCCGCCAGCGAATGGGCAATTGAGCACTTGCAGGCCGCCAGCGGCGAAGTGGAGGCTTCTCTGGATTGGTTTACGACGCCGGAGACGTCTGCGGGCAAGCGCTTTGAATTTGCCCGAGAGGTGGAGACTGCCATTGCCATTCTCGACGGGAATCTGTCCTGCTACCAGAATGATCAGCTCACCCGCGGGCAATTGTCCGAGCTGGTGGATATGCTGTCCGAAGGCGCGCGAATCATTGCGGCTCTCAGCCTGCGGGCGGAGTCTGAATTCGCCTCGATTCCGCTATCGATCCTCCTCAACGAGCTCTCGAGCCGGTATGAGGAGGCGTCCGAGCAGTTTTCAGCCTTGCTGGAATGCGCGGATCGATCGGAATCCAAGGCTGCGACGCCGTTCTCAGTCGTAAGTCTGTAGTCATAGACCCACTGCTCACTTTATCTCCCTTCAACCTGAAACCTTTGATTCGATAACGATATGGTTTTGATGATCGCAATCTTTGTTGGAACCCTGGTCGTCTCGCTCTTTGCGGCTTGGCACGTGAAGTCCGTGTATCGGCGCTACAGCGACGTGGAGACGGCTTCCCGTTTCACCGGTGCTGAAGTCGCCCGAGAAATGCTCCGGGCCAATCATATTCATGACGTTGAGATTACGGCTGAGCCGGGGATGCTGAATGATCACTATGATCCGATTCGGAAGCGCCTGGTGTTGTCACCGGACAATTATCACGGCGGCTCGGTCTCAGCAGTTAGCGTGGCTGCCCACGAGGCCGGACACGCATTGCAGCACGCGAAAGGTTACTCTCCTTTACAATGGCGGATGGCAGCCGTTGGCGCGGCCAGTTTTGCGAGTCACATCGTCACCTGGCTTCCATTGATCGGGATCTTCACGGGCATTTTTGCGAGCAGCACGGGTTTTCTGCTGATGGCGGCAGGGTGGGGGGTGATCACCCTGTTCAATTTGGTGACGCTTCCCGTGGAATTTGACGCTTCCAGAAGGGCGAAGCTGGCCCTGTCTGGTTCCGGAGTGGTGACGATGCAAGAACGCGAAGGCGTCGATCGGGTTTTAAACGCAGCCGCGCTGACCTATGTGGGTGCGTTAGTCACTTCCTTGGCCTGGATGTTCTACTATCTCCTCCCCACGCTTCTCTCGCAAGATGAGTAGTCGGTTTTGGTAGACCCCTTGGTATTGAGGAGAGTCTCGGGTATCTCGACTTCCATTCTGACGGGTGGGGTCGGGAGCCCGGGGCTCATTTCTGTTTCGGGATGCACGAATCGCGGCATCTGTAATCTGCGGAGAGCGCCCGCGCGGCATGAAAGAGCAGGCTAGAGCTTTTTACGCGAAGGGCCCGTTACAAAATAACTTACAAGAACCTGCTTGTCTTCTGATCCGTCGCCC
>CAYGQD010000163.1:0-6321 GCA_964351855.1 uncultured Verrucomicrobiales bacterium
CCGCTCGAAATTTCGAGCGGCTCAACCTCCGTTCGGTAAGTGACTCCCATGGCCTCATCGATAGACTCAAGCCCCATGTTCGCCAGTTCCTGATGCTGTGCTTCGGTTAGAATCGATTGCAATCCATAGCGGATCGCGGTGTCGCGAGCAAAGAGATTGGCCGAATCCAAGCTGGTATCGAGAACTCGCATTAATCCGACAATCGCGAGCGAAAAAATCGTCACCGCAATGATGACCTCAAACAAGATGTAGCCGCCTTCGTTTCGCTTCATTCCACGTAGCTCCTCTCCCGTTGAATCTCGGCGGTCATTGGATGAAAGGTCGCTTCCAGAAACACGCCTTCATTCTCGAACTGAATCACTAACGGTCGGACGATCCCCGTCGGTTGAAACACCCAACGACGAAACCTCGCGCCGGATAAATCTTCCCATTCGAGATCGCCCCAAAATCGCACCCGCACACGCATTCCTTCCGGCCACTCATAGCGCTGAAGAAAGTCGCTCCCCACGGCGGCAACCTCTTCGGTCGAGGCTCCAAACCGCTGTTCCGCCGCATCCTGGAGCTGGGCATCTAATTCTCGAGCTTGCTGCTCAGAGCGGAGCGTTTCGTATTCGCCCACTTGATCGTAAGGCTGAAAATAGGCCGAGGCGAAGCAGCCCGTGGCGTCGAACCCGATTTGAAACGGCTGCTGGAAACGAAGCGCCCGCTCGCGGACCGTCCGCGCCATCACAGCCAATTCGCGAAGCGGTTCTTGCGCCTGATGCTCGCGAATCACGCCCTGAATCGAAGGGACACTGGCCGCGATCAATAGCGCCATGACCGTCATCGAAATGACGATCTCTACCAGGGTGAAGCCCCGATGGTTCTTACCAGTTCCCGATATCGTCCTCGTTCTCAACACCGTCCTCGTTTAGGGAAAAAAGGTCATACTTGTCGGTCTTGCTGCGCTGAGCTGGAATCCGGAACTGATACTCATTCCCCCAAGGATCCTTTGGCACCTCATCCAGGTATTGCCGCCATTTTTCGGGCTGAGGATCGGAAGTCGGCTTCGCGACCAAAGCGGCCAAGCCTTGCTCCTCAGTGGGCGGTTTGAAGTAGTTATTTCGCTCATAGGCACCCAACGCCACTTTGATGGTTTGGATGTCCGAATCGACGCGCTGACCTTGAGCATCGCCAATCAGCCCTTTCAGCATGTAAATGCTTCCTCCTGCCAAAACGGCAATAATCGTGAGAACAATGACAATTTCAACCAGGGTGAAAGCGGAAATCGCCTTCTTCGCGTTACGTGGAGCAGTGGTTTTCATGGAACAAGCTAACAAGTCTCAGGACGCTCCGAACGCAAGCCGGTTTCATCGTTCCCGAAGTTTGTGCGCATTCTTCGCGAAGCTCCCTGTCTAGACTACGCATCTTCCGTCAAATTCCCCCGTCTTTTCTCCACGATCACCAGTCTCCGCGAATTCTCGGCCAAAGGCTTGGCGCGTGAAGAAGAACGGGGTAGGATCGTCAAAATCGAGCCGAGAGAATCGATCTCCATCATTCTGGCACGGTCGGACACGCGCAAATGACGGGGTTTATTCAGTATGTAAAATTAGTGAGGAGCTTGGCTTGGTGGCTCGGGGTGGCTCCATTTCGCGGGGAGTTTTACCGGATGGGAAGTGCCTTTCACCAGATGGTTCGGATCGGAGTTCAAGCCGTCCCCATGGCTTCCCTGACGGCACTATCGATTGGTCTGGTTCTGGCAATGCAGTCTGCGGCGACCTTGAAAACGATGGGCGCAGAGGTTTACGTGCCGGAACTGACGGCGGCAAGTTTGCTCAAGGAACTGGCCCCGCTCTTGATCGCGGTCATCGTGATTGGCCGCAGCGGTTCTTCGGTCACGGCGGAACTGGGGACGATGCGTGTTTCCGAAGAAATTGAGGCGCTCGAAGTCATGGCGATTCATCCCACGTCCTTCCTCATCATACCCCGCGTTCTCGCGATGATGGTGATGCTACCGGCTCTGACGGTTTTCGGAATCTATGTGGGGATGTTCGGTGGTTGGCTCATTTCCAGCACCTCCTTAGAGATGACGACGGCGTTTTACATCAATCGCGCCCTGACGGCGATCACCCTGACGGATATCGGAATTAGTGTCTTGAAGAGCGTGGTTTTTGGCTTCCTCGTCATCACCATTGCCTGTAATGAAGGGATGAACGTCCGCGGCGGTGCCGAAGGCGTGGGAAAAGCGACGACTGATTCCGTGGTTTACTCCCTTCTTGCCGTGTTCATCGCCAACGCCTTTCTGACCGCCATTTTCTTCTTCTAAGATGCCTGCTTCCAGCTCAGACCGCGGAGAACCGCTCATCGAAGTGACCGATCTGGTGCGCAAGTTTGGTGAAACCACCGTTCTCCGCGGGCTCAGTTTCAAGATCTATCCCGGAGAAACCTTTGTCATCATGGGAGGGAGTGGCTGCGGCAAGAGCACCCTGCTGCGTCACCTGATTGGTGCCGAGAAGCCGACATCGGGTTCGATCACGATGTTTGGGGAGGAGATCACAACAATGAACGACCGCCAGATGCAGGGAATTCGCCGCCGGATCGGGATGCTCTTTCAGTCCGGCGCCCTTTTCCAGTCCATGAGCGTCGCGGAAAACGTGGCCCTGCCCCTGCGCGAACACGGCGACCTGAAGCCAAAGCTCATCGAGATCGTCGTGAAAATGAAGCTGGAGCAAGTCGGTCTGACGGGACATGGCGATAAAATGCCGGCGGAGATCAGCGGCGGGATGCGGAAGCGCGTTGCCTTGGCGCGAGCCCTCGCCCTCGATCCGGAACTCATTTTCAGCGATGAGCCGACCGCTGGCCTGGATCCCATCATGACTGCGGTGGTCGATCAACTGACCCTCGATCTCACCGGCAAAATCGGCGCAACCGTCGTCGTCGTGACCCATGATATGACCAGCGTCTTTCGGATCGCGTCCCGCATCATCATGCTGGGAACCGGTGACCATCAGGGCACTATCGTCGCGGAAGGAACCCCCGAAGAAATTCGAAACCACCCCAGTCCCATGGTCAAGCAATTTACGGAAGGACTTGCTGACGGGCCCATTCCTTATAAAACCGATGGAGAGAAATACGGCGAAGTGCTGCTTGGCTCCACCTTCGAAATATGAACCAGAAATCTGATGTCTTTGTCGCGCTCAGCGTGATCGCGTCTTCCACCCTGCTATTGGGAGCGCTGGTCTTCGCGGTTCTCGGCAATCCCTTTGAGCAACCTCACTTGAAATTCTCGGTCGATTTCCAGGACGTCTCGGGAATTGGAAAAAACTCGGAGGTTCGCTACGCGGGTTCCACCATCGGGCTGGTCAATGCGGTGGAGATGCTCCCGAAAGAAGAACGGGGGGATCCTGACGAAATCGTTCGCCTTCACGTTTCGATCATCGAGCCGATCGATCTTCCGGCCAACATCAAGGTAGCGATCACGTCCGCCTCCATGTTGGGAGAGCGCTTCGTCGCCCTGAAACGCATCGACGATGAAGGAGGCCTGTTGGCCGATGGCAGCATTCTTTCGGCCGGAACCGCTCCTTCCATGCTGGAAGACATGGCTCCCGGCTCTTCCGCGATTCTCGCCAACATCGACGAACTCGTCACCACCCTGACCGGAGTCGTCGCCCAGCTCAATGGTGAGGACGGTGATGGACTCCTGGCAACGGTCACCAACGTCGAAGAACTGACCGGCAGCCTGAAAACGGTGTCCGCCGATCTGAGCGTGGCATTTTCCGGAGAAGGCGATGATCCTGGCTTCAAACGCCAAATTGATGAGGTGCTCGAAAATCTCGGTTCCGTCTCCGATGAAATCGATACCCTGCTCAAAGGAACCGACGACGATCCCGGCCTCAGCGAAGGAACCCAGAAGGTGGTCAGCAATCTGGAAGCGTTTTCCGGGGAACTCACCGACCTGCTCGCGGGAACCGAAACGGAGGTGGGACTGCGAAAGCGGGTCGATACCATCACCGAAGAGATCCATGTCCTCCTCGCCGGTCCCGCCAATCAGCCCGACGAGGCCCTGCGCCGTCAGCTGCTGAACGTTACCGGAGAAATCGACCGCCTGGCGGAAGAACTCCAGGTCATGATTGTCTGGGGGCAATATGTCACCGGCACCCTGGCCGAAAAACCCAACCGGCTCATTTTCGGCAGCAAAGCGAACGAGGTTCCCACGAAAGAGGAGCTGCTCAGCTACATTCGAAAGCAGAAACCTTATCCTGTCGTCATCAAGGCGAACGATGAGGTTGAGGACAAGAAAGCGAGCCCAACTGCGAAAAAGGACGCCCCTTCGACCAACGAAGAAGAGCGAAAACGTCTCTTCAAGCGGCACTGATTCAACTACCGATGAAGAATCGGGACATGACGGCGCTCTTCGAACGGAGCGCGATTCCGCTGGAGATCCGGCATATGGAGAATGCGGAGTAGCTCGGAAGTCTCGATCGCGCTGAAGGAGGCTTGCTTGATATTGGTCGGGACCGTTCCTCGGGAGACGAAGGGCTGGTTCTCCGGAAGGTGATTGAGACCACCGAATTTGAGATGCGCTTCCCAAGGGTCGATGAAGCGGGTTTTCGCCTCTTCCAGCGCATCGGGCTCCCGGTGACGGACGCGAAACCAAGCTTCGACGAACGGTCCAAAGAGCCAGGGAAATGAAGTCGCGGTTTTGATGTCTTCGGACGTGGCGTAGCGCTCTTCCAGGGCGTGAACAATGAGACTGGCTTTTCCCTCATCCACCGAAACCAATGGCAGTCCACCAACGGTCAGGATCTGCTCCATGCTGATACTCTGAACCCGCTGGATCGTCTTGTTGGGAGACCGAATCAGCGCTTTATACAAATACCCTTTTTCTTCGAACCAAAAGGCGCGATCAAATTCCTCGCGAGCCATGTCGTAGGCCGCGTTCCAACGACTATCGAGCCGCGCGCCGATCCAAAGTGCCGTGATCCAGAGGGCCTGAACTTGAACGCGCTTAATGATTTCTCCCTGTTGATCGTTCCGGGAGGCTTGACAGGCTTCGGCCAGGAGTCCGTCCTCATCCGCAAACGCTTCTTTGTGGCGTCGCTCCAGAAACGAACTGAGAATCTGATGGATGCTCTCTTCGAGTAGCAGCCGCTCTTCCTTCCGCAATTGACGCCCCTGGCGAAAGGACGCGCGGAAATATTCGTAAACTGCAACAATGTACCAGAGAGACGGTTCCGGAGACGAATAGGTGGGATTCAGTCGATGCTCGGAAATTTCGGTCGGCAGCATCCCGGTGGCAACGCGCCCCCGCCAAGTCTCTAACACATTGCTGGCGACGTCCAGACGTCCTGGACTCAGACAAATCCCCCGAATCGCAATCATCGTGCGGGCTCCCATCTCCGTCCCTCGCGGGAAGCCGGACAGCAGGGTCTTCCCGTCCGATCCCTCGACGATGTACTGATCAGCCGCCCGGTCGAGTTCACTGCGAAACAGCTTTCGCCGAGTTCGCTCCGCATTCCGCAGCTTGTTGGCTAGGTGAGCCACTTCATTGGCCGTCCGCGGATTCTCCTTCATCTCTTCGGCAGTACAGGCGATGATCTGAGCGCGCTGGCGCAGATTGATCATCCAGCGAAACTCCCCGGGACAGGCCAGGTCTTCGGTGCTGTGGTTGTCGTAAACCAAATCGCGAATCCAACGCCCGCGTTCGAAGAAATCGCCGTCAGAAAGCAGCGAGAGAGCGGGAGCACCGCCCCGGAGTTTCCAGACAAACTGACGCGGAGAGGGTCGCTCCGGACGCAAATCCATTTTTTTGGATTCCGTGCGGACCGAATTCATCGGTCGGCCGGAGAGCAAGGGTCGAACCCGAAGCTGAGCCGGTTCCGTGGCCGCTTCCAAATGCCAGGAAAAGACGAACTGATTGGTCCCGTGCCGCGCCATGACCTCGAACTGGAGCGCGCGCCCTTGTCCGAGATCGAAAATCCAACTGGGCCACGGCTTCGACTCGAACTGAATCAATCGCTTACGGGCATCTGGCTCGTAGCGGTCCCCTTTAAAGCGATGCGTGGTGATCGGAATCTTCTCTTCGCCAAATTCGACAGTGACATCGAAGCCGTTCACTAAAACGTAGCGATCGATCGGCGGTTTTTTCGCCACCACCACCATTCCCTGGGAAGGCCACTGGCGAACGCCACTGAGCGTGCCGCAGGAATAGCCGCCTAGTCCGTTGGTTTCCAGATATTGGTCCAGCATCCGCAATTGCGAACGCATCCCCGTGGGAGTTGCGACGCGATTGGTGTGACTGGACATGTTGGAAAAACGAAGACGGCGCGATGAACCTAATAC
>CAYGQD010000163.1:6331-16231 GCA_964351855.1 uncultured Verrucomicrobiales bacterium
ATACTGGAGAATCGCGTAGGTTTGGGATTCTTGAGCCAGTTTCTCTCGCCCCTTCAAAAATTCGAGTTCAATCAGAAACCCGGTAGCGACCAAGTTCCCGCCCACTTTGCGGACCAGTTCCTGGGCGGCGGCGGCCGTTCCTCCCGTCGCGAGCAAATCGTCCAGAATCAGGACATTCTCGCCTTCTTTGATCGCATCGATGTGGATTTCCACTTCGGCGGTGCCGTATTCCAAATCGTAGGCCAGAGAATGCGTTTTCCAGGGGAGTTTTCCCTTCTTCCGAATCGGAACCAACCCGGCATTGAGCTTTTGAGCGGCCGCTGCCCCAAAAATAAAGCCTCGGGCATCAATTCCCACGATCTTATCGATCTGTTTCCCGGAAACCGGCTCCAGCAGGGCTTGGATGGACAACTCAAACAGCTCGGGATCTCCCAACAGCGGTGTGATGTCTTTAAAGAGGACCCCGGGTTGGGGAAAGTCCGGCACGTCGCGCATCGCGGCGCGGAGTTTATCCGCTGTTTCTTGGCTCACGCAGGATCTATAGCCGATGGGCCCAACGGGGTCAACGCCGATACGCCAGGAGAAACCGGGAAGGATCAGGATTGCTGTGAGCGATCAATCATCGGCCGATTCGGGTTGGCAAACGGATTCGGATTCGAATCGTAATCCCGCAGTTCTACCCCAAACGGAGCAAAAGCCAAGGCCATCAGCTTCAGATGCTGTTGAGCGAACGGGATCAGGACGATGGTGATTCCACAAATGACCGCAAAAACGAGGTGAACCACCGCAATCCAGAAGCCACCCACCAAAATCCAGAGAATGTTCATGCCGACGGAAACGCATCCGGTGACTTTCTCGCCATAAACCACCTGAGTGCCAAACGGCGTCAGGGAAAGCCCCGCCAACTTGAACGCTTGAACTCCGAAGGGAATGCCAATGATGGTCAGGCAGAGCAGAAGCCCGCCCACGATGTAGAGAAGAGCCGCGAGGAGGCCCCCGAGAATAAACCAGAGAATGTTACCAAGAATTCGCACCCCACTAGTCTTCGGTCAGGCCGCAGTAATGTCAAAAGATGCCTACTTGGGCTGCACTTCATAGCGTCCCTGGAGATACAGTCCGCTGTTGCCCCGTCCCTGACCACGAGCGGTCGGTTGATATGGCAGCCGAAACTCGATGTGGAGCGAGAAATCGTCAAAGGTATCGGCGCTGCGGGCTCCTTGGGTCAGCAAGCCGTCTTCGGTCATCTTCCCCGGTTTCCAGCGATCGACCGAGGTTCCGTCAAAGAGGACCACGGCCCCTTCCGGTGCGTTTGCGCCGAGCGTGGGGCTCTTCCGGACGACACGCTCCAATGTTCCCACCACCTCGCCTTCCGGATTCGTGACCGTCAGTTTTCCACCAGCCACGACACCGGTCCATGGTTCGTAGCTGAACGTCAGCGCATCACCTTCGCGGGTCCCCTCATACGTCGAACGAGGTTTTTCGCCATCCCAGCCATCGCCCGGCAGACCTCCCGGACAACCCACCGCCCGAAAGGTCCCCGCGCCGAGTGCGATGATCTGAATGCCAACCTTTTCCTCGCCAAGCACTCCCTGATACTCCCCCTGAAAGGCATAATCTTCGTCAACCTTAGCCGGATCGTCATAGGCGACTTTCGAGGGATCGGCACCGAGCAGCACGGAAGGAAGGAACATCGCAATCAGGAAATGGGGTTTCATGGGAGAACCCTCCAAATGAACCTCCCCAGTTGCAGCCCGTAAAATCAAGGAGGGGAGATCGCTGAAGTTTGACGGTGGTCTCCAACCATGATAAGCACCCGTATGGTTGGCTTCATTCGCTCAATAGTTTGTGGGTTACTTATTGCGGGAACCTTGGGCATCACTTCCCTGGAGGCTCAGATGAAGAGTCGATTGCAAGTGGAGGAAGAGCGGCTCCAACGGGCCTATGACGATCGACGAACTCGAGGCGTAAAGGCGATCAACCAGAAGTTCCTTCAGAAGTTCGCCGAAGAAAAACAACGCTTCTTCCAAGCAGGAGATTTGGAGAACGCGAAGAAAATGGATACGGCGATCCAGAATCTCGAAGCCGAGGATCATTACATGCAGAGGACGTCCCCGATCCGAAATGGACGCGTTCCCGCGAGCTTGACCGTGGAAGCCCTCATCGATGGCTCCGATGAATTTCACGTCACCGATGACGGGGTCTACTGGGTCAGCTACTCGGCGGCCAAACCGGGACGACACAACGGTCAAGACGAGCCTACCTATCTGAATGGAGAAGAGTGGAAACCGCGCTGGGAAGACAATCGGAAGGATCGTGGCCGGGACGCATCCGCCACCAAACGATTCGAGATGCTGCCGGACTTATTGCAATATGAGCTCCTCGCCATTGGCACTCATGCCGGGGCCAAAGGCATTGAAAATCGGTCTCCCATTTCCAATCGCTATGACGAGGACGATGAGCGCTACATCGTCAATATTCCTGACGGAGAGGGTTCCTCCCGCTGGTATCGGTTCCGATTGTATTATCCGGATCTGATCGACTACGGCAGAGCAAATCCCCTGAGTCTCGACCTGCCGGTGACCCTGGAATACTGGAAGCAACAAACCGGGGGATTGACCCGACTCAATGAAGAATTGACGGCTGATCTGGAGGGGATTCTCCAGCAGTATCTCAAAGAAGAAAACCTGGAAAAAGCTGAACAGCTTCAGCATCGGATCGAGAAAATCAACGCCGAGGTGAAATGGTTTCAAGAATCCACTTCAGCCGAATAGATCGGAATAGGTTTCAGATCGACGGGTGAAGGTGCCCACTCTGAATCCTCGAAATTTTCCGCAGATTTTCGTAAACAATTCCCCTTCCTGACATTCCTTTGCGGAGTGAAAGCTTTGTTGAACGAATCCAAAACCCTTTTCGAGTCCGGTCTGCGACGGGCCCAGGTTCCCATTCTGGGGTATCTGGTCCGGTTGACCGGTAATCTGGCGGATGCGCGGGATCTGTTGCAACAGACCAATCTGACGGCGTGGGAAAAGCGTGAGGCGTTTGAGGCAGGATCAAACCTCGTTGCCTGGATGCGGGCGATTGCCCTCAATCATTATCGGAACGAAAACCGACGGTCCCAAGCGCGCGCCACCGTGCCCCTGCTCGATTCTGACCTGGAGCAAATGGTGGAGACGCGCCATCTGGAACGGGAGCGGGAAGAGGCGCGGAAGCGGAAGTTGCTGCAAATTTGCCTGGAAAAGCTGCCGGAACGACAACGAGCGGCGATTGATCGATTTTACCTCGAAGGCTGTTCCCTGGAGCGACTGGGAGAAGAGACGAATCGCAAACCGAACGCGGTGGCTCAACTGCTCCATCGCGCTCGCCAGAACCTGATCGACTGCGTGCGGCAAGAGGCGCACCGGGAGCTCGATCACGAATCCTTTACCGAACTGTAATCATCGATGAACGCAAAAGAACAACTGGATGCCCTGCTCGCCCGACTTCACGAAGGCGACCTGGATGACGCTGAGCGGAAGTCGTTCCAACAACTTCTCAAAACCTCGCCGGAGGCCCTCGATCAGTATCTGGATCACTGCGAGATGGAAACCTGGCTCACTGCCGCGGGATCGACGCTGGATCAGGCTCAACTGACCGAGTTCCCAGATTTCACCACTCCGGTGGCCGCACCGTCCCAGCGGTTCCCCAAAGCTTCGCTTTGGCTCGGCAGCGCCGCCGCCGTCATCATTTTGGTGACGATCGTGGCAAACCTTCTTCCCGGCGGTTCGAACGATTCCGGAACCACGATCGCCGCCGTCGATCCCCAGGACCGCGATCCTTGGAAAGTGATCAACGCGACGGGGTCCGTGAAGCATCCCGGACTCACCGAAACCGCGATGCCGAAGGCAACCGTCGTGAATCGCCCGATCAAGTTCAATCGCGACATTCGTCCGATTCTTTCCGAGACCTGCTTTCATTGCCACGGCCCGGACGAGCACGGGCGAAGGGCCGATTTACGCCTGGATTCGTTGGCCGGAGCGACCGCGGATCTCGGGGGCGTCGCTGCAATTGTTCCCGGAGATTTGGACCAGAGCGAAGCTTGGTGGCGCATCATTTCGGACGATCCCGATGAACTCATGCCGCCCCCTGAATCGCACCTGGTACTGAGCGAGGACCAGAAAACGTTGATCAAACGGTGGATTGAAGAAGGTGCGGTATACGAAGGGCATTGGGCCTACGAATCGCCCCAAAAGCCGGAGTTGCCGAAGACGAAGCAGTCTTGGGGAAGTCAGGCGATCGACGGCTTTGTCCTGGCCCGACTGGAAGAAGAAGGGATGCGTTCCTCGCCCGAAGCTGCGCCGGAGACCTTGATCCGGCGGTTGCATTTTGATCTCGTCGGGCTGCCTCCTTCCGCCAAAGACGTGCACGAATTCGTCGCCGATTATGCAGCGCGCGGCGAAACCGCCTGGCAAGAGGCCATCACCCGCCTGCTCGATTCGCCCCACTTTGGCGAGCGAATGGCGGTTCCCTGGATGGACCAAGCGCGTTATGCCGACACGAACGGGTATTCCATCGATGGCGGTCGCGACATGTGGCTCTGGCGAGACTGGGTCATCCACGCCTACAACGAAAACAAGCCGTTCGATCAATTCACCGTGGAACAGTTGGCCGGTGATTTGCTCCCCGAGGCGACGCCCGACCAACGCGTCGCCACCGGCTTCAACCGCAACCACATGATCACTCACGAAGGCGGAACGATCCCGGAGGAAAACCTGACCAACTACGTCGCCGATCGCGTCAAGACCACCAGCGAAGTGTTCCTGGGCCTGACCATGGCCTGTGCCCAGTGTCATGATCACAAGTACGACCCGATTTCGATTAAGGAATACTACGAGTTTTTCGCGTTCTTTAATGAATTGGGCGATCGAGGTCTCGACGGAAACGCCGGTCGGAATGCCGCGCCCAGCCTCATGGCAAAGACGGTCATTCCGGGTGACGAACTGAACGAGCTCCAAGCCGATTTGGCCGCCGCGAAGGAAGAACTGCCCGCCAACATCGAAGGATTTGACGCGTGGGTCGCAACCATGCGCCAGCAAGAAGCGACGAGAGGCCAAGGATTCGAACCCGTCCCCCTCCAGGTCCTGGACATCTCTTCCCCCAATCGACCGGGCCCCTATGAATTGCAGCCGGATCAGTCCGTCATTCTCTCAACGCCTTCCAAAGGCCTGAACGCGTTCAGCCACGCCTTGCAACTGCCGCCCGGAAAGCCCGTCGATGGAATTCGCATCCACTTCTTTCCCCACACGAAGGAAGACGAAGAGACATATCTGCTAACCCCGCATCCGGATGGCGTGCCCAAAGTCACCACCGTGTTGGTCTCTGCCGACAATCAGCCCGCCAAACAAGTCGATATCTATCGCCAAGTGGCATTCGCTCAAGCAACAGCCAGTTCCTCCCACCTTGATCATGCTCCCGATGGGGTTCGAGACGAGCGGAACCTCCACTGGTGGCAACCCATTGAGAAGGATCGTGAGCAGCATCTCACCCTCACCTTTGCCGAACCTGTCAATCCTGCCGAATCCCCCTTCCTCTCCGTGATGGTGTTCTTCGGAAAGAACGAGTCCCTCCCCTATCATTGGCGGATCGAAGCATTCCGGGGGAAGGACACCGACAGCATTTTCCCGGGCGACGTTTCGCAGATCCTCCAGAAAGAAGCCGAAACCTGGACCGAGGCAGAGCGAGAACTCGTTGTCGCTCACTACCGGCAACGTGCTCCTGAACTGGAACCACTGCGCGTCCGGATCGCGAATTTGGAAGAGCGCCTCCAGGTCCTGACCCAGCCACATTCCGCTATGGCCATGGACATGGCTCCCAAGCCGCGCGAGACCTTCGTCCTGGATCGCGGTCAGTATGACGTCAAAACGGAGAAGGTCAGCACCAACACGCCTCGCGTCCTCCCGGCGTTGGCCGCCGAAGGAAAAGCGAGTCGTCTCGATCTGGCTCGCTGGATGACGCAACCGGATCATCCGCTCACCGCACGAGTCGCGGTGAATCGGCTCTGGGGAATGTTCTTTGGCACGGGAATCGTCGCGACTTCCGCAGACTTCGGTTCGCAAGGAGAATGGCCCAGTCACCCGGAATTGCTCGACTGGCTTGCCACGGAGTTCGTCGAAAGCGGTTGGGATCAAAAGGCGTTGATTCGCACGATCGTGAGCAGCGCGACGTATCGTCAGGATTCGGCAGCGACGGCTCAACAACTTGAAACCGATCCGAAGAATCGGCTCTTGGCTCGCGGCCCTCGCTTCCGTCTCCCCGCCGAGTTCATTCGCGATCAGGCGCTCGCCGTCAGTGGTCTTCTCGTCCCCCGGATCGGCGGCCCCAGCGTCCATCCCTATCAACCGCCCGGTCTCTGGAAAGAAGTGAGCCACTTTGGCAGCACCCCGGCCACGAAGCAGGTCTTTGTCCAGGACAAGGGTGAAAAGTTGTATCGCCGCAGTCTTTACACCTTCACCAAGCGCACCAGCCCGCACCCGGGGATGGCGGCCTTCGATGCGCCCAACCGGGAAATGTGCATTGTCCAACGCGGCGTGACGAACACGCCGTTGCAGGCGCTCGTCACGCTGAATGATCCGCAGTTCGCCGAAGCCGCGCGCGTTTTTGCGGGGCATCATCTCGAACGAACTCCCGCGACAGGCGACTCCGAACGCCTGCAAGCCGCGTTTGCAGAGATCGCGGGACGGGTTCCCTCCGCTGAGGAACTGGCGACCCTAACCGCCTTCTTGACAGAAGAACGGAAACGCTACCAAGCCGATCCCGAGGCCGCGCGCGCTCTGGTTTCCGTGGGCGATTCTCCAGTCCAATCTGCCGTCGATGCCATCGAGCAAGCCGCTTGGACCCAAGTCTCCAGTTTGCTCCTTAACCTCAGCGAAACCCTCACCCGCTCCTGATGCGTCATCTCTTCCATTGCTGGCTTTGGATCGTAGTTGCGGCGTCTGCCCAACCACCAAATGTCGTTCTGATACTTTCCGACGATCAGGGCTGGGGAGATTATGGCTTCATGGGTCATGACATTGTGCGGACACCGAACCTGAATGCGCTCGCGGAACAGAGTCTCCTTTTCGAGCATGGCTACGTCACCTCGCCACTCTGTCGTCCTTCGCTAGCCTCGATCGTCTCCGGTCTCCATCCGCATCAACATGGCGTCGTCGGGAACGATGTGAGCCCCGCCCGAAAGGCCGAACGTCACGCAGAAGACCGTCCCGTCGTCGAAGCATTTCACCAGAACCCCAGCTTGGTCCGGTTCCTCGGTGATCGCGGCTATCTCAGCTTTCAGTCCGGAAAATGGTGGGAAGGTTCCTGGCAAGATGGAGGATTCACTCATGGGATGACCCACGGCGATCCGATCAAGGGCGGTCGCCATGGTGACCTGGGTTTGCAAATCGGCCGCAAGGGAATGGCCCCCATCGAGGAGTTTCTCGATACCGCTCAGCGCGAAGAAAAACCGTTCTTCGTCTGGTATGCGCCCTTTCTCCCTCACACGCCTCACAACCCACCTGCGGACATCCTCGAACACTACGCAGACCTGGGACTGAGTGCGCCCACCGCAAAATACTATGCCATGTGCGAATGGTTCGACGCCACCTGCGGCGAGTTGATCGCCTCTCTGGATCGTCGAGGGATTCGGGAAAACACTCTCATCGTCTACCTTTGCGACAATGGCTGGCTCGCCGCTGCAGACTCCAAAATTCCGCTGCCAAAAGGTTGGTGGCCCGGCTACGCTCCCAAGTCCAAAGGATCACCCTACGAGTTAGGAATCCGCACGCCGATTTTCTTTTCGCTTCCCGGGAAAATCAAACCGAGACGCGCTGAGGGGATGGCCAGTTCCCTCGATCTCTTCACCACGATTGCCCCACTCTGCGGCTTCGAACCTCCCGGCGAACTCCCGGGAATCGACCTCACCAAAACCCAACGGGATGAAGTCGCCGGAGCGGCCTATTCCATCCACAACATGGTTCCCGACGCTCCTTTCGAGACGCTGCAATATACGTGGCTGCGACAAGGTCCCTGGAAGTTCTTGAGCCGCCACCCGGGAATCGACACCACCAGGTATCTCACGGTTCACGATTGGGATCGCGTCCCTACCCAACTCTTCAACCTCGATCAGGATCCTGACGAAACCACTAACCTGGCGGAAGATCATCCGGACCTGGTTACCCAATTTCAGCGCACCTTGAACGCCACCTTTCCCCAACCGAAAACGCAGCCATGAATCGAACTCCTTTGTCTAACACCATTGACCAAGCCAAGCGTAAACTCCTGACGCGCCGGGCCTTGTTCGGAGCCACCGCAGCCGGTCTCGGTGGCGTCGCCCTGGACCAGATGCTTTCGACCGAAGCCAAGGCCGTTGCCACCGGTGCCGGAGGACGAACTCCCAGCGGGCGGCCCGATCTCCCGCACTTCGCGGCCAAAGCAAAACGCGTCATCTACCTGTTCCAATCCGGCGGCCCCAGCCACGTTGATCTCTTCGACCACAAGGATTTCCTCGATCAAAACCATGGCTCGAACCTCCCGGACTCCGTTCGTGGTGGCCAGCGCCTCACCGGCATGACTTCGCGTCAGAGCAGCTTCCCCGTCGTCAAACCCCTCTGGGGCGGCAAACGCTGCGGCGAGCATGGAACCTGGATTGGGAATCTCCTTCCCCATCACCAGACCATCGCCGATGAAATGACCATCATCCGCTCGATGTGGACGGAGGCGATCAACCACGATCCCGCCGTGACCTACATCAACACCGGTTCCCAACAAATGGGGCATGCCTCCATGGGAGCGTGGCTCAGCTACGGGCTCGGTCGCGAAAACGAAAACTTTCCCGCTTACATGGTCCTCCTCAGTCAAGGAACCGGGAAGAATCCGGGCCAGCCACTCTTCTCTCGACTCTGGGGCAGCGGCTACCTTCCTTCCAGTCATCAGGGCGTCATGCTCCGCCCGGGAGCCAATCCCGTTCTCTACCTCCAGAACCCTCCCGGCGTCTCTCGAGAAGCGCGTCGCAACCTCCTCGATACCTTGGGCGACCTCAATCGTCGCCAAGCCGAAACCGTCGGCGATCCGGAAACCCTCGCCCGCGTCGAAGCCTACGAGATGGCTTACCGGATGCAGACCTCCGTTCCTGATTTAACCGACTTCTCCGATGAACCGGAATCGACCTTCCAACTCTACGGAGAAGAATCGCGCCGCCCCGGCACCTTTGCCGCCAACTGTCTCATGGCTCGGCGCATGGCTCAGCGCGGCGTTCGGTTCATCCAGCTCTTTCACCGCGGTTGGGATCAACACATCTCGATCCGCAACCAGCTCCCCCGCCAATGTCAAGACGTCGACCAAGCCTCTGCCGCTCTCGTCAAGGACCTGAAACGGCTCGGGATGCTCGATGACACCCTCGTGATTTGGGGCGGAGAGTTCGGCCGCACCGTCTACAGCCAAGGCGCGCTCGATGCCCCCACGTCGGGCCGCGATCACCACGGACGCTGCTTCACCACCTGGATGGCCGGCGGCGGCATCAAAGCGGGCTACGACCACGGAATGACCGACGACTACGCCTACAACATCGTCCAAGACCCCGTCCACATCCGCGACCTCAACGCCACCATCCTCCACCAGCTCGGCATCGACCACGAACGCTTCACCTTCAAATTCCGCGGCCTCAACCAGCGCCTCACCGGAGTCGAAGAAGCCCACATCGTGAAGCAGATCCTGGCTTAGAAATATTTCTCAATGTGAGATTTGTCGGCAAACTACGCCTTCAGTCGAACTCGATGTCGGCGATGAGCGGCAGGTGATCCGAAGCCGTCCGGGCCCCTTCACTATCGAGCGTTTTTCTGGTCACTTGAACCCGATGATTCGGATGAACATAGATGCGATCGAGCGCAA
>CAYGQD010000164.1:0-8590 GCA_964351855.1 uncultured Verrucomicrobiales bacterium
CTCGAACCAAATCTCTCGCGAAGTGCACCTCTTACTTTCCGGATGATGCACTAGCATTCTGTTAGATTTGCCAGCGCGCCTGACGCAGAACCGCTCGGGGCGAATCCGCCAGTTTCTCATACCAAACGGTGAGCAATGAATGATCTGCCAATTCCACGGTGCTGGGATAGCCGAGATCTCCACCCGCGCCATCGCCATAGATAACGACCGGTTCGCTCCAAGTCTTCCCCTCATCCTCAGAAACGCGGGCTTGATTTCCATACGGCTTGCGCCGGTGGCCATAGGTCATGAGGAGGCGATGGTCGTGCAGCCTCAGCAAAAAGGAAGGCAACCCCCAGACGCCGATTTCATGAGGCTCCGTCCAGGTTTTTCCCCCGTCGGACGATTCTGTCTGAAGGGTCTCGCCTTTGTTGGCCGGATTGTGATTGCGAATCTGGACGACGATGGTTCCGCTCTCGCATTCGACGAGGTGAAGCTCATGATAGGCGGCGAAGTCGTCCCCCTCTCGCGTGGGAATCTCTGACAGCCAGGTCCAGGTTAGCCCGTCGTCTTGCGACTCACAGACTCCAATCCGTTTTTCAGTTTCCCAAAGCAGCTTCCCGGCATAGAGCAGCCGCCCGTCGCGGAGTTGAGTGGGACCATGGGGGCTATTGACGATGGTGTGGATCCGCTCGGACCACGTGACTCCGCCATCGGTCGATCGAATCGCCCATTCGCCGAGTTCCGCGTTCCGAGCTTCATCGGTAGGAAGGCGGTGATGCGCTGCCAACCAGCGAGCGTCATCCGTTCGCTTCCCCTTCTTCAGGTAATAGTCCTCATAGGCCAACGACGTGAACGTCGTCACGATCAGAGTGCCCTGGCTGGTTTCGAGCACCCCGGCGTCGCGATCATCGATGGGGCTATCGAGTAAGGTCCGCGGAAAGGTCCAAGTTTGTCCATCATCGCGCGAGCGCATCATCTCGACCGTACCGAAAGGGCAAACGTGAGCCTCCCGTCGCCCTGACCAAACCACGATCAGCTCCCCATTCGCTCGCCGGGCCAGGGTCGGCCAGCCGTGATACAGTTCGGGTTGCCAGGAGATGGTTCGAATCGCTTCCAGGTTTTCCACGTTCGGTTGCGATTGCGCTTTCCCAATGAGGGGAACGGCCAAAGCAGCGGTGGAACTCAGGAACGAACGTCGGGGTTTTAGATCGCTCATCCATCGACTCTGCGTTGACGCTTCCGAAAAGCCAATGCCAAAAAAAGCCCGATGCTCGATCCGTTCGCTTCATTGAAAAAGAGTGGGCGGTTGACAGAAGCTGTGGGGAGTGGATGCTCCCGCCTTTTTATGAAAACCCGGCCCCTGACAACCCTGATGACTGCTGCGGGACTCGTAGCCGTGCCCACCCTTTTGCGTTCCGAGGAGACTCCCAAGGTTCGAACTCCCGCAGCCGCTCAACAGGCGTCTGCCCGACCCGAAATCAAGATGCCTGAAGTGCCCGCCGATGTCGCCGCCCCGCCTGCCGATGCCATCATGACGGAGAGCGGTCTGGCCTCGAAAGTCCTCCAACCCGGAAGCGGCGACGCCAAGCCCGTTGCCGCCGACACCGTGACCGTCCACTACTCCGGCTGGACGACGGATGGTGAGATGTTCGATAGTTCGGTGGCTCGCGGTGAACCGACCAGTTTTCCGCTGGGCCGCGTCATTGCCGGTTGGACCGAAGGCCTGCAACTGATGGTGGTGGGGGAGAAGCGTCGCTTCTGGATTCCGGGAGAACTCGCCTACGGTCCCAAGGTAGAAGGCAGTGGCCGTCCGGGTGGGATGCTCGTTTTTGACGTCGAGCTGCTCGAAATCCAGGAAGCGCCGAAGCCGCCGAAAGGCACGGAGAAAACGAAGAGTGGAGTCGCTTACAAGCTGGTCAAAAAGGGCGAGGGCGAGTCACCTGGTCCGGATCAGCTCGTGACGTTCCACTTTACCGGCAGGACCATGGACGGTCAGTTAGTGCAGGACAGCCGCTCACAGCCGCAGGCTCCGACCGTGCCGCTCGACAAGCTTCCGCCTGAGCTGGTCGAATTGTTTGGTGAAATGGCCGCCGGTGGACAGCGGACCTGCTGGTTGCCGGAACCCCAGATGCCGGGAGGCTTTATCGTTGCCGATATCGAGCTCAT
Source organism: uncultured Verrucomicrobiales bacterium (assembly GCA_964351855.1). Taxonomy (GTDB): domain Bacteria; phylum Verrucomicrobiota; class Verrucomicrobiia; order Verrucomicrobiales; family DEV007; genus JBCDHN01. The sequence continues at coordinate 2,149 of CAYGQD010000164.1, forward strand.
TTCCTTCAAAGATGTGCCGCCTGCTCCAGCCGTTCCTGAAGACGTGGCGGCTCCTCCGGCGGATGCGGAGAAGACGAAGAGTGGTCTTGCCCACAGACTCCTCGCAGCGGGCACGGGCAAGGAGAAGCCGAAGGCCACCGAGGTCGTCAAGGTTCACTACTCGGGATGGACGCTGGATGGCGAGCTGTTCGACAGCTCGGTAACTCGTGGTGAGCCGACCCAGTTCCCGCTCAGCGGTGTGATCAAGGGCTGGACCGAAGGGCTGCAGTTGATGGTGATCGGTGAGAAGCGGCGCTTCTGGATTCCGGCGGAGCTGGCCTACGGTGAGAATCCTGGCGGCGGTCGCCCCGGCGGCATGCTGGTCTTCGACGTCGAGCTTCTGGAGATCGTCCGCTGAAGCCGCGATTGTAATCCTACCGTTTTCGATTGACGGGGTCGTCAGAGAATTGCTTCTGGCGGCCCCGTTGTCGTTTGCCGCCGGGGCCGCAATATTTCGGAAACCGGGGTAGAGTCCTGGCAATACCAGGATCGCTTTGGAGATCGTTGAGGAGGCAAACCGGAGGGGATTCCGCTGATTTCTTCACTTGACCGCTGCGCAGCCCTTCTCCACCCTGATGACCTCAATTTAAGGAGTCAGCTATGCCTATTCTCGACGCCGCTCTGGCCTTTTCTCTCACCATGCTCGTGGTTGCATCAATCGTCACGATGTTGGTGAGTGCGATTCATTGGATCCTCCGTGCGCGGCGCAAGCGGGTGAAGCAAATGATCGCTGATTTTCTGGAAAAGGAAGTGGTGCCAGTCGCGGACCGCGAAATCAAGCGCCTCTCAGCCCAACTGGCTGAAGACGGAGTAGAGGCGATTCGGACTCAGGCGGTTGCTCTCGCGGGTGAAGCTCGCAACGATGTGTTTGCGAGGGAAAATCTCGACCAGATGGCCAAACTCACCACCTCCGACTTGAAAGAAGAGTTGAAGCGCTCGCCACTGGGAGGAGAATTGCTGACCCATTTGGGGGATCGCGCCGAGCCGGTGTTCGATGAATTCGCAAAGCGTTACGAAGCGGTCGCGGGGCGCTATGCCCTGAAATTTCGCTCCGATTGCCGTTGGATGACGACGATCTTCGCCCTGATCGTGGCCGTTGGGTTGAACATCGATAGTTTCTTCATTCTGGATTGCTACCTCAAGAACCAAGCCGCGCGAGACATCGTCGTCGGCCAGATGGATGCGATCCTCGAAACCTACGAAACTCGGGTGGCGGCTGCGGTGACCTCACTGAATGCAACGGAATCGGAATCCGGTTTGGCCGCAACGGAGCCGACCGCTTCGGGAGATTCGGTCGAAGAATTCAAGGCCGCTTACCGGGAAACGAGCGAAACCATTGAATCGCTGCTCGGATTTGGCTTACCGGTCGGTTGGGAATACTTTCCCTATTCCCAAAAAAATCCGCTGATGGTGCTGGGGATTGCAAAGAGCCCGCTCGAGACCGAGCCCGTTCAAGCCGGCGTCTTCACCGATGATCGCACGCTGGAAAGCCCGGGCGACCTCGCCAAATGGTTCGCCGGAATCATCCTGACCGGGCTCCTCGCTGGTGTTGGGGCACCGTTCTGGTATGACCTGGTTACGGGAATCTCCCGCGCTCGGGATCGGCAGGGAGGTACGGCCCAGTCGTCCTCGCCCTAGCTCAACCTAAGGGCGTTCTTCAGCCGGAATCGTCTGATCCTCCACCGTTCCTGCCTTCCCCAAAAGTTGTTGGGCCAGGAACTCTTCGACCAGAGCCTGAACGTTGGCTCCGAACCCGCGACCGTGTCCGCCCTCTTCGACGGTGATGAGGGTGGTGGCGACCCCTTTCGCTTCCAAGGCTCTTTCCAAGCTGACGGACTGCGGGTAGGGCACCAGCCCGTCTTTGGTCCCGTGAACGATCAGCGACGGCTCGTCATCGGCGGAAACATGGGTGATCGGAGAAGCATTCCGCGCCTTGTCCGGATTTCGCTGAATCGCTCCACCGATCAGGAGGCTCTCCGGGGAATTCGCGGCATTGTGATCGATCGTGCTTTCGTGATCATTCATCGTCAGGAGTTCAGACGGGCCGTAAAAATTGACGACCGCGCGAACTTCCGAAGACTGATCGGTGTGCGGCCCCACTTCACCTTCCAACCCCTCGACCTCGTGAGAAACCCCCAGCATCGCCACGAGGTGACCGCCGGCCGAGCTGCCCCACACGGCGATTCGATCGGGATCCAGACCGTATTCTTCCGCATGAGCTCGAATCCATCGAATTGCGGCTTTGCAGTCGTGGATTTGGGCGGGCCACTGCGCCTCATCGCTCAGGCGATAGCCAATTGAAATTCCCGCAAAGTTGCCAGTCGCCGCCAGTCGGGAAACCTTGGAACCATTCCCCTTGCTGCCACCTTTCCAGCCGCCGCCATGAATCCAGCAAACCACCGGAAGCGGCGACGACGCGGGCGTTTCGGGAAGATACAAATCCAGCTTCTGCCGAGGATTCTCGTTTCCCGCATAGTCCAAATCGAGTATCGCCTTTACCCCATCCGGAACCGGTCGCTGACCAGGATTTGGCCGACTGGGATTGGCCCCCCGGTTTCGATAGGCGGCATCTTCCTCCCGCGAGATCGCACCATCCTTGTTTTGGTCCACCCGCTCAAAATTCTTCCGTAACGGCTCAGGCAGCTCTGACTTCACCAACTTGCCATCATTGTTGGTGTCCCAGGCATCGAATCCGCGAGGAGGTCCTTGGGAAAAGCTGGTAGCGGTCAAAGCGAGGAAGAACCCGGGCACAAAGAATCGGTGAGAACGAGAGATCATAACGTCGGTTGAACCCAGTGAATCAGGAAAAGTTGCTGGGAAAGGCTCAGAAGTTGGCTCTCGTTACCGCCCGGCGCTCAGTCCCGCAACCAGCGCGGTTTCCGCAGCGAGCGAGGTCGTTTCCCGACCAAGGCTCTCCAGCGCCTGTTCGTAAAGTGGGATCAACGACGCTGCGCCGATCAGACAGATGGACTCAGCCGGGGAGGTGTTTTTCAGCGCCCCGGCGAGTTCGTGACCGATGAGGAGGCCGGAGAGGTGGGAGCGGGCGTGGACGGGATCGAGCTGGTTGAGGAGGGCTTCGGCGCGGAGGCGGAAGGCTTGGTTGAGGAGGGTTTCCGGGTGCTTGTAGGAGGTGTGGACGCCTTCGAGGAAGGCGGGCTCGTCCCAGCCGGTTTCTGCGATGGTGAGGCGAAGGACGGAGTGTTCTGCGAGGAGGGAGAAGAGTTCGCCGGTGAGCGAGGTCTCGAAGTTCTGGATGTGTCCGTGGGCGACGCGAGCCCATTTGGTGTGGGTGCCAGGAAGGCAGACGAGGCCGGTGAAGTTCGGCTGCTCGGCGAGCAGTCCGGCGATCTGGGTTTCTTCGCCACGCATCACGTCGGCGGGGGAATCTTGTTTTACCCCGGCGTGGATGCGGACCTCGATTTGGTCGCTACGCGTCGGGACCGGGAGTTGGGGCGTGACGGGCGAACAAGGGGCGGCGACGTAGGGTACTTCTTGCCAGCCTTGCTTCGCGCCGACCATGCCGCAGGCGATCACGGGAATGGTTTGTTCGGGGTTGAGCCAGGGCTGGATCAGAGCGAGGAGATGAGTTTCGAAGTCGCCGCCGGAGGAGACGACCGCGTTCATTCCTTGTTCCGATTCCGCGTGGTCGAGGATCGTGTTGTCGGCGGAAAGAGCCCAGCAGCGCAGCCGGGTGGTTCCCCAATCGACCGCGATCCAGTGGGTGAGAGGTTCGGCTGGATCCATCACGACGACAGAGTAGAGCGCTGGAGTTGTCGGTTCACGAAAATCCAAATCCCGGCACTCATGACGAGAAGAATCGCGGCGAACCCGAAGAGGGTGGCGCGTCCTTCCGGCTGGGAGATTGCCAGGAGCATCATCCCTCCACCGATCACGACGAGGCTGATTTGAACCATGCGGGCGGGGAAGGGATCGAACGCGTGGACGACCTCATCAGCGGCCTCGGGCGTCGATCCGGGATGCTGGGAAACGCGCTCCGCTCCGGGATCGATTCCCCGCTTTTTCCACTCGATCATCACCAACATGAGCAGCGGCAACAAGACTCCAACGACGACTTCGACGTTCTTCGTGTTTTGGCTCAGGTAGGAGGCAAAGGGCCAGAGGGAATCGCCCTCGGTGATCAACGGATTCGCGGCGAACCCGAAGCGCAAAATGAGACCGATGCTGAAGCTGGTGAGGGCGACGATCATCATGTCGCCAATCCCGATCTTTCGGCTGAAGAGGCCCCAAAGCGTCGGGGCAAAGAGCGGGACGACGAGGAGGGAGTTGATCGAGATGATCAGTTTTTCGGCTCCACCGAGCCGGGGGACGAGGATGGCGGTGCCGACGAGCAGCGCGCCGAGGATCACGGTGAAGATGCGCCCGGTTTTGACGAGATCACGCTCGGAGGCGGCGGGGCGGAAGACGCGCCGATAAAAGTCATTGGTCAGGACCCCGGCAAAGACGTTGAGCTGGGAGCTGACCATGCTGGCGGTCGCGGAAAACATCGCCGCGACCATTAGGCCGAGAAGGCCGGGAGGAAGAACGGATTGCGCGGCGAGAATGTAGGCCTGCTCCTTATCGACGCCGGAAACTTCGCCACGGTAGAGGAGGGGAGGAAGCATCCAGAAAAAGGGAGTGACCAGATACATGATCCCGAAGAGCCAGGTCGATTTCCGAGCTTCGCGGGGGCTGCGGACGGAGAGATAGCGCTGCACGAAGGCCCACTCCGCGCCGATGATGAAGAAGTTGATCGTGACCCATCCGGCCAGGAAAAACCAGCCATAGCCACCAGCCACCGGACTGAAGAAATTCGCCGGAACGCGCTCCGCGAAGTTCGTCAAATCGATCCCCGAAACCATTAAGACCGCTACCATGAGAACGACGACGGTGAGGACGATGAACTGAAGGACGTCCGTCATCAGAACGGCCCAGAGCCCGCCTTGCATCGTGTAGATGATCACGATCAGTCCGAACACGATGATCACCATGGTGAGATCGACCGGGATCAAGGCGACGATCAGCACGGCGAGGGCGTAGAGCGAAACGGACACCCCGAGAATGCGTTTGATCAACATGGTCCAGGTGAAGAAGTGCAGCCCTGTGGTCCCAAAGCGAAGTTGGACGAATTCCGCCGGGGTCGCAACTCCCAGTGCATTCCATTTTCCCGCCACGAGGTAGCCCGCGGCGAGGGCGGCGATGCCGTAGCAGGTATTGATGGCCACGGCGACAAACCCCAGTTCATAGGCGATGCCGCCCCAGACCACAAAGGTTCCGGCGGAGAACATCGTCATGAAAGCGCTCAACCCCGAGGCCCACCAGGGCGAATTTCTACCTGCGGAGAACATCTCCCGGTGGCTGGAGGTGCGCCGCGCCGAAAACGTGCTGATCACGAAAATCCCGACAACATAGAATAGCAGGGTGAGATAGTCCGAAATGGTCATGGATAGATTCGCGTGAGGCAGGCCCGCATGGCTTCTGCAGGCTCCACGCCCAGTCCGGGACCCTCCGGGACGTGGTAGTGGCCTTGCTCACAGCGGAGCGCGGCTCCGGTGAAATGCTGAAACGGGCCGAAGATGGAGTGCTGGAATTCGTGGGAGATCACCCCCGGAAGCGCGGCGCTGGCTTGAAGACTGGCGGCGAGAAAGAGGCCGGAACCGATCGTGGCGTGGGGAATGACGAGGACGTTTCGCGCGGTGGCGAGTTGGGAGATTCTGAGGAACTCGGTTATGCCGGTGTGTCCCATCTCCGGCTGGACGATGTGGCAGGCATCGCGCTCCAGTCGCAGCTTTGCTTCAAAGACGGTATGCCATTCCTCCCCGGCGGCGATGGTTTGGCCGGAGAGGCGGGCGACTTCCGCCAGTTCGCCGACTTCCTCCGAAGCGACGGGAGCTTCGAGAAACCAGGGACGATACGGGGCCAGTTCCCGGGCCAGGGAAATGGCGTCGGATGCGGAAAGAGACCAGTGAAGATCAGTCGCGATCTTGGCTTCCACGCCCAGGCGTTCACGAAGCGCGGCGAGTTCGGTGACGGCACCTTCATCCGCCACGGGCAGGGCGAATTTGAACGCCTCGAAGCCTTTCGCCTGCCACGCGGCGGCGAGATCGCATCGCGCGGGCAGGGTGTCCTCAGGCAAACCGGAGACGTAAGCCGGAATCGTGGTTCGGTCTCCTCCTAACAATGCACCGATCGACTTCCCGGCTCGTTTCCCGACAATGTCCCAGAGGGCGATGTCGAGTGCGGCCAGCGCGTCGAGGTAGTAGCCGCCGTGGCAGCCGCGAACCCGCATCAGGCCGTAAAGTTGATCGTGGATGCTTTCGACCTGCGATGGGTCGCTGCCGATGACAAAATCCGCGAGCAGGTCCTTGATGATTTCTGCGGTGGCGAGCGGCGCGACCAGGCCATA
>CAYGQD010000164.1:8600-16005 GCA_964351855.1 uncultured Verrucomicrobiales bacterium
GGCCATACGTCTTCCCCCATCCCTCGACCCCGTCCTTGGTTTCGAGCCGAACGACGAGGGAGCGATTTTTCCGTGGGTAAACCGTGCCATTGCCCTTCCGCACAAAGTAACCGGAGGCGTTCACGGTTTCGCCTTCGCGGAGAGAACCGAGATAAGGCCGGTCCTGGCTGAGGTCGGCGAGGTAGATTTCGAGGCGCGCGACGCGATCCTGTGAGGCGCCCGGGATCATGAGAAACGCGGCGGCAAATCAGCGACCATTTGGGCAACGTCGCGCCGGGTGAAGTCGTCGAGCTCCGGTAGCGATGCCCGAACGCGCAGGGCGCTGGTGATCCCGCGTTCCTTGAGCACGAACTTCGTCAGTCGCATTCGATAGATAGTCTGGGAGACGAGCAAGGGAAGGCTGAGGCGGTAGAGCTCCCGAGCGCGATCGTGGTCGCCCGCTTTCTCCGCATTCCACAAGGCGACGTGGAGATCGGTCAGCTCAACGGCGGGCATCGCGCCAAGCGCTCCGCGATTCAACTCGTCGATGATGTAGCGGGCCCCACCGCCGCCAAAGATCGCGTTGAGGTGAGGAATGGCGGCTGCTTGCAGAGCGGTGATCGAAGGGCCGGAAGGAAGCGTTTCTTCTTTCACATAGGTGATCGCGGGATTTCCGCTCGCCAATTCGATCAAGGCGGCTGCATCGAGCCCAGCCCCGACGGGGTTCGGCGCATTCTGGAGGATGATTTCCGCGTCGGGAAGGGCGCTGGCGACCTCGGCAAAAAACCGCTGATGGGCGGCGAGATCCGAACCGAGCTCTTTCGGTGCCATGATCATGAGATGCCGGATGCCGCAGGCCATCACGCGTTGACCGGCGGCGATGACCTCTGGAGCGGTCGGGGCACTGGCTCCGCCGATGATGGGGATGCGCCCGGCCACTTCGTTCGCGACCAGGTCGATGAGTTCGCCCCGTTCTTCCGGCGTGAGAAAGTTGTACTCGCTGGCGACCCCGGGGAAAACGAGCCCGTGAGCACCGGCATCGATCGCGAAGCGGACCACCTGGCGCTGCGACTCGAGATCGAGGGCATCGTCGTCCGTGAAGAGGGTGGGGATGACCGGGAAGATTCCTTGCAGCATGAGAAAGCTCTTAGCGGGGAACGAGGCTGAGGGCGAGATGATTCTTCGTCCCTGTCAGGGGGCCCGAAAGATGGGGCTGTCGATCAGATCCAGGACCAGATCGCGGAAGCCCTGTCCATTCTCCCGATTCTTCTTCACGATTTCCTTGATCGCGTGCCTCTCGGCATAGTTGGGCACGCGGCCCGTCGCATAGGTGAGGAGTTTCTCCGAGACGCATACCGAGAACAGATCGATGTTCTCAACGAGCCAGGCTTTGAAATCGATCGCGTTGGTGATCTCGGTTCCGTCCGGCAAAACCGCCGCGGAATCGATCGTTGCGCCGGAGTTGGGCCATTCTTTGCGCCAGCGTCCCACCGGATCATAGTTTTCCAGGACGAACCCGATCGGATCGATCCGCTGATGGCAGCCAAAGCAGGAGGCGTGCTCGGTGTGGGCGGCGAGGAGTTCGCGTGGGGTCGTTGTCCCTCGGGTGTCCGGGGTGAGCGCGGGGATGTCCTTGGGCGGCGGTGGTGGTGGCGTGCCGAGGATGTTCTCCAGAACCCAGACGCCACGATGAACCGGCTCCGTATCAACCCCATTGGCGGTGGCCATGAGGATGGCGGATTGTCCGAGGAGTCCCCCGTAGCGTCCCCCGCGCTCGATCTCGATTTTTTGGAAGCGCTTCCGTTCGTCGGTGGTCAGATCCTTGCCCTTGGCCCTGGCAAATTCCGGGGTGAAGCCGTAGTTCCGCTGGACGAAGGAGACCGTGGAGAAGGTGAAATTTGGATCGATGAAATCGGTCATCGGCAGGTTCTGCGCCAGCATCTCGACAAAGAAACGCTCGGTCTCGCGGCGGGCGATCGCGGTGCTTTCCTCGTCGAAATTGAACTTCGGATCCGGCATGATCTCGTTGAGCTTTTTGGTATCGAGCCACTGACCGACGAAGCTTTGGATCATCGGCGCGGTGTGCGTTTTCGGGAAGAGCCGTTCCGCTTCCCGTCGCAGAACCCAGTCAGGCGAGAGGCGTTTCCGACTGGCGAGATCGAGCAAGGTCGCATCCGGTGGACCTTGGGTAAGGAAGTAGGAAAGGCGACTGGCGAGATCATACTCATCCATCTCGTCATCGAGCGATCGATAGAGAAAGCGAGGGGAGATGAGGATGTTGCGGACGAGAAGATGGAGGCTTTCGTCGAGCGAGTGACCGGCTTCGCGATGACGGTCGAAAATCGTGGCGAAGGTTTCCACCGTGCTTGGATCGACCGGTCTGCGAAAGGCCTTCTGAAGGAGCCGCTCGACCATGGCGCGAAGTTCCGCTTCTTCCGGTTCCTGCCCGGGAGTCAATCCGGTGATCTTGGTCTGACGACTGAGGCGGGACTGGTCCGCCGGGCTTTCGACGAGCTTAAGCGGACCTTCGATCGTGAGATGATGGATTTCGAGAGCAGGCCCGTGGTTGTGATAGAAGTGACAGAGCGCGTCCGCGAGGTTGAAGGTTCCGGCGTTGGAATCGGCCAAGGCCAGCAATTTCCGAGTGAGCGGCGACTCCATCGTCGCGTTGCTCAGGTCCAGGTTGGGATTGGCCTGGTGTTTCGAAATCACGTCCCAGCCATTGCGCCCCCGCAGCGCCGTCACGACTTGCTTGCCGATTTGCCCGGTCGGAAAAACCGCCTTTTGCCAGGCCGCAAGAAAGCGCGGGTCCTTCTCAAACCACCCTTTCATCAATTGAGCCAACTCCGCGTGTTCGTGAGTCATTTCGGCGTTTTTCCATCGGAAGATCACGGTTTCGCCTTCGTAGAGATCCGCAGTGAAGGTCGTGGTTTCGGGCGATTCCGCCGTCACGCTGATTTCGTGAAGCGGCCGAAAGGCGCTGATTCGGGACCGGTCCGTCGCGGTGACGGGACGAGCCCAGACTTCCAGGATCATCGCATCGTCAAAGGGATGACCGTCCTCCGAAAGGAACTTAGACGCATCGACGGTGATCTGGTAGGTGCCGGAATCGGAGATTTCGATCCGGCTGGGCCAGGAACAACTCCGCATGATATCGACACTGCGGGAAACGAGCCGAAGCGCGTCGCCATGAACGGATGCGGCCGAAAAACTGAGGACCATGTCTTCCGGACCGGCGGTCCAGGTTTGCTTCACCGGGGTCGGTTTCTCCGGCGGGAAGAGTTCGTCGGCGATCGCGGTCGCCAGCTTCGCGTAGGCATCCAGATGGCTGGGAGAGACGACTAGCCCCTCGCCGACATTGTCGAATCCGTGGTGCTCGGTATCGCCGGGGAAGCCGAGCGGCATCTTGAACTTCGAGAGCGAGAAGAGGGAGCGCACGGTGGCTTCGTATTCCCCTTTGGTGAGACGGCGGGGCAAGGTTCCGCCGATCGGAGTGTGCTCGCGCAACTGCTCATCGATGAAGCCGACCATCGTCTCGCGCTGAGCCTGCGTGGGCTGGTCCTTGTCGCGCGGCGGCATGACGCCCTGATCGACCATGGTGAGGACCCGCTCCCAAAGTTCGGCTTGATCGGGATTCGACCAATCGATCGTGAAGTGATCCAGATTGACATCGCCCTTCTCCGAGTCGGCATCGTGACACTGAAGGCAGTTCTGCGAGAGCATTTCCAGGACCGGTTCGGGAATCGGCGAATGCGTTGCAGCCGCCGTGCCGAGGGAACAGGCGATTCCCCAAGTGACCAGAAAACGGATCATGAGAAGAGCTGGTTGAGATTCCGATTCGCGTTCGAGAAGGAATCGGTTTCGATTCCGAGGCGTTGCATCAGGGTGATGTAGAGATCTCCCAGGAGCGGCGCGTCCGGTTGACCCTTGGGAATGGCCACGTGCCGCCCGTGTTCGAAACCGCCTCCCGCGACCAAGGTGGGCAGATTCGCGTTGCTGTGTCGGCTGGCATCGCCCATTCCGGTTCCCATCAAGAGAATCGTGTCATCGAGCAAGGTCTTTCCTTCCGGATTCTTCTTCTCCTTCAGCTGCTTCAGAAATCCGGCAAAGCAATGGACGTGCGCGGTCTCGATCGTCACCAAATCGCGGATCATGTTCGGATCATTGCCGTGGTGGGAGAGTCCATGATAACCGGCTCCGAGCGCTTCTCCATCAAAGGAGAAAACCTGTCCCAGACCATGGAGGAACATCGACATCACCCGGGTTGATTGCGTCTCCAGCGCCAAGACCATCAGATCATAGTGGATCTTCTCCGCTTCGATCTGGAGGTTCGGTGTGATTGGATCGTAGCTGGGCAATTTGTAGTCCGTTTCCGGAACCGGATCATCGATCGATTCGAGCTGACGGCCCATCCGTTTTTCGACGGCGCGGAACGACTCGAAATACTCGTCCAGCTTCTCGCTGTCGCGCTGGGGGAGCGATTTCTGGAGGCGGGTCGCGTCGGCCAATACTTCGTCGAGCGAACTCATCCCGCTTCGCAGCATGTATTCGGTGCGAGCCCGATCCGCTTTCGAAATGAAGAGCTGCTTGTAGAGGACGCTGGGGCGCTGAATCATGGGCAGGCCAACGCCTTGTCGCGTGTAGCTCATCGCCTTGCTCACTTCGCCACTTCCGGCGGTGAGTTCGATCGAGGGGAAACGCGATTGCTGCCCGATGGCATCGGCGATTTGTTGGTCGAGCGAGTAACTGCCGGGGGCGACTCCGGAGAGATAATTGCTCCAGGCACCATGGCCATTGGGCGCTCGGTGATCGAGACCCGAGAAAATCGTGAAATCGTCCCGAAACTCACCGAGCGGCTGCAAGGTCAGCGGCATCTCATACTGGGGACCGGTTTCCTTTGGGAAGAAGGCGTTCTGATGCCAGCCGAGATAGGTGCCGATCGCGACGAAATTGCGCGGACCGGTTGCGGCTTGGGTAGGACCGGCAAACGCTTCCAGGGCTGGGAGCGCGATGCTGACGGTGGCACCCCGAAGAAAGGTTCGTCGATCGACGGTAGGGGAGAGGAGAGGTTGGGATTTTGCAGTCATGGGAAAAAGTGAAAGGAAGGTTAGGGGGTCGATATCAGTTCCAGAACGGGTCCGGAGGCGAAGGGATGGGAGTCGCTGGCAAAGCCGTGAACCAGGCTTCCGTTGGCAGGGGCCTTCGTCTCGCGAATGAGGAGGAAGGTGACGACCTCGCCGCGATGTTCGTTCAAAAATTCAAAGAGCGCCGGTCCTTCCCAAGCGACGCTGCCGCTCTGCTGGCTCCGACCGATTTCGACCGTGCCCAAGAGGCGACCTTGAGCAGTGGTTGGAGCGTCTTCCCAGGTCCAGTTGGCTTTCCAATCGAGATCGGTCGAGGAATCCAATCCGTAAAGCTGAAAGCGAATCTCCTTCGGCAATTGACCCGCCAATCCGCGACCCGTCGGGACCAAGTTGAGGCGAAGACTGGCGGAAGAAACCGGTGCCAAGTCCACCTCCGTCAGGTCAAAGGCGAAAAACGCGCGTCGGTCAGATTGGCTGCCATCCGGAAGTCCGGTCTTCACCATCAGAAAATCAGGATCGAGACCTCCGGAGTGAGGTTTCCGAATGATCGACTTCGTCCGGCCTTCGGTCGAGATGCGTTGCGGTCGGGTGCCGGGCGAGATCCGCTCGGAAAAGGGATTCGTCACCGTGGCCAATCCACCTGGCGAAACCGAAGATGCCTCGTCCGCGAAAAGATGCTGCGATTCGCCCGAGCTGGGATCATGCACGGAAATCTCGCCCGTAAGCACTTCGAAGGTGGAGCGTTCCCCGCTCGCATCGACGGCCATCGCAAAGCGCGTTCCGTGATCGATCGCGTAGCTATTCGGCGTTTCCATGACAAAACCGATGGCCGACTCCGGAACATCGACGACCGCCGCACCGACCACGAGCCGCCCCCGCATCCGATCGATGAGTTCAAGCTGCGCCGGAGCTTCCAGGGTCACCTCCGCGCCGGAGAGAAATCGAATCGTCGCCACTCCGGCTTTGAGGTGCAACGACCCCGAAGTTAGTTCGGCTCCCGGAGTCGTCGGCAGCAGGCTTTCCCAGGCGGCGTTTTCACTGGAGAGCAAGGTCGCGACGGATGGGTTGGCGGTGCTCGAGATCCAGAGAACGAAGGCGAAAATGGCCAGGGCCGCAGCGGCGAGCGTCGGGATCCAGCGGCTGAACCGGGCCGTTCGGGTGCGACTCGTGCGCGAAGCCGCGACGTCGGACAGGGGAGGGATCGCCGGAAGCATCCCACCACCGGCATAGTCCAGATGCAACCGCGCATGGATTTCCAGATGCTCGCGATAGCGCTGCCGAGCCGCCGGATCGTCGCCCAGCAGCGTGTTCAGCTCCGCGCGACCCGCTTCGTCCCAATCGTCTTCCAGGACATCGGCGATCAACGCCAGCAAGCGAGCTTCCTTCTCCGCATCCATCTTCTTCATGCCGTGGTCTCCTTCAGTTTCGATTCGATGCAGACCAAGAGGCTTTGCCGAATCCGCATCAGCCGCATTTTCAACGCGCTCTCCTTTTTGCCGAAGACCCGGGCCAGCTTCCGAATCGAGCCACCTTCCTGATAGCGCTCGCTCAAGAGTTCGCGCTGTTTCTCCGGCAGCTGACTGAGGCAGTTGCGCAGCGCCAAATGAAGCTCCTCTTCGTCCTTGGCCGGGGAAGGCTCCGCTGCCATTTTCTCCAAGACTTCATCGTCGAACAGGTGTCGATCCCGCTTCCGATCGCGCAAAAACGCCAGCGCCTGAAAATAGGCCACCCGCTTCGCCCAAGCCCCAAACTCCGTCCCCGGCTCGAACTCGCTCATCTTCTGCCACAGGACTAAATTCGTCTCCTGAAGGACGTCATGGGCATCGTGCACACTCCCCAGAAGCGTCACCAAGTAGCCGAACAGGCGGTTTTGCCAGTCCGTCAGCTGATAGACGAATTCTTTTTCGGGGGCTTCCATGGTCAGTTGCTGGTGCTTAATACCAGGGAACCGGACTTCGTCACAAAAAAAGATGGCTCGTGTGGCTGGTTTGGCGGGACGTTGCGACACTCGACCCCGGAAACTTCCCGAAAAAAATCGTCGACATTGCTGGCGCTTGGGAAAGACGGTGAATGCAGCAGAAATCCCCTATGAAAACCTCGATCGTTGTTCTCTCTCTCCTTGTCGCGTTGGTCTCCGTCCAGGCAGAAATTCGTCAATGGACCAACAATGCCGGTGTCAGCATCGAAGCGGAATTCGTCAGCCAGCAGGACGATACCGTGAAGATCAAGCGGGCGGATGGTCGCGAATTCTCCATTGCGATCTCGACCTTGAGCGAGGCGGATCAAGCCTGGCTGGCGGAGGAAGCGAAAGCAGCGGCCATCGGCGGAGGGATCTACATCGC
>CAYGQD010000165.1:0-308 GCA_964351855.1 uncultured Verrucomicrobiales bacterium
GGTCTCTCGCGGATCAAAACCTGCGGCCATTCTTCGCACGACGATTCCCGGAGCATCATCCCATCTTCCCGCTCACCGTGCGACCACCAGCGGACACGAAGGTTTTTACCGACAGCTCCGCGAACGCGTTTCCGCATGGGCCCAGACGAATACAGGCCTTCAGCATCGATGGCTCGAGATGATTTTGATCGTGCCAGACTTCTTTCACCTGTTGACTCGGCTCATCACGGATCCCGATGTCCCGGCAAAGCACAAAGCCGCACTGGGAGGCGCGATTGCCTACTTCGTTCTTCCCCTGGATTTCATGC
>CAYGQD010000165.1:318-16000 GCA_964351855.1 uncultured Verrucomicrobiales bacterium
TCCTTGGACCGATTGGCTACCTCGATGATCTGGCGCTGGCCGCCTTCGTCATCAACCGCTTGCTCAAAGACGTCGATCCGGAAGTCGTCCATCGCAATTGGGCCGGGGAAGGAAACGCCCTGGATCTCGTCCGTCATCTTCTCGATCAAGCAGACCAAATGGTAGGAAGTGGTCTCTGGGAAAAGGTCAAAGGGAACTTCAAGCTGTGAACGATCTCGAAGCCATTCGGACCGCTCTTCTGAGCTATCCGGAAACGACCGAGGAGACGCCGTTCGGACCTGAAGTGTTAGTCTACAAGGTAGCTGGCAAAATGTTTGCCACCTTGAGCCCGGAAGATGTTCCCGTGCAGATGAATCTGAAGTGCGATCCTGATCGCGCCATCGAACTTCGGGAAGAGCATGGGGCGATTGTCCCGGGGTATCACATGAACAAGCGGCATTGGAACACGCTGAAACTGGATGGCTCGTTAAAGCAATCCCTGGTGCTCGATCTGATTCGGCATTCGTTTGGCTTGGTCGTCGCCGGTCTTCCCAAAGCGCTCCGGGCGAAGATCAGCCTTCCTCCAATTCCTTGAGCCGGGATTCCAACGATGAGATTTCTTCCTCCAACTGTTTGAGTTCGCCCTCGGAAGCGTCTCCGACGATCTTCTTCGACTCCAACTCCCCATTCACCCGCTTCATTCGAGCGAGCAGTGCCAGCCGCTCGGTCGCTTCGTCATCGGCAATTTGAAGGCGATTGCCCTCCACCTGCTTCTGAGTCTCGGCGATCTGTTCACTGCTGGACCGAATCAGCCCCTTCATTTCCTGATGCGCTGCGCTGAGTTCTTCGGCCTGACGATCAAAGCAAACAGCCCAAAACGCAATCCCTGTCGCGCCGACCGAACAAAGGATGATCGCGGCGACCAGAATAGGTTTTTTCATCGAAGTTGAGCTTAGTCAGCTGGACTGAAGTCAGGCTTTGGCGTGTTGGGACCGCTCGCTGGCAATTCGGGCTTGGCGACGTATTCCGCATCGACTTCGCCCGTCAGCGATTTTAAGAATTCCGTGATATCGGCAATCTCCTCATTCGTCAGAATCTTCCCGAGTTGGTATTCTGCCATCATCGCGACCATCAGAGGCAGGCTATTAATCGAGCCATCGTGCAAATAGGGACCGGTCTTTTCGATGTTGCGTAAACTTGGTGTCTTGAAAAAATAATCTTCGGCGGCGTTTCCGGTATGGGCACCGCGTCCTTTGTCGGTGAGGGCGGGCCAGGGCTTCACCAACCCGAGCTTCTGATAGCTCATTCCTCCGAGAACGGGACCCATGTGGCAAGTGATGCAGCCCGTGGAGATGAAGGTGTTGAGGCCGCGTTTCTGCTGAACCGTTAGGGCGTCCTCCTCTCCTTCCAGGTAATCATCGAAAGGTGCTGGAGTCACCAGCTTCCGCTCGAAAGCGCCGATCGCAGCAGCGACATTGTCGTAGTTGATCGGCGTTTCGTCCTCAGGAAAGACTTCGGCAAATTTCTCCACATAACCGGGAATCGATTCCAACACGGTGATTACGTACTCAGGATTTGGCATCGCCATCTCGCCACCGGCCAGAATCGGTCCCTTGGCCTGCTCTTCCACATCGGCAGCCCGTCCGTCCCAAAATTGAGCGATATGACCGGCTGCGTTCATCACGGTTGGAGAATTCCGTCCCGTGAGGTGGTCGAGGTGACCCACGCTAAAAGCCACATTATCAACGCCGTAAGTATCCAGCCCGTGACAGGAGTTGCAGGAGATTTCCTGCGCCTTCGAAAGCCGGGGCTCGTAATAGAGCATCCGTCCGAGATCAATTTTTCCCTCGGTCAACGGATTCGCGGGATTTTCAAAGACTTCCGGCAGCTTCCCGAAGATGGCAAGCTGAGCACGGTTGACCTCTTCGGCATGGAGGATTCCGGCGAAGGCGAGAACGGGGAGAATAAGCGCAATTTTCTTCATCATTTCTGGAATAAAAATCGCTGATGGATACCCCGAAAGTTCAAAACTCGCTACCGTAAAAGTTCCAACGGGGAAATTTCGAGTTCGTCTCAGGAAAAACTTCACCAAATGCAATGATCGAACTCCAGCACTGATTGCCCGATTGGGTGACAGGTCAGGGTTGCGATTCAGAAAATTGCCACCATCATGTTTCGCCTGTGCGCGGATTACGAATCAGCCTCTATTTCCTCCCTCTCCTCCTCGTTTTTCTGGCCTACTACTTCTTGGCCAGTATGGCGCGGACTCAGAGAAAAGCCGTCGATCCGGAGTCGATCACCTTCGCGATCACCACGGTTCCTCTCGGAATCGATCCTCTGACCCAGCAGGATCCTATTTCGGAAGAAATCGAAAGTCTCCTCTTCGATCGCCTGATCGGCAGGACGCCCACGATGCAGTTAGAGGGTCGATTGGCCGAGAATTGGAACTACGGAGCCACTCTTCGTTACTTTTTTCTCGATGAAAAGCACGGGGCGAATGCCTGGGAAACCCTGGCCGCCACAAAGGACCAATGGCCAAAGTGGGGAGTGATCGAAGCCACGCCAATCGGTGCCGATGAAATCCGGGTCGAGTTGAACTCTCGCGACACAACAGTGGCGGACCAAATCACAGCGGTCTTTTCGAAAGATGATCTTGCCGAAATCACGAAATGGTCGCTGGAAACCAACGAAGCGGCGGGAGAATCCGTGCGAACTTATGCGGAAACCGCGTTGGAAGCTTGGCAAATTCGCCATCTCTGGTCCAATGACAGCGGAAAGGCCGAATTCTTCACCGCCGGAAGGACCGAGCGTTTTCGCCGGGAGGTCAATTTGTTCTACGAGTCGAACCCGGAGATCGAGCCCAAACTGGGAGAAGCGGAAGTGGTATCCTATCTGGCCACCCCACGCATGACCGTGAATCTGCGAAACGGGGTGCGATGGCACGACGGAAAGCCATTTACGGTCGATGACGTCCTCCATAGCGTTTCGATGGCAATCGATAGCGAGTCCCAAGCTGAATTCATCTCGGCCTTGGAAACGGTTGAACGCATTGAACCCCACCGCCCTCTCTCGTTCACGGTTCATTTTCGCAAGCCATTCGCCCGAACCCTGGAGATGTGGGAGCAACTTCCAATTATTCCGGCTCACGCTCTTCATTTTCACGCGCCGAATCGACCGGGCTTTCCTCCATTAGTGGGAACGGGGCCATTTACGATCGAGCAATGGGTTCCGGAACAGCCGATTCTGCTTCGTCGGAATGAAGACTACTTCCGGGGAATCCCGGATAATCACCTTTTTGTTTACGAACGCGTGTTAGAAGCGCGAATGCGCCGGATTCTCTTTCAAATTAATGTCATCGACAGTTACGAAGCCAAGCCTACCACCTACGCCAACCTGGAAAGCCGAGATAACTTCAATCTTGTCAAGAGCCCGCCCGTCTATCAAACCTACCTAGCTTGGAATCTCGAGAAAGAGGTCTTCAAGGATTTCCGCGTGCGCAAAGCCTTGTCCCTGGCGATTGACCGGGAGGCGCTCGTCGAAGAACTGCTCGGCGGAAACGGGATTGTGGCCCATCGGCTCTTTCATCCGAGAATCGGGGTCGGTGAAGAGTTGAAGCCACCAACCTATAACGTCACGGAGTCCATCCGCCTCTTGGAAGATGCCGGTTGGAACAACATTCGCTACGGAGCCCGCCACAAGGATCGAACCCCACTTTCGTTCAAACTGGCGGTCGTTGGTGGCGACGAGTTTCAACGCGATCTTGCCCGAGCCCTCTTGGGCCAATGGCGGAGGATCGGGGATAAAGTCGGAGCCCAAGTCCAGCTCCATATCGCCTCTTACGCCGAGCTTTCGAAGATTCGAAACGGCAACGAGGATTTCGACGCCGTCTTGCTGGTTGAACCGCTCCGTTGGCATTTGGATCAATTCGCGCTCTGGCACTCTTCCGAAATCGGCCCCGGTGGCGGGAATTTTTCCCGATTGAACGACGCCGGTGTGGATCGGATTGTCGAACAAATTCGAGCCGAGCTGAACGAAGACCGCGCAAGTCAATTGGCAGGTGAACTCGAGAAGCGAATTTTCGAACTTCAGCCCATCAGCCCGCTCTTTCTCCGCGATTCCGCGCGCGTTTTTCAAAGCGACCGAGCTATCGTGATCGATAAAACGACCAAGAGCGGACCGGAAACCCGTCCGGTTGGCGCGAATCAAGTTTCCTTAACCCATGACCTTGCCTGGTGGGTGAAAAAAGAGCAAGATCGCCGGGATTCCACTCAAGCCTCCCTTTTTCCCCTCACCGACCAATGATCCAAGTCCTCGGTCGCAATTTGGCATTGGGCGCGGCAAAACTGCTGCTGCTCAGTGTTCTGATTTTTGCGATCCTGAATCACGGTGATACTTATGATACGTCGCTCTCATTTCTTGCCTTTTTCAAGGCCATGTTCAGCGGCAGGCTGGTGGATGATCCGGCGCTGACCGGAATGACCCCTTTGCTCCCCGCGTTTTTCTACAGCATCACGATTTTGGGACTTGCCCTGGTTTTGAGCTACGGATTCGGCGCGCCGCTCGGCATTGTTTTGGGCCGATACAATATGGCGTGGACCCAAATCATCGGACATACCTTCATCAGCATCGCACTGGCCATCCCGGCGTTCTGGGTCGCTTACGTGGCTCTCTATTATACGATTACCGATTGGGGAATCTACATTGGTGGAGAAGCCACCCAAGTCGAACAAATCAGTACCACCTATATTGGAAAGTGCCTGCTCCTTGCGATTCCACTTTCGCTTTCCGGCATCGCCGTGGTAGCACGGCAAGTTTCTCAAACCTTGACCAACGCATTCCCTCCCGACTCACTCAAATCTTCCCGCGCACTCGGAATCACTCAGCGGATGATCTTTGATACCGTGATGATGACGGTCATCTGGCGACCGTTGCTGCGTTCCCTCCCCTTTCTCCTTTCACTCTTTCTCAGTGTTCTCATCGTGATTGAAACCGCCTTCTTCATCCCCGGCTTTGGTTATGCCGTTTACGAAGCGGCCGAACAGAGTGACCTGCAGCGCCTTGCGGTATTGAGTTTGTGGATCACGACATCTCTCCTTGTCACCAATATCATCGTCGATATCATTATCGAATTCATCGATCAAGGGCACCCTGCGGCAGGAGGCATCGACTAACATGCGGGCCCTTCTCTGTATCATCTTCTTTTTTTCGCTCTTCGCGTTCTTGCCGTCACCGGTTCTAGCTCAAGAGTCCGCTTCGAAGGAACTTTCTCCGCTCGAACAACAAATCGTGGAAGCACAGGGCCGAGCGCTCGACCAAGTCACCAGCGCGATTGGCCCGACGGTGATTACCAGCTTGTCTGCGGCTTTCATCACCTATGCTCTGGCGATTATCACCGCGTTCAGTATTCTCTATTTTGGATCCTGGACCAAACTCATCTTAAGCCAGATTCTCCACACCCTTGCTTGTATCTCACCCTTGGTTTTCCTCTTGGTCGTTTACGCTTCAC
Organism: uncultured Verrucomicrobiales bacterium; assembly: GCA_964351855.1. Lineage (GTDB taxonomy): Bacteria > Verrucomicrobiota > Verrucomicrobiia > Verrucomicrobiales > DEV007 > JBCDHN01. The sequence goes on from CAYGQD010000165.1 coordinate 5,804, forward strand.
GCGATGATACAAACTCGGTTTTTCTCGTATTTGTCCTCGCCCTATCCATTTATCCATTGATCGGAAGACAACTCTTGAGTCGGGTGACTGAAGCTGCTGGAGAGTTCCAGTTCATGCAGGCTAAGATCCTCGGCCACTCACCTTTGGGAGTGTTTTTCGATTACGCGTGGCCCAAGTTCCTTCCCCTGACACTTCCTTTTTTCTTCCTGGGATTTATCTACAGCTTGCTGATGGAATCCATGTTGAGTTCCGTTGGATTAATGCCGTTGCCCATGGGTTATACGTGGGGAAGCCTGATTCACTTGGGTGCGGATCAGATGCTGGATGATCCCTGGCCGGTTTTCTACTCCGGCTTTGCGATTATCATCGTCAGCCTGGTGACCTATATCTGTGTGCCATTGCTCGACCGGCTTCTCTCGATTCCCAAGAGCACAACAGTTTGAGCCTCTGTTTGATCGATACCTTTCCTGATGACCTCCAATAAAACCACCCTTACGGTTAACGACCTCAAAATGAGCGTTTTAGGATCCGCGCACGGCGAAAAGGTACACCCCGTTTTGAACGGTATCTCTTTTCTGGTTCCTCGAGGGCAGTCGCTGGCCATCTTAGGAAGAACGGCGAGCGGGAAATCGCTTCTCCTTCGCGCAATTACCCGGTTCTTCCATGAACTGCCCGTTCGTGATGTCGATGGACAGATCTTGTTCGAGGGCAAGAACCTTCTCCAGACCCCACAAAGTAAGCTTCTCCGTATCCGGGGATCACGAATTGCTTACGTCTTGCAAAATGCGCATCATCACTTCAATCCGCGTCTCAGCATCCGCCAGCATTTTGAGATTCTGCTCAAGTTCAATCGGCCCAAGATCAAGGATCGCAACGCGCATGCCATTTCCTATCTCTACAAAGTAGGAATTGTCGCCCCGGAAAGCCTGATCGAGCAACGCTGTTTTCCCGTCGAGCTCGATGCAGCGACGCGTCAGCAGGTCATGATTGCCTCCGCGCTGGCCTGCGAACCAAAACTTCTAATCCTGGATGAGCCAACCGCAGAGTTCGACAGTGGAACCGTGACTCACATGATGGAGATGATTGACGAACTCAAGTTAGAGCGAGGCCTGTCCGTGCTCTTCGCGACGGGACGGGTGCGACGCGCGGAACAATTTGGCGACCGCATCACCATTCTTGAAGACGGGGAGCTGGTGGAATCGGCAACGCCGCGACAGTTGTTCGAAGCCGGCCAGAAAAACGCCACCCGCGCCTTTATCGATGGGACCCTTCTAGCGGGACATGATCGCGAGCGATTGGTCGCTCACTACTATCAGTGACATTGCGATTCCATGGAAGACTATCCTCAACTCATCGTCTTCGATCTCGATTTTACGCTGTGGGATTGTGGGGGACGTTGGATCGATTGCACGGAATGGCCATTTGAAGAGCGCGATGGCCGTATTTTCGACCGAGTTGGAAGCGAATTCCGCCTTTACCCCGAAGTTCGTGAAATCCTGGACGAGTTAGAGGAGGCGGATTGTCAACTGGCTCTCGCCTCACGCACTACGCAACCGAATTGGGCGAATTGGGTCTTGGAAACCTGGCGACTCCGAGAGCGGTTTCACTATCATGAGATTTATCCGAGCAGCAAAGTTCAACACTTCGAACAACTCAGATGCGCCTCCTCATGTCTCTACGAAGAGATGCTTTTTTTCGACGATGAAGAGCGGAACATCATCGAAGTGGCCGCTCTGGGAGTCACGGCCATTCACGTCCGGAATGGACTTGACCGCGAAACGTTCCGGCAAGCACTGACGCAGTACCAGGGATGATTCAAGTCGGTGCCGAGTCTTCGGACGCCTCCTCACGAACCGTTTTCGCTTTTTGCAACGCTCTTCCTAACGGACTGTTCTCCAATTCCTCCTTTTGCCCATCCGTTTCGGCCGTTAAAAACGCCCAACTGATCATGCAAATTAGCAACGAAGCCGTCGATAGAACGACGACAGTCAACAGGAGGCGGTCTCGAATTTCGGGATTCGGGAGAACATCCCAGATCGAAAGAATGATGGCCACGCCACAGAATAGAATGGTGATTACCAGCGTATAAAACGCAATCACCTTGATCACCTCACGACCGAAAAAGGGCTTCGGCGTGTGCTCAGGCTATCGGGTTACCAAATTTGGTCAAGCCTACAATGCGGTACGCCACCACTTGGCAAAGAGTTGGTCGTGAGCGACCTGAGCTTCCGCATTGCTCCACCGATCTCCCTTCAAACAGAGGAGGCGCGCCTGCAAAAGACTGCCGAACACATCTCGCGCATCGGGGTCCGCAACGAGGGGGTTCACCTGGGCGCAGCGAACATCATGCTCCGAATTTTCAGTCGAGGCAGCCCGGAAGAGTTCGATGAAGATGCCTAATTTGGCCTGCCGTTCGATCGGCCATTCCGAGAAGACTTGATCCAGATAGGTGGTCATCATCCCCAGGAGTCCACCCATTTCGCGATACGTCACATAATCGAAGGCCTTCTTTCGATCTCCAGTTTCCAGGATTCGCTCCAGGGTATAATTCGCCAGAGGAAGGGCAGCGGGATTGGTGCTCAATTCTCCGTAGAAATCGTGGAAGAACGTCTGATCGACCACTCCAATTGCGTCTTTGGGCGCTTGTTGCCAACGTAGAATCGGCAGTCGCAAAAACTCTTCCATCCCGGACGTACTCATGAAATTGAGCCGGAAAAAATCGAGCGCGTTGGCAAGAAAGTCCTGATTGGTAGGCGCATCTTCCAGAAAACGGGACCACGGCTCGCTTACGGCAATGACAATCCGGGCCATGCCTCGTTTTGACGCCTGAACCAAGAAATCGAGGAGGCGAACGAGAAGGCTGCGAGTTTCATCGTCCAATTCACCGGTTAACGGATAGCCGAACACTTGATCGAACCCGTCGATAAACACGAGACTTCTCTCTCCGTTGGAACCCGCCGACATCCGGCCGACATGGTGACGGACGCGTTGCGAAAATCCCGCCAAGTTTTCGTCAAATCCAGGTTCCAGTCGCTCGAATTTCACCACGTCACGTTCTAATCGAACGACCGGCCACAAGCCCGCTTGAACAATCGAAGTCTTCCCAACTGCGCTGGGCCCGTAGATGATCAAAAGCTTTCCTTTCTCCGCAGCCTGTTCCAGGTAAGCATCGTGCAAGACGGATACTTCTCCCTGGCGGCCACAAAAGAAGGACCCTTCGGTCTTCTCATAGGGACGGAGACCGACGTAAGGAAGGTGAGTTGTCATAGGGGCGAAACAAAACCAACACCGAGGTTACGCGATGCGATCGGCGGATCTTACACCAGATCATCCCTCAAAGTGAATCCCTTTCTCGAATCCCCCTCCCTACGATCTCAACAGTAATGCGACGGCTGCCTATCAGAGCGAAACCAAGCGAGCATCGAGAATTCCTTCAATCCCGAGGAGCAGTTTCCGCAAAGAAGGTTGCGGGGCAGAATCCAAGTTCAGGACCATCAGCGCTTGACCTCCAGCTTCGTTCCGTCCCAACGACATGTTGGCGATGTTGACTGAATTCTCTCCGAGAACCGTGCCGACTCCCCCTACGATTCCCGGGGTGTCAGTGTTTTCGAGGAGCAAGAGATGCCCCCGGGGAACGACATTGACCTTCCGCCCGAGGATACGGACAATCCGTGGTTCCTTTCCGAAGAGGGTTCCGGCTGAGCATACTTCCTGATCGCCTTTCGAAGCGAAGACTTCGATGAGGTCGGTGTAATCAATCGGTTGAGGGAGATTGGATTCACTGACGCGGATGCCTCGACTTTGCGCAAACGTCGGCGCATTGATGTGATTGACACCTTCGCCTTCCGCCGCCACCTGGAGAAAGCCCTTCATCACGTAGCGAGTGATGAGGCGGGTATCGGTCCCGGCCACTTTTCCGCTGTAGTGAACCTTCAGCACCTCTGGTTGCTTGGGCGCAACGCGGGCCACGATTCTTCCCAACGCTTCGGCAAGTTCCAGATAGCCCCCGATCTCGGCCATCGTCTGCTCATCGATATTCGGCATATTGACCGAGTTGACGATCGTTCCTTCGACCACTGCGTCGCGCACTTGCTTGGCGATATCGATGCCCACGTTGACCTGGGCTTCAGCGGTGGAGGCTCCCAGATGCGGCGTGAGCACCACGTCTTCTCTTCCGAAAAGCGGGCAATCATCCTCGGGCGGCTCGGTTTCGAACACATCTAGCGCAGCTCCGGCGACTTGGCCGCTTTCAAGCCCATCCAACAGGGCCTTTTCGTCAATCAACCCACCTCGCGCGCAGTTGATGATCCGCACACCCGGCTTCATCTTGGCAATCCGCTCGGCGTTGATCATGTGAGTGGTTTCCTCCGTTTTGGGCATGTGAAGCGTGATGAAATCCGCGTCCTTTACCGCGTCATCGACGCTTTCCCGCAGCTCAACCCCCATCGACTCCGCTTTGCTTCCGGCTAGATACGGATCATAGGCCACGACGCGCATGTTGAAAGCTCTCGCCCGTTTCGCGAATTCGCCCCCGATCCGCCCCATCCCGAGAATGGCGAGCGTCTTGCCGTTCAGTTCCACACCCTGATACTTTTTGCGTGACTCCTTGAACTTTCCGGCGATGACCCCGGCGTGACCATGAGGAATGTGTCGCGCCAGGCTCATCATGAGGGCAAAAGCGTGTTCCGCCGTCGAAATCGTATTCCCGCCCGGCGTGTTCATGACGATTACCCCGTATTTCGAGGCCAGTTCTTTGTCGATATTGTCCGTCCCGACTCCCGCGCGCCCGATCGCTTTCAATTTGCTGGCTGCGGCGAAGAGCTCCGGCGACTTCATTTTGGTCTCGCTGCGCAGAACAACACCGGAATACTGACCGATTTTGGCGATCAACTCCTCATCCGAGAGAGTCGTTTCCGCAACATCCACCTCCAGTTGAGGATCGGCTTTTAAATCCTCGATTCCCTTCTCCGCGATGGGGTCAGCGACCAAAATTTTATAGGTGTCCATGGGCCGCCTAATGGGACCTTGAATCACCTCTCACGCAAGGGATTTTGCCAGCCCTCGTGTGTCATCAGAGGACGGAAGCGGCGCGGCCTACTTCAGCTCTCGACGGCGGGAGAGGTAAGCATTGATCGTATCCGGGAGAGAATTTTTCGTGTTCACCGGGACGTAATCCGCCTTCATTTGCCCACAGGCTTTCTCCACGGTGTCGATGAATCCACGCACGCGCTCCATGTATTGGGCTTTGATCGCGAGCGGATCGACTTTCAAATTGGTATCTAAGGATTCCAGGTTCCGGAAATTCGTGAATTTGCGGAAAGGAAACGTCAGTTCCTCTTCGGCCATCAAATGAAAAATGACGAGCTCATGGTTGCGGTATTGGAAGTGGTGGAGGGCTTCCTTGATCTTGTCCCCATCATCAAAGAGGTCGCTGATGATGATGACCAACCCGCGTCGTTGTATTCGCTCCGCAATATCGTGAAACACCTCCGCCGCAGCGGTGTCCTCCCGGGGCTCGGTTTGGTGAAGTTCTTCGAGAATGAGCCGAACTTGGCTGGGTTTAGATGCAGCGCGGATGTAACGACGGATTTCCGTATCGAACGTGACCAAGCCAACCGCATCAGATTGGCGGATCAGCAGGTAAGTCAACGCGGCTGCCAGGTAGCGACCATACTCGAACTTGGAAAGTGCCGCTCCGGCCAACTTTGCGGAATGATCGCCTACGTAGTTCATCGATCCGGAAGCATCGACGATGATCGTGGCCCGGAGATTCGTCTCTTCGATGTATTGTTTGATGTAGAAGCGGTCCGCTTTCCCGTAAACCCGCCAATCCAAATTCCGGAGGTCGTCGCCTTGGGTGTACTGCCGGTGCTCGGCGAACTCGACGGAGAATCCCTTGTGAGGACTAGCGTGTCGCCCGGAAATACCCCCTTCTTTTTTCATCCGGGCCAAAAACTCGTGCTTTCCGATGATCGCGGTCAATTCCGGCGGAAGCAGCCGCATGTAGGCAGCTTGATTGGGGGCGGAATTTCCGCTGTTGGCCCGTTTAACGCCCATCTAGATGCCGAGGCTCCCTTTCGGACTGAGGTGCTCAATCAACATGCGGATCACATCATCGCTGGTGACGCCCGCCGCTTCCGCATTGAACGTGGTGATGATGCGGTGCCGCAGCACGGGAAAGGCGACGTGATTGATATCTGCCGTGGTGACGTGGTAACGACCGTAGAGAATCGCGCGAGCCTTGGCGGCAAGAACCAGATAAATTCCGGCACGAGGCCCCGCTCCCCACGACATCATTTCGCGAATGAAATCAGGCGCTTCCGCTTCTTTGGGCCGAGTGGCCCGAGCCAGCGCCGATGCGTAGGCGATGACGTGATCAGCGGCCGGAACCCGGCGAACCACATCTTGTAGCCGCTTCACTTCTTTCGCGTTGAGTTGGCGCGTCGGCTTTGCGGAGTAGGTTCCGGAAATGCGTTTGATGATGGCCTGCTCTTCTTCCGCGCTGGGATAGCCGACCCGAATGTTGAACATGAAGCGGTCGAGCTGGGCTTCGGGAAGTGGATAGGTTCCCTCTTGCTCGATCGGGTTCTGAGTCGCCAACACGAAAAACGGATCGGGCAGCTCGTAGGTCTTGTCGCCGACGGTCACCTGCCGCTCCTGCATGGCTTCCAGCAGAGCGGCCTGAGTTTTGGGCGGCGTCCGATTGATCTCATCCGCGAGGAGGAGGTTCGAGAAAATGGGGCCATGAACAAACTTGAAGACGCGCTTCCCGGTGGTGTGATCTTCTTCCAGAATCTCCGTGCCGGTGATGTCTGAGGGCATCAAATCCGGAGTGAACTGGATGCGCTTGAAACTCATGTCCAATACCTCGCTAACGGTGCTGACCAAGAGTGTCTTCGCCAAACCGGGCACCCCGACAAGCAAGGCGTGGGAGCGGCAAAAAATGGAAATCAAGACCTCTTCAATGACATCGGCTTGCCCGACAATGACTTGGCTCAGTTCCGCCCGAAGCCGCTCATAAGCTTGCTTCAGCTCGTCGATGGTCTGCTTATCGACTCCGGTCAAATCGGAATCGACCGGTTCTTCATCCATCCGAGGATCGTAGGTGAACGAGGTCTGGGGCGCGGAATGGCTGGCTGCAGCTCCAGGAGGGGACATCATCGCGCCAACGCTACCCAGATGGAAACGAAAAAGCGCCTTGCCGAGAGCGACAGTGTCTCCGTTGCCCAGATAGGCTTCCGTCGTTTCCCGATTATTGACGACCGTTCCCGTTTTGCTTTTGAGGTCGCGAATAATCCAGCTTCCATCATCGTGAGTCAGGGTCGCATGTTTTGAAGCAACCCCGCGATCCTTGATTTGGAGTTCGCATCGACCGCTCGAGCCGAATGTCGCGCCGAGTTCATCGACTTCAAACGTTTGTCCTTCGAGGCTTCCTTCAAGAAATTGGATGGTGGGCATATTCGGTCAGAGATGGAAAACAGAGCTGCTGGCGTCTGCGGTTAGATCGTGAAGGTCGGCCTCCGTTCAATCCGATTCGATTCGTGGATTGGAAACGTCACAAAACCTTGACTCGATATTGTATTTTTTATAATTGACGATAAATTTTAGTTCGTTCACGCGACCTACTCGCCTCCAAAAGACCGGAAAGACTCGTGTTCGACAATAAAATTCACGATTTTTTGTTAAATCCCTGACTCAGACATGATAATGTCCGTTCGAGGCGACAATCCTTTTGATGTCCGACCAACGAGTTTTTGTCGGTCCCAAACGACCAGTCTCATTTGATTTTTTGCAGGGATGGATCAGTTTCCTAACGCCTTTCAACACGCTGCCACTTCATGAAGAATTTAGACGCTTACCTGATTCCTACCGATGCGAGCGGTGCCAAGATGTTGCTTTCAGAAGGAGAAGCTTCCAAGACCTTTTTAGCCTTCTCCAAAGAATTCCAGCGGTTCGTCGCTTACAAACTCTACAATCGCGATCCGTATCCGGACGCTCGAGCACTTCGCGTGGTCGATGACCGGGTGAATCAACTGCGATCTCTTTACACCAGTGGACTCGCATTTCCCCTGGAGATCGGCGAGGAAGATCATCGTCTCATTCAAGTGACCGAGTTGCTTCCCGGACATGCCTTGCAAATGCTGGTGGAGCGGAATGGTCCTCTGCCGGCTCCTGCCGTCCTCGAAATCGCGCGAAAAGTGACGAAAACGGTTGAAACGGCAATGCGGAATTACGAGGTCAAACCCTCGCTCGCTCCCAATCACGTGTTCGCCTGGGGCACCAGTGGACCGGATTGGAAAATCGGGATGGCGGACTACGATCTCCGCCCCTTGTCAGAAGGCGAAGAAGCTCCCGGAGAGCTACAGACGGTTCAGGAACTTAGCCTGCTCTTTTACTTTCTGGGAACCGGCGACCTGCAGACGTGGTTTTATCCCATGCTGAATGCAGATCTTTCCGCAGAACAACATCCCAACCTGGATCCGGAGTTGCTGGCTTTTTACCACCGTTTGTTCGACGGAAAAGCAAGCCAGCGCCCATTCGCGCTTCTGGACATGAGCCGACTCCTCGTAGAGACGTCGCAGCGCATTGGCGGAAAGCCGGAATTGCCGGAAATGGCCGTGGATCGCCCCTTCCTCAGTTGGCTTCCTGGTCGCGGCAGTTTCCCGGAACCCTATACGCCCAAGGGGCGACTCGCTGAAATCGCTCAGCCGTGCTGTTTCGAAGCGGTCGATAAACTACGCGACTCGACCTCCCTGGTCCACATTTTGCCACCTGACGGGATGACGGAGAGTGCGTTTGTGGAGGAATACCGCCAGAGCATTCAAATCGCACAGGGTAAGACATCCCCCTTGTTGACTCCTGTCGAAACCGTCATGTGCGACCCGCGTTGTCGAGTGGTTGCGGAACGCCCGATTGCCGGAATTTCCTTGTCGGCCTTGCTGGAAAAACGCGTTCTGCCCCAGCAACACGGGATCACGATTCTGGAGAAAATCGATGCTGGCCTGAAACAACTCTCAAAAGAGGGCTTCGAACAGGTTTCACTGCGGCCCAGTGACATTTTCTTAGTGCCGGAAGGTGCCAAGTCGCGCCGGAGCGTCATGAGTCAGAAAAATCATACTTGGCTGGACCAAGGTGGTCAGTTTCAGGTCTATTTTCGCCTCTTTCACGCGAACCTCTTCTACTCGGAAGCGCTCAATTTGGAATCATTAAACGGGGCAACCGGGAAATTTGGCCAGTCCTCTTCGGTGCTCAACATTTTTCGGCCCAGCTACGAATTTCTCACGCTTGCCTACGCCTTGCTCAATAGCGGGGAAAGCCCGATGCCGAAGCCAATGGCGGACATTTTCCGATCCGCTTTTGCGAGTCGTCCGGATGGTCGACGGGATAAGTTGATCGCGTCATTTCGGCGCCAGCTCGGAGGGAAAAAGCAAGTATCACAGCCAACACGGTCCCTCCCTGCCGCCCCCATCACTCCGGTGATCCAAGTGACCAAGCCGGCCAGTCGGAGAGAGACCAAGCCGGAAGCACCGTCTCGACAAGTTCCACTTTCCGCCTTAGCAGCCATGGCTGTGCTGGTTCTAGGGGTTCTGGCCTTTTTGTTCACTCCTGCCCAGCAACTCTTGATCGCCGCTGGAAAATCCAACACCTCGGTCGATCCGGATGGAACGGTCAAGATCGTGATGGAACCGGTGGCGACACCAACGGTGGCCCCGGTCATCGATTCTCCACCGATCACGGTATCCGAGCCACTCGAAACGCCGGAGAAACCTCTCGCTGCGGAAACCCCTGAAATCGCAGAGTCTGCAGATGAGATGAAGGAACCGGAAACGGCTCCCGAGATCATCGTGATGGAAGAAGTGGAAACGCCGGGGCCACTTGACGCGGCAGATCTCACGTCCATTCCAGAGCCGGCGATCACGGTTGCGCCTCCAAGCTTGGGATCACGTCCCGGGCCGGAAACCGTTGCCGCCGTCCTGCCAGATCCCAATCAAGCTCCCGGCCCTCTCGCCATGGAATCTTCCACCCCGGCTTCCTCCGAAGCCGATCTCTCAACGGAGGAAGAGCCTGATCTCACCATCGCGATGGTAACACCGCCCCCACGCATCGAACCCGCTCCACCACCCCCAGCCGTTCGCGAACTTCCCGAGCTGGAGATGAGCCCGAGCCGACCGTATCCATCACCCCAGACCCAGAACC
>CAYGQD010000166.1:0-6152 GCA_964351855.1 uncultured Verrucomicrobiales bacterium
GTGAAGCCGGTTTCCACAAAGGCTTCGGGGTGGGCCAGGAAATGGTCTTGGAGGCGGGTGGCGAGTTGGCGCTTTTGGGAGTCGCTGCGGACGGAGAAGGGTTGAACGGCGCGGGCTCCTTCGTGGTTGATTTTGAGGAAGTCGAGGTGCTCTTCCTGGAGCTGGGCGTTGACGCGATAGACGATGGCGGCGTCGAGGGCTCCGGCGCGCATTTGGTTGACAAGGAAGTCAGCGGTGGGGACTTCGACGACGACGTTTTTCCGGATGGACGTTTCCAGGCCGCTGGAGCGAAGGATGCCGGTGGTCATGTAGCCGAGGGTAGACTGCTTTTGATGACAGATCCCGACCTTGAGGTTGGGCTTAGTAAGATCCGTTAGGGTTTTGATGCCGTGCGGGTTTCCTTCGCGGACGGCGATTCCGATGTCGGTCTCGGTGAGGAGGATGACTTCGGCGAAGTGCTCGGCGACGGGCGGGACGAAGCAGAGATCGCAGGCGAAATAGGCGTCGGGGAATTTGGGATCGCTGGAAATGGGAAAATGGGACCTTATTCTTATTCCTCGTCATCAAGATTGTCGGTTGGAACTTCAATGAGAATCTAAAGGGGGCGATGGTGGGTTGAGTACGTTCAGAATAAAAATCGCTTTTTTCTGTGATGCCTTGTTCCGGCTTTCCTAGAAAGGGTTCGAAGGCCGCTTTTTGGCACCAAGCATTCAAACCAAGACATCAGATTTAATGAACCATAATTCCTCAGCAGTTTGTAGCCGTCGTGACAGTGGAGTCACGGTTGGGCACTCGTATAGATCCCAGTCGGAAATTGACTCGGCAGTGGGGCCCAGGAAATCCAGCGATCGAGGTGTGGGCTGGGGATTCATTGCCTTTTTGGGTCTGCTTGGAGGCTTGATCGGCTGCAAGTCGGTGGATCCACCAGTGAGCGAGACTCACCAGGCAGTTTATTACGAGAGTTCAGAGAATAAGTTTGGGCAGGCCAAAGCCTCAACCCATGTTTCAATCGAAAGTACGTTGCTTCCTGCGGCGGGAACGGTTGGAGGAAGGCAATTGCTGGGGTTACTTTCGCCAAGAGCAGCTGCCATCGTTGGAGGAACGGCAGCTGTCGTTGGCAGTTCGGGTGGTAAATCCAAGAAGAAACCACTCTTCAACTTTTCAATTACGAAGACAAAAGTCCGCCCTTCAACCAATGTTGTGTGGGTTGATAAGAAGGTGGTCGATGCGTTTGAAAGAGGGTTGGTCGAGTTGGAAATTGGGAGAAATTCTCACACGATTTTCCCAAATTACCAGCGTATCAAGGAGATCAGAGTACGCAACTTTGGCGCGGCGGATGAGATCGAAACCCAAGTCTTTGACGACGGGACATCCCTGAGTTTTGACGCTTCTTATCATCTTGTTGGAAACGAAGAACTCCTCATCAGGCAATCCTTGGGAGATTCCTATCGGTTTCTCACGTTTCCAGGCGCTGAGTTGGTGATGACGATGGAGGATCCCACTCTTGTTCCTCCCTACTGGACCCTAAAGATATCTGAAAGCTATCTCCCTCCGGAAGTCGTGGCGTCTCTTTCAGATTCCGATCGACGGTTGATCCCACAAGGAAGCTAAAGTCCAACGTTAGAAATTTACCCAATGAGAAACGACATGAAATTCACTATTATACTAACGTTGTTAGCAATCACATTATCTGGTGTCAGTTGTAAAACTACGGGTGAGGTTAAACCGGGACCCTATGGACTGATTCCAGTAAATCTTGTCCGAGATACGGAACGTACGGCACGAGTGATGATGAAAGGCTCCACGGATAATGCTCTTTTGGGAGTGATTGCGGTGGAAGCGGAAGGAGCGATTGAATGGAGCAAAGTCGAGAAAACGCATTTCATCCTGCCCTACTTTGTTGATCTCATTAAACAAGGTAGGGCGGTGATCGAAATTCGAGGTTCAGAAGTGACCTTCAAGTCGAAAACGTAAGGGAAGGTTCTTATCACCTTCAGATCGCAGTCCCATCAAGACGTTCTATGCAGGTTTGAGCAAGCGAGAGCTTGATTGCACGGGAAAACGTTAGGACGATTAACCGATGCCTGAATCCTTCCAATCCACCCACGGAAGAATAATAAGGGACGGGCTTTTTCCATACTATCAACACCTCTTCTACTGAGGAGTCTGATTCCTAACCCAGAAGCAACACCATACACACTATACTCATGAATTGCACTACACGATTGACAACCTATTCTCTCGCGGCTGTTCTGCTCAGCACAACACTTCTATCATGCAAAACCCGCCGAAGCAGTGACCATGATCACTACCAGCCGCCACCAGTCTCGCAATATGGAGTGACCGCTCAAAGCAGCTGGAATTCTTATCTCTCAAAGAGTCCGTTTGCATCGAATTTTCCCTCAGACCCCGAGTCCATTCGCACCACAGCAGAAGGGCTTCCCTCAACACCATCCAACCACGTAATCCAAACCGCAAGCTGGATGGAGAGCTATGAAGCAGCCACCAAAACTTTTGTTGCTAGAGCTTCTGAAATCAGCGGCCAAGAGGTTTACATGAAAGAGATCTACGGGGCCGGAGGACAGGTGTTTTTTAGGCTATTTCTCGAGACCGAAGAGAACAATTTTTTCGATGCGATTGGGAATGCAGCGGGAAGCGAGCTGTTCAGAGCTTTTGGGCAAATGTGGGCTGAACAGAACATTCGGAACGCCATCAACGCGGAGCAGCGTCGCATCTTTGCTCCAGTCCGGCAGGCGAAAACCCAACTTGTTTTGCAGGAAGAGAATCTCACTATCGCCATGGGCCGACTTCCCACTCAGAAGCTCGTAGAGGAGGCAAGACCCGCTCACACAGCTCGATACACGAGACAACTTACTGGAGTATGGAAGCAAGCAAACTTGTTCAAGACTCTAATTATCTCGGTAACTGAGTCTGGCCGTGTCTATGGAACAGTGGTCTATTCGGATGGAAACAAGGAAGCCTGGAACGGGAGCTTAGTCGCGGATCGCAGTGATGTATCAATCCTCTGGAGTAATGGCGAGCGTGATAGAATTGTTACATCAAACTCCAGCGAACTCAACCTAGTCGCACAAAATGGTAAAACCAGAAGGTTTTCGAGGGCAAATTCCAGCTATGGGGACTTGGTCAACCAGGTCGCTAGGACTAGGAGAAACAATCAGCTTAACATCAGTATTTACTGAGTCACTCAGCAGATACTGTTAACCAAAACCTGCAACTAGTGGCAATAATATGATGCTATGGGGCTTGCCAACCAAGAAAGATCTCTTGGAAGTCAAGAAATCGGAACCTAGCTGACACCCCATATGAACTATCAACTGACGACCACCAAACTTGACCTCTTCCCAACTCTGCGCAAGTGCGCGAGTAGCGAGACCCCTCACGAGATTTACATCGGCCTCGACGCGGAACTGACCTGTTGCGCCGTCTCAGTTATCGTAGATGGCGGCACGCCAAGCTACCTCGGCAAGTTCTCCCGGGACGACATCGCGGACGCCGTGGCCGAACTGCTCTCCCTTCACCACCACGTCGCCCTTGCTCAAGAAGCCTGCAAAGAAGATACAGGGCTTTTTCCACGTAGAAAATCGACGGAACCATAAATTCTGAGGTTTCTGCTTGCGATGCGCTCGGAGGCTTGCTCATGATTCTCAATCATGAGAATTGCCCGCGTCCTCGGCCCCGAATCCAGTTCCAGCCATTGCTACCACATCATGGCCTGTGCGATTGAGGGGCGGATGATTTTTGATGACATCGCGAAGGAGAAATTTCGGGCCTTGCTCGATGTCCACTGCCGGTTTGTTCAGATTCGGCTGATCACCTTTTGCATCATGGGTATGCGTTGGTAGAGGTTCCTGATCCGGAGGAGAATCCATTGATCGATGCGGCGGATTCCGCCTTTCTCGACCACTTGGAAATCCTTTACGGGGAGAAAGTGATCGAGGACCTCGCGACTCAGCTGAGCGATTTCCGGGAGAGCGGGCTCCATTCTCGGGCGGAGGAATTACGTGTGGGTTACCTGCGGCGGATGCGGGATTTATCGGTCTTTGTGAAGGAGTTGCAGCAGCGTTTTTATCCCTCCTTCGTCGGGCTCTGCGGTTAGGCTTCGCCTGGTTTGGGCCGCTACTGCGGCTAAGCAGTCCCAATGGTACAACCGCCGGGCGAAGCGGCGCGGACCGCTGTGGCAGGATCGATTCAAGAGCGTGTTGGTGGAAGGCAAGGGGAGCCCGCTCAAGACAATGGCGGCGTATATCGATTTGAACCCGGTCCGGGCCCGGCTGGTGCGCGATCCGAAGGATTATCGCTGGAGTGGCTACGGGGAAGCGGTTGGCGGGAAGGCGCGGGCTCGCGAGGGGCTGATGCGGCTGGTGGAAGATGCGATGGGTGGCCCCGGGGAAGTGGATAGCTGGAAAGCGGTCCAGAAGGTCTACCGATGCTGGCTGTATGGAGATGGGCGCGAACGGCTCGATGAGGCTGGTAAGGTGACGAAGCGTGGGTTTTCAGCGGAGACGTCCGAGGCGGTGACCGAGCGCGAAGAGGGGGCCTTGGCTTGGCGGGTGCTGGTGAAGGCACTTGTGCGCTATTTTAGCGACGGGGTAGCGCTGGGATCCAAGGCATATGTTGAGGAGGTGTTTCGGGAGCGACGCGAGAAGTTCGGGGCAAAACGGATCGATGGGGCGCGCAAGATGCGTGAGGTGGATTGGGGTGGGCTCGTGAATATGCGGGATCTGCGCGGCGAGCTGTAACGCTGAGGCTGAGCTTCTGAAGTTCGGAGGACTTTCAACCCGGTAAAGGTGCCCGGGCCGACCTGCCGTGGGATGATAACGTCAAAACCTTCTCTGAAACCGCTCGGGTAAAAGGGGTGAGGGCGTGCTGCGGGATTTGGGGCCACCGTTTCGGTGATCCGGGTTCCGTCGCAGGGGAGTTGCTGTGAAAAACTCGGACGTTTTAATGTTCAATGTGGAAAAAGCCCTGTATATCCCTTTCTCCTCTTTACTTCAAGCTTGGCAGATCTCCGATCGCGCTTCGCGAGATGAACTACCGGTTTCTCTCACCGGCGCTCGACGAACTTGTTGAGGTAGCGGAATTCGATGAAGGACGCGGTAAGGCGTAACTAACAGGCAGAGACCGGCAAGAGATTCGAACGCAAGATGATCATCGTCTCCGAAGAACTGGCTGACGAGCACGTCACCGTGGTCCATTTTTAGCCATGATTCGTGAAGGACAGATTTATGAAGCGAGGGAGGATGCCGAAGTAACCTGCATGACCTCATGGGCGGCACCTTTCACGGGAGGTCACGACCGGGTTTTTCCGAAGGGTGAGCGGGTAACGATCGCAAGCGATCCGCCAGATGGTGCGACGGCGGTCTACTGCGACCCCTGGCGCTACGAGGAGCTCCACGAATCGATGGTTCCGGAGGGTGAACGGAAGAATCGGAAGTATCGCGGCTACTATCTCTGCATCGAGTTGAAGGTCCTGGAAGACCAGTTTGACCGCAAACTTGACCCCGGTGAATTGGGGAGGAACCGGGACTGAAACCGCTACACCTCTGGCTGCTTTTGATATCGGCTGCCTATCCCGGCCAGTTCAGCCCACCTAAGGGAGGTTTGACGATCTTGATGCTCTTGACGACGTAGACTCCATCATCGTCCACGGAATCGAAGACGACCGTGATCCAGGGTTGGTCATCGAGCTTCTCCGATTTCAAATTCTTCTCTGCCGTCACTTGGCCACCCGGGATGAGGCGCAGATGCACGGTCTTCGCCCAGTTGTAGTCCTTGAGGTCGCGGATGGCTTCCTTGGTATCGTAGTCGAAGGACAAATCCAGGATCAGTTTCTCGCCCGCCCTGAGGTCGCTGACCCAATTTGCGTTCACCTCACTTTTTCCGACGATTTGTAATCGCCCGGTCCGCAGGCTGGGACCGCAAATCTCCGCGTTCCAATACCCGAGGTTTTGGCCCCTTCCGCGCTCCTCCGGGCGTTCTTTCTGAGCAAAGGACGGGCTCATGCCAAGGAGCACCATCGTCAGCATCAACCAACGAGTCGGGTTGAACGCGTGTGGCCGGACGGCGGTTTGAGGGGCTGAGGGTTTCTGCATGGGACGAAGTCTCTTTGGTTCCGCAGCGGAATACAATCG
>CAYGQD010000166.1:6162-15814 GCA_964351855.1 uncultured Verrucomicrobiales bacterium
GATTGGGAAAAGTGGGTCCATTCTCAGGTATGGTCTCGCTGGAGTCGGAAGCGCCAAAGTGGAAAATCACGCCCGGGGCGCGCGAGGCGAAGAGCCTGAGTTCCCCACCCGTTCGCATACTGAGAAAAAAATGGGAAGCGGTGCAATCGGATCAGCAGGGCGCACGATGGGTGGGGAGATATGAAACTGAACTACAATCTACCAGTCACCTTCCGGAGGCGCTTCGCGGTTTCCGGATTTCTCATCGCGATCCTTGGGTTCCAATTCGGGTTTACCGCTCGGGCAGAAGAGGATGCCATCGCCCGGCTTCGGGATCCCATCCAATGGGAGGGCGATGTCACGTCGGCCTACACCCTGGGGATCGAGAAGGACTTACCCGTCGTGGTCGTCTTCGTCAGTCCGGTGCCGGTGAATGCCCGGTTCTCGAACGAACTACGGTCCCACGTCTTTTCCGCCGATTTTCAGGTCCTGGCGGGCAAAGCCGTGTTTGTCCTGGCCGAGCCGGCAAATGACGAGATGGCGCGGAAGGTTTTCGAGCGGCTTGAGCAAAACCGCTACCCGTCGGTCTCGGTGCTGGAACCCAACTCCGAGCGGATCGTCGAGATTGGCCGCTATGAAGGTTGCCCGGAAGTAGCTGACCTGGTCCGGCATTTGGAGCGTTGGATCGGGCAGTATGAGAGGGCGGATTCCTAATCGTGAAGCGAACCAAATCCTTACCATGAAATCGTTCACTCCTTTCATTCAAGCCATCGTCTTCGGGATCTGTTGTTTGCTGGCTAACGCCTTCCTTCGGGATGCCGACCCAGCTGCTCCGGAGCACTTCAAGGTGATCCTCGCACTTCTGACCTTCACCACGATGGGGGTGTTCCGCACCACGAATCTGATGGGTTGCCTGCTCCTTGCGGGCGCCGGGATGTTCCTGGCCTCGTTTCCCTTTCTCTGGATGCAAGCCTCCCTCTGATGCGCCCGATTCCACCCCATCATTTCCGGTTGAACCCGGACCCGCGTCTGGCTAGACTGAGGCATGCGGGATGTTCAGGATCTTCCTCCGCTGGCCGAGCTACGGTCTCTCGATCCCAGGGCCAGCCAACGGGCCTGGGCTCTGGCCTTTCCGCTGCTCTGGAAGATGGGGATGAAGATTGCCTCGATGCGGCTGGCAGGTGCTTCGCGCGAGGAAGATCGGCGAGACGCGGTCCACACCGCCATCATCCAATTGAACAACGGCCTTCTCGGGGTGCGCATGGATGGGGGCGATTCCGAGGCCAAGAGTTTCCAAAACGTCCAGACGACCGATGAACTTCGCCGCTTGTTTTACTGCATCGTGCGAGCCCGGCTCGCTGACATCCTCCGCCGCGAACGCGTCCCCATGACCTCCCTCGATCAGAACCACTTGGCCGAGAGCCTTCCCGCAGAGAACTCTTCCTCGAATCCGGATCTTCTGGGGCTCTGGTCGTTGGTCGAGAAATTGCGCCCGCCCAAGCCCGAGGTGTTCACCGCGCACTACCTGGAGGGCTATTCCACGGACGAGATTGCGGAGCGGTTCGGGATGAGCCGAAACACGGTTGTCAGCCATTTCCGCCGTGGGCTGATGTCCCTGCGGAAGATGATGAACGAAGAAGAGGAGGAGAAGACCCATGCCTGAGGATCCATTGACCGAAGCAGAGATCCTGGCCACGCTCGATGCCTTGGGCGAATTATCCGGGGAAGATGAGGAACGTCTCCGGCGCGCCTTGGCGGAGAATCCGGAGTTGGCCGAGGAACATGCGAGGCTGCGCGATCTCTCGGCTTCCTTGACCGACTCGGCGCTCCCTTTGGCTGCGGCATCTTCGGATGAGGCGATTCCCGCCGAGTTGCTGGCGTCCCTGGAACAAAACCGCGCTGAAGCTCTGCGCGACGAGGCTCAATCCGAAAACGAGAGCCCCAAGAAGGTGATCCCGTTTCCCGGCGGGTTCTCCATCCCGGTCTGGTTCGCGGCGGCGGCGGCTCTGGTGCTTCTCGCCGCGCTCGTGCGGGTTTTCCTTCCCGGGGAAGACTCCACTGGGCCCAAACTCCAGCCCGTCTTTGCGATGCATACGGAGGCGCTCGACCTGGCCCGCAACTATACGGTGCTGCAGAGCAAAAGCATCGGCGGAGACCCGATTCTACCCTCTTACCACGACCAACTCGTCGCTCATCTCCGCTACCTGGAAGAAGCGGGTCAGACTGGAAAAGGCTTGGAAATCCTGGATGCCCTTCCCGCAACTGCCCAAGAACTGGAGATGTTTCAGCAGCTCCGCCAGCAATTTACCCCACCCGAATCACTACCACGTTAACCGTTCCCCGTCATGAGTCCCCGCCCTGTCAAACAGCTGTCCAGCCTCATTTGCCTTTTGGCCATTCCCCTTCTCGCGGCCGTCCTTCATGCGGAGGAACGCACGGCTTTTGTCCTTTGTGTTTCGGACTACCGGGGAACGGGGACCGAAGCGATTTCGTCACTGCCCGGAACGGGGAGGGATCGCGAACTGATGGTTCATGCCCTGACGGAGGCCGGTTTTGACGTGACCGCCCTGACCGATCCCACTCGGGAGGAAGCGGTCGCTGGAATCCGGGCCTACCTGGAGAAGCTGCGTCAGGGGCGGGGAGCCGGTCTCTTCTATTTCTCTGGCCACGGAGCCGTCTTTGAGGGGGCGAACTATCTCGTCCTGGGCCGCGCGCCGATCCGGAGCGGAGAGGATCTTGCCTGGACGTCGTTGGCCGCACAGGAAGTCCTCGAAGCGATGGAGGCGACCGGAGCCGAGCCGCGGATCCTCCTGCTCGATTGCTGCCGCAACAACCCTTTTGAACCGGATAATCTCTTCGCGACGCTGACGTCCGCCAAGTTAAAGGGCGGTTCCTACATCAGCTACGCGGCTCCGGAAGGCAACGTCTCCGCCGCGACCGAGACCGGAAGTCTCTTCACCTTGGCGTATTGCCGCCAGATGGCGAAGGAAGGGGCCTCCCTCTTCGACGTCCATACCCGCGTGGCCCGCGAAGTGTTCGAGCAAATTGGCCGGACTCCGCCCCAGGTTGCGGCTCTGCGCCAGTCCTGGAGTTACCACCCCTTTGCTCCCGCGGCGACGGTCAGACCCGCGGAGCTTCTTCCCGGAGACCTTCGGCTGTTCGGGGGCCTCCCCTTCGCCTGGTGTCCGCCGGGCGAATTCCTCATGGGAGCTTCTCCTCAAGAATCCAGCCAGGAGGTCATGGCGCCCGCCGCCACCAGGGTGAAGCTGACCCACGGCTTCTGGATGAGCCAGACGGAGGTAACCCAGTCTCAGTGGGAGGAGGTGATGGGAGTGACCGTGGGGCGAGACCCGGCGCTCCTCCGAGTCGAACGCGAGAAGGGCACCAAACCAGGCCCCTGGGCCACGAGTTGGGAAACCTCCGCCTATCCCATGGTCGGGGTGACCTGGGAAGAGGCGGTCACCTTCTGCCACCGTCTCAACCAGGCTCTCAAAGACGAACTCCCCCCTGGAATGCGCTTCAATCTTCCTTCCGAAGCCCAATGGGAATACGCCTGCCGCGCCGGGACGACGACGGCTTACGGATTCGGGGATGATCCGAAACGGTTGACCGATTTCGCTACCGTCCAAACGGATCGCTTCCAGCTTGACGATGGAATCGATCTCGCCTCAATCGACGATGCGCCCTGGAGAAAGCCCTCCCTGATTTCCGATCTCAAACCGGCCCCGGCGACCGGCTTGAACCCTCCCTTCCTTCTACCTCAAGGTGGCTCGCTGCCGGACCTCCTGATTCCGCCATCGGAGACCATGAATCGGCTGCGCACCCTGCAAGAACTCGGCAGCGACGACTTGCGTCCCGACCTTCGGGAGGAACTGATCGATCTGACGGCAACGCCGAAGACTCCCGAGCAACCCAGCGAGAAGCCGCAGGCCGCGACACAGCTACCGCTTCTCTCCGAACGCAAACCCGTCAGTCTCGCTCCATCCATCCCCCGGATCCGGCAACACCGGACCAACGACTGGCTCCTTTACGATCTGCACGGTAATGTGGCCGAGTGGTGTCTCGATTCCCCCTCATCAGTCGGCGATGTTCTGCGGGAACTGGAGTTGAAGAAAAAGAACATCCTGGAGGATCCTGTGCATCTGGGTGGTTCTTCCGAACTCCAGCGCATCGTTCGCGGCGGAAGCTTCCGTTCCCCGGCTCGCGAATGCCGCTCCTGGTCGCGGAGCCATCGGCAGGCGGACGCCACCCATGACGATCTCGGCTTCCGCATCGTCCTCGGTTTCACCGAAGTGCCGGAAGTGCCCGGGTTTCCGAAGCACCCCGCACCGGAAGCGATCCCGGGCTTCAAGTTGAGCCGAATGGCGTCTGAACTGGACCTCGATCTCTTGCAGTATGAGTCGCACGTCATTCGCCTCGACCAAAAATAGGCTCTTCTGCAATCATCGACACCTTCATCGCGATGGGTGGGGGTATGAACACACCCTCATCTCTCCTCCGGCCTCGCCGTCATCATCCTGTTGGCGCTTTCTTCCTGCGACGAAGCGCCTTCCAAAGAGGATACCGGATTCCACCTCCTCGAGCAGCACCTCACCGGCTCCTGGATCATCCGAACGGGACCGGACACCTCGGAAACCCTCTTCTTCGAGCCGCGCGATCGTTTCGGCACCGGAATCCTGACTGAAGTCCAGTGGACAGCAGGTAAGCTCGCCCGTCACCAGAGTGGCACCTACCGCTTCCATCACAATCCCCTCCTTCCTTCGGGAGAGAAGGTTCAACTCGTGGTGAACCTCCACGATGCCTATGGAGACAAAGAACGCACCTTCACGATCCGCTCTCTCAACAAACAGTCCCTCACCCTGGGCGGGCTAGGGATGCCGCAGACCTTCGTCTACCAACGAAACGTCGCCGAATGAACGGACCCGCGATTCAGAGCTTTGGACGAATACCGATCGCTTCACGCCGCCATTGAGCGTCCGGTCGAGGAACCGTTGGAGTTGGAATCCGGCGATCTCAAGAGGCGCGCCTGCGAACATACGCGGCGATCACCCCGGCCGGCTCGGCCGCAAAATCCTCCCCCGTCTCCACTTCCCAAAATGATCCACCCAGCTCTTCCCGGGAGAGTTCCAAGGCCGGATTTCCGTGAAGGTAAAGTTCTTCCAGGAGGGTCAGGTTCGCGGTGGAATCCGGCAGGCTTTGCAGGTCGTTCTCTTCGACGTTGAGGATGCAAAGACTGGCCAGCTTCCCAATCGAATCCGGGAGTCGTTCGAGCTGATTCCGGGAGAGATTTAGTTCAGCCAAAACGGGCAGGTCTCCCAGGGTTTCGGGTAGGCACCGAAGAAAGTTCCGGGAAAGATTCAACCGTTTTGAATTCACCAAAGAACCGATCTCCGGAGGAAGTTCGGTCAGGCGATTCATCTCCAAATTCAGCTCCTCCAGCCGAGCCATCTTTGCCAGAGAACCGTCAATATGCTCGACGAGATTTTCCCGGAGGTTCAGCGCTTTCAGTTCAACGAATCCTTCCAGATGCGACACGGTTCGGATTCTGTTTTCCGAGAGATGGAGCTGCTCCAAGGCGCGGCAGGTTTCCAAGACTTGCCAGCAATCCTCCGTGAGCTGGTTTCCCGAGAGTTGCAGCTCCAAGAGTCGAGGCAGATTTCCCAAGCTCTCGGGGAGACTCCCGTAGCCCAAACCGCATCCGATTGCCAAGAAGCGCTCCAAGGCGGTCAGGCGATCGATCTCTGAAGGGATGTCGCACAATGGACCGTAGGAAAGATCCAGCTGTTTCAGATTCGGAAGTTCCGTCACCCAAACCGGGAATTGAGCAAAGTGGTGCCCGGTCAGAGCGAGGGACTCCAGTTGCTTCAGATTTCCCAGCGAAGGGGGGAACTCCCGCAAGGGGCTGAAGAGCACCCGAAGTTCCTTGAGCCGCGGGCAACGAGACAGCGATTCCGGTAGGGCGTCCCGATGGTTGTCGGAATCCACATACCGCTCTAAGGCGGGGAGTTCCGGAAGCCAATCGGGGATCGGACAGTCAGGGTTCTCTTCTATCTTGAGCGCCCGCAGAGACTCCAGATCGTTTAACCATTCCGGGAGACGGAGCAGACCCGTGTCGGAAATCGTGAGTTCTTCCAGGGATCGCATTCGCCGCATCCACTCCGGGAGTTCCGCCAGGGGAAAACCGCCAAGATGGAGAGTGCGGAGAGTTTGAAACGCTTCCAACCACTCCGGAAGATCAATCGGATTTCCACGTTTCCCGTCAGCCGTCAGGGAGAGCTTCTCCAGTTGGCTGGAGAGTTCCCGGAGAGAAATGGGCACATCCCTTTCTGGAAGGTGTAAGAAAAGAGCAGCGTCCCCATGCTCCTTGGCTTGGGCAATGGATTCTTCCGCCTGCTGGCGCCAGTTGTAGGTGTTCATCGCGGTGAAATTCATGGTAGCACCACGGTCAATCGTCTCCCGCGAGAATTTGATTGCAGTCTTTACTCGATCTTCAACAACTGCACCGCATCTGCGTGGACATTCCCATCCGCGCCTTTGGCGGAGATGATGACGGAGGCTTTCTGGCCGGCTTGGAATTCGTGGCGACCGAGAGAATGGAAGCCGTTTTTGAGGAGGGCGGGTTGGCGCTGGTTGACGACTTGTTCGGTGATGACTTCGCCTTCGCCTTCGGCTTCAAGGGTCACGGGCGTCTTGGTGGAGCGGTTTTCGTGGGGTTGCCAGGCGATGCGGATGTCCCAGGTGCCGGCTTCGGGGATTTCGAACTCGTAGCGAGCTTGAGCGGTGTCGCTGCGGCCGTGGTAGTGGTAGCCTTCGGCGATGAAGCCTTTGAGGCCGGCGCCGCTGCCCCAGGTGCCGGTGAATTTGGCCTTGGCGTCATCGATGATGATGCCTTCCAGTTGGCTGATCGGAACTCCGCCGACGGCTTCGGCCGGGGTGATGGGATTGAACTTGGGTAGGTTCGGATCTTCGAAGAAGGGAGAGTCGAGATTCTCGCGGCGGATGTTTCCGGGCTGCTTGAGGAGTTCGATGAACTCTGGGAGGTAGCTCTGGTAGACATAGCGCGGGGTGCACTCGTTCTGCTTGGCGATGGCGGCGGCTTTTCCGACGACGACGCCCATCATGCCGCAGGTCTTCATCACGCGGATGGTGCCGAGGGCGTCGCGCGTGACGCTGATATTACGACCGGCCATGAAGAGGTTATCGATATTGCGGCTGTATAAGCAGCGATAGGGAACCGGATACCCTCGGGTGCGATCTACGCCTCTTCCATGATCGGCGTAAGCGATAAAGGGATTATCTGCATACTTGCCAATATATTCTTCCTTGGGGTAGTGGAGATCGATCGACCAGGTGGTGAGGACGCAGGCGTCCGGGAACTCGCGCTTGGTGACGATATCTTCCTTGGTGAGGACGACGTCGCCGAGCAGTTGCTGGGTTTCCCGAGGTCCGCCAATATAGGCCATCCAGAGCAGCTCCGCATTGGCGTGGTTCTTGCCGGTTTCATCGGAGCGACCGTAGGCACCCCGGTTCTTAATGGCGTTCCAGGCACCGAAGTTGGCCCGGAGGTTCCAATCGCGAATCTTCTCCAGATCGTTGAGCGGATCTTTATTATAGCCGCTCTCCCAGAACCACTCTGCATGATTCTTGCGAGGGTAGGGGAACTCACCTTCGTTGAGGTCGAGCGCCCAGGGTGTGGTCGGGAAGCTTTGGGGCGAGTCCGTGTCTTGCCAGCGCCACATATTACTCATGCCCATGCGGCCTTTTTCCGTAGCGGTCCGATCCGCGCCCGCTTTCATGCCGATGTAGCCATGACCGGTGGCGTCACAGAAGAACGTGCCGCTGAATTCCCGAATCCGACCGGTGCGTGTTTCCAGGGCGCGAACGGAGCCAATCTTGGTCTCGCTCTCCATCACAACTTCATAGGCGTGATGGCCCAGGAAGAGGCTGATGTTCTTCTCCGCGCGGACGATTTGCTCCTTCTTCTCATCGCCAAACTCCTCGTAGAAACCCGGGGAAGAGGTGGCGTGGTCTTCGAACTCCCGGATGATATCGCCGACCGGGTAAAGCCCGCCGGGGGTGTTCCCCTTTGCCCAGACCCGAATCTCCGAGCTGCCATTGCCGCCGAGCACGTCGCGATTCTGAATCAGCGCCGTTTTCAGGCCCATGCGCGCGGCGGAGATGGCCCCGCAGGCACCGGCGTAACCGCCCCCAATGAAGACGATGTCAAACTCGCCCGCATCTTCCGGCTCATCGCCGAAGCCAAGGGCCAGGCGACGCCAGACGGGAAGAATCTCGCTGGAATTGTCCGGGGTTTCGTCGCTCTGCGTAAGGACGATGGCGTCACAACGGCCGTTGAAGCCGGTAAGATCACGGAGGCGAAGCTCCAGTTCGCCCGCTTCGACGTCGATCGCGCCCCCGGACTGCCAATGCCAATCTGCGCCGACGGTTCCGAATTCAGGCTCCAGTGCCTCGCCGTCCACGAGTAGCTGAAAACGCCCCGGCGTGCCCGGAGCTTCCCATTTCGCGACCCAATCTTTCGTCCGCACCCAGACGTTCCAGTTACCGCTCTCCGGAATCGTCACTTTCGTCACCGCGTCATCGACTGGTTTTCCCAGGCCGTGAGCGATGAGGTAGGGCGATCCCATGATTTCGATGAACTGGGTGTCCAGCTTCCAGCCGCCGTGCTCGGCAAACGATTCGGCTTCGATGAGGATGGGATCGGCCGCTTGAGCGGGAGCCCAAGCGAAGAGAAGGAGACTGGCTGCAGCCAGGAGCGAGGTTTTTCGGTTCATGAGAGTAAAAAGGACGTTCGTGCCTATCTTAGGGACGCACCCTAAGCTTTTGGACACCGATGACGCAAGTTTTCACAAATCGGCGATAGAATGTCGCGTTCCAGCGACTAACTCAGCGTTCAGCGCCCTTTTGCCATGACCGAATCTTCTTCCACTCATTCCGCCCCTGTCCGCCGTCTCTGGATGCCTGTTTTCATCATCGCTCTGATCACAGCCTTGATCCTCTACAGCTTCGCGACGGAAGCGACCCTGCGCTATGCGGTCCTGTATCTGGGGTTGGCCGGTCAGGTCTTGCTGGTCGGGATCTGGTGGGTGTTTTTAGCGGGGAAATTTCGCTGGAAATCGCTGCTCATCGGGGTGGCCGCCATCGCGGTGCTGATTTTTGTGGTTCCGGCGACGTTGCGCTATGAGGGATCCAAGGGAGCGGATCCGGCTAACTTCTCCTGGAAATGGTCGCCCCGGAAAGAGGCGCTCGCCAGCCTGCCACAGCCGCCCGCTGCGGTTCCGGAAATCGCTCCGGTCAGTTCCGATCCGGATTTGGCCGATTTTCCTGCCTTTCTTGGCCCGAATATGAGCGGCTCGATCCCAAACCCGGGTTTGGCGACCGATTGGGAGGCGAATCCGCCCGAAGAGCTGTGGCGCATCCCCGTCGGCATGGGTTGGTCCGCCTTTTCGGTCGTCGGAGAACGTGCTGTGACCCAGGAACAACGCGGTGATGAAGAATTGGTGACTTGTTACCACGTCAAGACCGGCGAATTCCTCTGGTCGCACCAGGACACGGTTCGCTTCAGCGAGGCGATGGGTGGGGACGGGCCTCGGGCGACCCCGACGATTCACGATGGCGTGGTTTACGCGCTCGGCGCCACTGGCATTCTCAATGC
>CAYGQD010000167.1:0-15811 GCA_964351855.1 uncultured Verrucomicrobiales bacterium
ATCGAAAGCTGATTCTCTTTCACGAAGACCAGCGAGTCGAACTCTACGACCTGGCGAAGGATCCCTCCGAACTAGCCGACCTTTCTGCTCTCCATCCTGACGAAGCAGCGAGCTTGAAAGCGGAATTGATCGAATCGCTTAATCAGATGAACGCCCGTTTGCCGGTTCCCGTGGAGTAGTTCGGCGCTGGAAGAGCGTTTCCGCAACAATTTGGTTGACAACACAGGCTGTTCCTGAATCCCGATCATTCGGTTCTGGACCTCGATGATGGGAGGGTGAATTGGGGGAAGGGACTTCAGAAATGGGGTCCAGTTTCGGATGCGCGTTTTCCGTCCACGATTTCGGTGACCAGCTTCAGTTGTGACGTTTGTTGAGAGCAAAGGATCGCTGTCGTAAAGCACAACGCAGAGAAAGGGACGGTTAGCTTTTGGTTCATGATAGTTAGGGTTCGGAATATTTGGGTCATTTTTTTTCGTGTAGTAGGCCGAAATTTCGGTCGGAGGTTGGATAGTATGGCGGAAAATTGCGGCGATCCTGTAACGCAAGCAGGCCGTTTGATTTTAAGCTAAGGGGGGCAGTTTCTAGTCAGTCGAGGCGCATCACGTGGAAGGGCGTTCCAGACGTATATACCAGACATTCGCTTGGCGAATTGGTAATAGATGACGCCAGCGCCAGCCAGTTTCATTCCGTCGACCGACCAGCCAAGTGATAGAAACTGGTCCACGAACCTGTCATCTTGGCGATAGCCTTTGCCTGTCATTTCAAGTAGCACCTCCCCTGTGTCTGTGTTCCAGATAAATACCCCGGCTTGATGGGACGAAGCGAGCCGCGACTGGCTGGGGTGCCACGTAATCGCGTTAACGGGCGAATCGGTGCTGAGCCACACTGGAGGTTCATCTCCACGATGCGCCGAAACGATCGCGATTCGTGAATCGTCGCGAAACGCTACCGCGATTTTCTCAGCTTGCGGTGACACTTCGACATTGGATACAGCCGTGTCCGACAGATGCCATTTCCCGATAACCGAAAAGTCGGGTAGCGATTCAACGATGAGAACTCCACCTTCGGTTCCCGAAATGAACAAATTGCCGGAAGGCGCTCCAATCGAAGCGGTAACTCCAGAGCGGACGGGCGGAGACTGAATTGATTTCGAGGTTTGCAGGTTCCACAGAATCCGTTCGCCAGTCGAAAAGGTCGCAAGAGCGGTGTCCTCGATTTTTCCATTCCAAGCAAAGGACACCATCTTCTTGTACGCCGCCAGGGCCCCCGATGCGGCGATTCCATGGGTCCGTGTGAGTTTCAGGGAAATCGTGTCCCATTCTTCGACTTCGCCCCGAGCTGTCGCGACAAAAAGTTTGTATCCGTCGCTGGATGCAAACAATCCGATGCAGGCATTGGAGCCGAGGCTTCCGAACCAGTTTTTCCTTCCGGTTGCGAGGTCGATCAGACCTAGGCGTCCTTCGTCATCGGTGACGACGAGATGGTTCGCTGAGCCTGCCCAAACGGAAAAACCGAGACCTCTTTCAGCGCTCTGAGTATATCTCTGAAAGTTGTCCGTGATCACGATTTCGGTGCTGATTTCGTTTTCATAGCTGTTCGGCCAGATCGAAATGTTTCCGTTGGCTGAAGTCGGCTTGCCCATGGGCGTTGCGATCGCTGTTCCGCCCGGAGAGCAGCTGGCGGATCCATCGCCAACACCCCAATGAAGAATCCCTCGGCGCTGAAACGACCGTTTATACGTAAGAAGCAATCCATGGTGCGACGCGACCACATCAGTAGAATCTGAGACAAACCGGCAGTTGAATCCCCCGGGTTTCAGGTGCGCGGTAACTTCCCAGTTCTCAGTATTGAGGACATGAATTCCATCGGTGCTGGAGGGATCGTCACATATGGCGTAGCGCCCGTCGTAGCTTATCTCCATTGGTCCGTGCGTGCCCTTGAAGGGCTTCTCCGAAAGCTGGTTGGCTTGCCAATCGAAGATTTTGATTACCTCTTTCCGTGTGGGGTCGGCGCAGATAACAAAGACGTTCTTGCCGTCAATCGACGGAACTAAGCCATATGGCCCGGTATTGACGATTTCTGATGCGGCTAGCCTTTTGCCGGTCGCTGCGTCCCATACGCCAACGCCTCCGCTGGTCGCGAATTCCTGCCCGACTCTTTGGTTGCCCCAGGTTGCCGCAAAATGGCGACCATTACTGAACCACTTGAATTCGATCAAGATATTGGAAACGGGCATGGTGCGAACCAATCGTTCCCCTGTTTCCGCATTCCAGATCGATAAAGTCTTCTGGTCTTCACTGGCCAGCAGATATCGACCATCGGGACTCCATTTGACCGAATAACCCAAATCCGCGATCCGGCGCAGTTTGGTTCCGTTTTCGTAATCCCACAGGTCGATGGGCCCTTTATTCCGGCCGAGATTCCGGATCAGATATGAAGATGTGGCGATGGTCTTCCCATCCGGCGACCAGTCGATCCACCACGAAGGTTGGCCTTCCACTTCGAATGATTTTGTAGGAGCGCGATTGATATTGTTGAGGTAGTCCCATTCCCATCCGCGAAAGTCTGGGGCCCCGGAAACCGGCTCGGTTTCCTCAAGGACGGCCCGCAAGCGGAGAGGTTCCTGTTCGCGCCACGCGCTCTGAGCCATTTGAAGCTGATGAGCATAAGACGCTCCCAGGGCCCGGTCCCGCTGCTCCACGATTTCTTCTCGGCTCGCTTCGACTTCCTTTCGAGCCGCTGTTTCAGCCAACGTGCGCGAATGCGCCTGAAGCGCAAAGTAGGAAGATACTACTGTCCCGCCAACCAGCAGCAGTGCCGATGTCGCGCCCAGAACTGCAATGGCGGGATTACGCCGACACCAACGTCCGAAACGCTCGATCGGCGCAATGGGTCGAGCAGAGATCGGCTCACCCCGAAGCCAGCTGCGTAGGTCTTCGGCAAGCGCCCGACAATCGCGGTAACGCTTCCGTGGTTCTTTGGCCATGGCCTTCAGACAAATCGTTTCCAAATCTTTGGAAATCCGGCGATTGATTTTCGACGGCGGAACGGGTTCCTGATTAATCACCAATGATATCACCATGGCAGGCGGGCCACTGAACGGGAGTTGTCCGCACAAGAGTTTGTACATCACTGCACCCAAGCTATATTGATCGCTAGCCGACCCCACTTGGTCTGTTTTTCCCGCAGCTTGTTCGGGTGCCATGTAAGCGGGCGTTCCCATGACGGTTCCTTCCACGGTGAGTTGCTCTGCGTCCGCTTCAATCCGAGCCAGACCAAAGTCCATAATCTGAGGGGCACCGTTCGTGTCGATCATAATATTTGCCGGTTTCACGTCCCGGTGAACGATGTGATTGGAGTGTGCATAGTGCAGCGCATCGGCCAGTTGGATTAACCAGTCCGCAGTCTGCTGAAAATCCGGATGCCCGTCCCGCAGGCGTTGTTGCAGGGTTTGGCCTTCGATGAACGCAGAAGCGATGAAGAGATCGTTACCATCCAGGCTGGCATCGAAAACCGGAACAATATTGGCGTGATGCAATTGAGCAGCAGCCTTGGGTTCGCGCAAATATCGCGCTTTGTCATCCTCCGTCTCCAAAAGGCCAGGATGCGGAACCTTGAGCGCGACTTCGCGTTCTAATACGGTGTCGTAAGCTCGGTAGACCTTGCCAAATGCGCCAGCTCCAAGGACGGAACGAATTTCAAACCGTCCGATGGAACTCTGAGTCTGCTCGGTCGGGTTAGGATGGAGTGGACTGTTAGCTTCAACGAACCGAAGGGTCGTTTCCGCCATCTGAGAGATCGGCACCATGATCGCTTCGGAGCAATGGGGGCAGAGAACCGTGGATAAGGATTGCGTTGACGATACGGTTATTGATTCTCCGCATTGCGGACAACTCATGATAAACTCGATAGAGTCAGGTTGGCTGGAGTCGTGAGGCGTCATTTGTTGGAGTTTGCTAGATTAGTCAATATCATCGTAGTCAACGACCACCGCCGTTAGGTTATCTTTTCCTCCGGCTTCAAGGCCAGCGGCGATCAGATGGTCGCAAGTTTGGAGTGGACTCAGAGTTAGTTGGAAGGTGGCGGAAAGTTGTGAATTCGAGATGGAATCCGTCAATCCATCGGTGCAAAGAACGAGGCGATCCGATTCAACCATGCTGAGGTATTTCACATCTGGAATTGGGTTTCCCTCCATACCGACACAGCGGGTTACGATGTTGCGGGCAGGATGACTTCGAGCTTCCTCCAAGGTGATTTCGCCATTATCGAGTAGCAACTGGAGCATGGAGTGATCGGTCGTCAGTGGCTGTAGTTGACCAGCCCGCCAAAGGAAGACCCGGCTGTCTCCCAGATGGGCGATGAGGCAGCGACCTTCTCGAATCAACGCGAGGGCAACTGTGGCGCCGAAACCATCCAGGCCCGGCTGATTCTTGCCCTGTTTCCGAAGCCAGTTGCTGCATTCGAACACCACTTCTTTGAGTTGGCGGGCCGCGCGAGGAGCTTCCAGACAGGCCAATTGAGGCCCGCGGGCTAGAATCATTTCCGGAAGAATGCGGACTACTGCCTGTGAGGCCAATTCGCCAGCGAAATGACCTCCCAACCCGTCCGAAACGATAAAGAGACCGGAAGTAGCATCACCCATCCAATTGTCTTCGTTGTTCTCACGAACGAGACCGGGGTGAGTTCTGCCCGCGAATCGAATCATAGCGCAGCCTTCAAAGCGGATTGGAATTCCCGGGCGGTTTGAAATCCAATCGAAGGATTGTCCTCCAAGGCGTGATCGATGACCTTTGCCAAGGATTTGGGAATTGAGGGATTTCTCTCCAGAATCGGAACCGCGCTGTTGCAAAGTATGGTCTGCCAGACGTCGTGACCGGGTTGGAATGTGCGAGGAAAGGCTCCCGTTAGCATATTGTAGAGCGTGGCTGCCGCAGCCCAGACATCAACTTCGGGCTT
Source organism: uncultured Verrucomicrobiales bacterium (assembly GCA_964351855.1). Classification (GTDB taxonomy): domain Bacteria; phylum Verrucomicrobiota; class Verrucomicrobiia; order Verrucomicrobiales; family DEV007; genus JBCDHN01. The sequence continues at coordinate 4,957 of CAYGQD010000167.1, forward strand.
GGCAAAACGATGATTGATGACTTGCTGGCGGGGCATGAAGTAGGGTTTTCCCGCAGTCGCGCCGGTCATCGTCTGTCCACTGAGTCCCGCCAGATCAAAAGCCTTGGAAAGGCCGTAATCACCGATTTTTGCGATCTGGGAACCACCTTCGCCGAGAAGGAAGATGTTCTGAGGGCTCAGATCGCGATGAACCAGGCCTTTACCTCGACCGACAATCCCGTTCTTCAGCTTCACATGCGGAATCGGAGCGTGATGGGCATAATGGAGGCCTTCCAGCACGTCTAGAATGATTGGGATCGCTTTTGACGGCGTCAGGATTCCCCCGTTGCGAGCCATCCAGTGATCGACACTGCCGCCGTCGCAATATTCGATCGTGAAGAAAAATGTACCCTCGGAGCATCCCGAATCCCGCAATTGCACTACGTTGCGGTGATTTAAAGCTTTGGTGTTTTCCACTTCCCTAAGGAAAAATTCTTTGGCCCGGGCATCGGCGGCCACCTTGGGCAACATCACTTTTAGCGCAACTTGCTCACCCGTGTTCTCCCGGTGCGCCAGATAAACCGCGCCCATTCCGCCCCGGCCGAGTTCCCGCTCGATGCTGTAGCCCCGGATCGCAGCTAGTTCATCCTTACCGGTTTTGGCCAACTCCATCAAGTGACGAACTAGTGCGACGGGGTCATTTTGACAAGACGAGCAGACGAATTCCTTTCCCGGTCGGCTTCCCAATTCCCGGGAGATGCTCTTGTTGCACAAAGCGCACACTCTCGATTCTGGAAGGACCTCCCGGCCATTCTCACGTGCGGCGCTTTGACAACGTCCGCACTGGAAGTGCCCGCCTCCCAGGTTCGCTGCGGCTCGATTGCTTTCTTCAAGCTCGCAGTCGCAAACTTCGCAGTAGGCCGGTACGTAAACATTGACAACGAATTGCGTATCGCCCAGATCGATGAGATCTCCGTTCTGCAAATCATACTCGGGGAAAGCTTCACTCGCCACGTCCTCCGGATTTTGGTTCTCGTGTCGTTGACCGATTTTGTATCCGTTGACATAGGTGCCGTTCAGGCTTCCGAAATCGCGGATGCGAATGTCCGGAGGATTAATGTCCAGCAGGCAGTGGTGGCGAGAAATGATGAGATGAGCGTCGTCATCGGGGATGCGCGGGCAGCAATCAGTTCCTCTGCCAAGGATACAGATGGAACGTTGTTCGAAAGGGAACTCCTGGCCGGATAGTTGTCCCTTGGTTACTTTGAGGTTGATACGTTGCGGCATGGTGAAAGTGGTAAAATAGTTGCCCTACTCATCCATACACGCCAGAATCCTGAACTCTGCGTGAACCTTCAAACTTTTTACCGGCTATCCGCGAAAATCGCGAAAAAACGTCCAATTTCGTCTTCCACCTCCGCCTCTGAGGCGGCGTAAAGCGCGATTTCATCTCGTAGCAATCGCTGGTAGGCCCGGCGGGCCGTGACGAGTTGGTTGCCCACTTTTTTTTCGGAAAGGCCCAACTCCGCACCCAAGACGGCCAGCGAAGGCGGTATGGCCCCTTCCAGTATCGGCGCGATGATTCGCCGGTGGAAAATTTGGAAATGGCTCTGCTTCCCGGTTTGCTGGCATTCTCGTTTTAGCTGATCCAAAACGCGGAGAAGGAGGGTTCCCATCCAGGTTCGCTCAAAGAGCACATCGGGTCGGTCATTTGGAACCGACGCCAGACCCGCATGCGTGGACAGATCGTGAATTGACACCAGACCGCCCTCCGGGACACGGCATTTGGCATGCTCCCGGCGATGCGAGTTGGCCGCAAAGTTCCGAAGCGCTGTGAAGAGGAGATCTCGAAATCGCCCTCGGGTTGCGTTTGCCCTTTCAAAAAGGACGCCATCCATGCATTTGAGAAAAAATTGCTGAACCAGATCCTCAGCCGCCTCTACACTAAAACCCCGGCTTCGCAGATAGATGAATGCAGGTTTCCAGTATCTCTCAGCCAGAAAGTCGAACAGATCCTGGCGAATCGCACTGTCATGGCCCGCCGCCGCTATCATATCCCAGGCTGTGCTGGGAAGCTCGCTCGTTTTGGGCTTTTCAGACTGGTTGCTCAAGGTGATCAGGATGGAATAGCAATACCTTCAATGCAAGCTTGCCCGCTGAAGTCAACGTTAGGGTATCCCAGTCAGGAACGATCCAGATTCAAGTTGCTCGCTAGCACAACCAAACCCAAAACTATTGGAAAGCGTTCCGCAGACTTCCCATAGAGAATGAAAGAGTGGCTGGCGACTGACTCTGGACGAAAGTGGTGCGTTGGTTTGGCGGGTACCGGTAGAGGCGGCGGGTGTCCGATCTCAGCAACGGGCCTAGAATCTACAGCGTTAGTTGAGGGTGTGTTTCGGGAGCGAGGTGAGAAACTTGGGAGAAATGGCTAGATGGAGGTGCAAGATGCGTAAGGTTTTTGGAGCGGGCTCGCGTAAGATGGCATCGCCCCTCATCTGGCACTTTCCCTATTATCATCCTGAAACGAAGTTTGCGGAACTCGCGCCGAACATCGGCGTAGGCGATTTCGCCACTAGCCAGACGCGACCGCATTCCGCCCTTCGCAAAGGAGATCGAAAGCTGATTCTCTTTCACGAAGACCAGCGAGTCGAACTCTACGACCTGGTGAAAGATCCCTCCGAACAAGCCGACCTTTCCGCTTTCCATCCGGATGAAGCAGCGAGATTGAAAGCAGAATTGATCGAATCGCTCAATCACATGAACGCCCATTGGCCGGTTCCCGCAGGGTAGTTCGCTCCGTGAAGAGCGCTTCCTCACGCGTTCTTTGGGCAAAGCGGTCCCGAGCTGCGATTTTGCGGTTCCGGGCCTCGCTCTCGCGGTTTCGGACTCCGATCTCGTGGTTCTGAAGTGGGGGGAGCGGACTTCGGAAGTGGGGGCTGGTTTCGCGGGTTTCGACTCTTCGGACCCGGAAACGAATGTTGTTGCTGGAGGGGCACTACTCAAAGAGCGCCTCGACGTCTTCCTCGGCAAAGCTCAGCTTCGCTCCTTCGCCACCGCTGAGAATTCCTTCCGCCAGAGCGGCTTTTCGCTTTTGCATCGCGACGATCTTTTCTTCGACGGTGCCTTCCGCGATCATTTTGTAGACAAAGACGGGGCGTTCCTGGCCGATCCGGTAGGCGCGATCGGTGGCTTGGTTTTCGACCTGGGGATTCCACCAAGGGTCATAGTGAATCACGGTGTCGGCTTCGGTCAGGTTTAATCCGGTCCCGCCGGCGCGGAGGCTGATGAGGAAGAGCGGGACTTTGCCGGATTGGAAGGCATCGACGCAGCGGCCCCGGTTCTGGGTGCTGCCGGTCAGCTTCACGTGATCCAGTTTCGCGGTGTGAAGTTGCTCTTCGATGAGTTTCAGCATGCTGGTGAACTGGGAGAAGACGAGGATGCGATGCCCGTCGGCAATCATGTCCGGCAGCAGCTCCATCAACTCGACCAGCTTCCCGCTGTGTTTCCAGGTGAGGCCTTCTTCCAGCTTGGCCAGCCTCGGGTCGCAACAAATCTGCCGCAGCTTCATCAAGGCATCGAGAATCACGATTTGGGAGCGCGCCAGACCGCGTTCGGCGATTTCACTCTTCACTTTTTCGTGCATCGCGACCCGGATGCTTTCGTAGACATCGGACTGCTTCCGGGTCATCTCGACCGGGTGATTGATCTCGGTTTTCGGGGGCAGTTCGCTGGCGACTTCGATCTTCTTGCGGCGGAGCAGAAACGGTCGGACGCGGCGAGTCAGGACTTCCAGCATCGCCTCGTTGCGGTCTTGTTCGATCGGGATGCGGAATTGGCGTTTGAAGGCTTCTTCATCACCGAGAAACCCGGGCATGAGGAAATGGAAGAGGCTCCAGAGTTCTCCCAGGTGGTTTTCGATGGGGGTTCCGGTGAGGCACAGCCGCCGGTCACTCTTTAGTTTGCTGAGGACGATGGTGACCTTGGACGCCGGGTTCTTGATGAACTGGGCCTCGTCCAGAATGATCCAGGAGTAGTCGATTTCGACATGGCGGAAAGCGTCCCTCCGCATCAGGCCATAGGTGGTGATGACGATGTCCGCGTTCTGGATCGCGCGAAATTGCTGGAGCCGATCGTTCCCATGGAGAGTGATGGCGACGAGGTGCGGGGCGAACTTCTCCAGCTCATCCCGCCAGTTTTTCATGAGGCTGGTGGGGGCCACGAGCAACGCCGGCTTTTCCAGTCTGCCAGCGGTTTTTTCGCTGACGAGGTGGGCGATGGTCTGGAGCGTTTTTCCGAGTCCCATGTCGTCAGCCAAGACGCCGTTGAGCTCGTTCTCCGCGAGGAACCGCAGCCAGCCAACCCCGAGTTTTTGGTAATCCCGCAACTGCGCCTGAAGTCCTTCCGGGTGATCCACCGGTTCGACCTCGAAACCATCCCGGAGCAGCCGGGCGATCTGGCGAACGGACTCGGGGATGCCGGGAATTTCTCCTTCGATCTCAAAGAGTTCTGCCAGCTCCGCCGCCCGCAGTGCTCCGACCGGCAGCTTCTCGCTCGATTGAAACGGATCGCGATCGTAAAGTTCGAAGATGCGGTCCGCCATCTCGGCAAATCGATCCCCGGTGAAAACGTGAGTCATTCCGCCAACCGTGGGGACGAAGAACACCTCTCCGGCGATCGCTTCACGAAATTGGTCGGGCGAGACCTTGGCGTAGCGCTTCAGAAGGTCGTGGACTAGCGGCAAGAGGTTGACCCGCTTCCCGTCGATCAGGATTCCCAGTTCGAAATCGAACCAGCCCGTTTTTTCGGAAGGTTCGATGGAGACTTCGTTCTCCGGTGGCGCGACGGCCAAACGACGTTGACCTTCGAATCGAAACGTCCAGTTTCGTGTTTCCAACTCCGGCTGGGCTTGAGCGAGAAACGCATGCCAGCGATTTGAGCCGAGCGTCAGCGCTTCGGTCTTCGAGGGGCGGGAAGGGCCGTCTTCATCCGGATTTGGCGGAAAGATAAAATCGTTGGACGCGTCTTCTAATTCGTAGCCTTCCACGGCTTCAGCCAGCAGGTGCAGGCCTTGTTCCTTGAGCCGTTCCGCTTCCTGGTCTTCCCACTTCCGATCACGCCGAATTTCGATCAATTCACCCTCTCGAACCGTGGTCGCGGCGGCTTGTTTCGAGCGATAGCGCAGAGGGTGGCCATCATAGACAAACGACAATTTGCCAACAAAAAGCTTCAGCGGATAACCCAGCGCGCGTGGATAGAACTCGCGCTGTCGAATGTCGAAAATCGGTTGGGGGCAGACGTCCTGGATCACCCGCTTTTTGAAGGCGCCGGGCTCCGGTAAACGAACTTCAGGGAATTTTCGGGCCATTTCACGAAAGAAAATGGCGGACACTTCCGCGTCCATCGCCCCGGTATTGAGCCAAGCGCTCGCCAGGTTGTTGGGAAAGCCACACTCCACTTCGACGACCGAGGCCGTCATCAGATCTACTCCGGCCAAAGGCGCCGTTGCGATGATTTCGAGGTCGGCACCGGTTTCGAGGCAGGGACGCTGTGCGGGAACTGCCGCCGCTCCACCGGCTTCCCTCGGGGCTGGGATCAACTTCCAGCCCAGAGTCGCTCGGACCACCCGCTCACTCCAGGTTAGGGGATCGGTTCCGTCTTTCCAGATACAGCGTCCGGTTTTGACGATTTCGCGCAGGATTTCGAAGCCGACTTTTCCCGCGAGCTGAATCTGCTGTTGCTCCTTGGAAGCGGCCATGTAAAGGCGCATCAGAATCCGTCGATCCTGGGAGGTTACGAACTCCTTCTTCGCCAACTGATGGAGCCCGTTCTTATCGTAGAGCGGCCGAGAACGTTTCAGGTTCGAGCCCGGGAAACGAATTTCGCACACCGTCCCGCCGTTCTCACTTGGGGTGAGGACGTAAGTCATGAGGTCTTCAGTGGCGGCGGTAGCAGGCATCCTAACGGTGTGCGAATAGACTTGCCGAAAGTTCGAGAAATTCAACGATGGTTAAGTAATCAAACGAAGAAAGGTTTCGAAAAGGAGCATCGTTTTGAGGAAAACGAAGAACGGAGGCGGTTTTGGGCTTTCCGAGGTCGATTTTGAGCATTTTTCGAAGGAAATGTTCCCAAAAATCGCGGGAAAGTCTCCCGATATCTGCCTAAAGAAGGACTGCTCCCTAAGCATGAAAGCGAAGCGAAAGAGAAACCCGCGTTGGGCCCGAAACCTGGGTCACACGTTCTATTTTGTCCTCGCGCTTCTCACGCTGATTGCCGGAGCGATTCTGCTGCCGCTGCCGATTCCCTTGGGAATTCCTCTGATCGCTCTCAGTCTGGCCTTGATGCTGCGCTCATTTCCCGCTGTTCGCCGATGGGTCCGACGTCGCGCCTCTGGCATTCCGATTCTCGAAAAAGCGCTGTCTTATCTGTCTCCTTCAACTCGATAAGAGACGGCGAGGCTCTCCTTTTTGTGGGAGATCGGTTAACCTTGTGCTGGGAATGGCCATTTGTTGTCATCCCAAGCCATGGAGCCCCCGCAAACCGATCCGGATTCTGAATTTGTTGCCCTTCTGACCGAACATCAGAGTGCGCTTCGATTTTACGTGGCTTCTCTGTTGCCCGGAAACCCCTCCGTCGCAGATATCGCCCAGCAGGCCAACGCCACGATTTGGCGGAAGCGGGCGGATTTCGAGATCGGAACGAACTTCAAGGCCTGGGTTTTCAGCATCGCCCGCTATGAGGTGCTGAGCTTCCGGAAGCGAGAAGTGCGGGATTCTCGCTTGGTGTTCAGTGATGAGTTGGAAGAAGTGATGGCCGAAGAGCTCCCATTGATTGCAGATCAGGTTCAGGAACGGCAATCGGCCCTGCGCGGGTGTTTGACGAAGTTGAGGAGCGTGGATCGTGAGTTGATCCAAAGTCGGTATTTCAGCAGCGAATCTCTCCAGGACTATGCGGACCAAGTTGGGCGGAGTGTCGGCGGACTGAAGGTGACGCTACATCGGCTACGGAATCAGCTTCAGACCTGCATTGAGAAACAGCTGAAGGTGGAAGGGGTGAACTCATGACGCAGGAAGAATTAACCGCATTGATCGATTCGGTGCTCGACGGCGTCTGCACGGAGGCTGATTTTCTCCGGCTGGAAGCTGAACTGCAGGTGCGTCCTGATGCTCGGCAAGTCTACTACGAGCGATTGAAGTTGCATACCGTGCTGCAGCTGGAATGCGAAAGCCAAAAAGAGAGCGACAACGTGGTTCCCTTTCGGAAGCCATTGCCGGAGCGCGCTTGGTTCGTGGGAATTGCTGCCGCTGGCGTGCTGCTGCTCGTGGGAAGTCTGGCTTGGCAGTTGGTCCAAAAACCGGTGCTTCACGAGATTGCGAAAGTGGAACCTGCAGCTGCGGGGTTTGGCGTCGTGGCAGAGCAGTCGAACGCGGTTTGGGAGAGTCAGGGGCTTCAGCGAGGTGATCTCTTGCCGTCGGGGATGATGAAGCTACGCTCTGGGATTGCTCAGCTGGAACTCTTTAGTGGCGTCACCGTTGTCCTCGAAGGGGAAGCGGAATTCGAGGTGCATTCCAGCATGGAAATGACCGTCCTGACGGGCAAACTCCGTGCGATTGTGCCGAAGCCCGCCCGAGGCTTTCGCGTCAAAACCGCTTCCGGTGAAGTGGTCGATTTGGGAACGGAATTCGCCATCGAAGTCACGCCGGAGCATGCCGATCTTCATGTCCTCAATGGTGAAATCGAGTGGCATCCGGAGGCGGAGCAGGTGCAGCGACTCGTCGATGGGGAATCGATGCGTTGGACCGTTGATGGCGAAAAGGAAGGAGTCTCTTCTTCATTCGAGCGATTCCCGGGCCTCACCGAATTGAAAGCGAATCGAATGGAGCGCTATCGGCGCTGGCAACACCACAGTCGAGAGTTGCGCCAAGATCCGCGGTTGCTGGTTTACTTCCCGATGGAGCAACTGGAGGCTGGAGATCGCCAAGTGGTGGATGAATCGCAGGCCAAGGCAGATGGCGTTGTGGTGCGGGCGATGCAGACTGCTGATCGATGGGGCCAGCCTCATCAAGCGCTCGATTTCAGCCCGACCGGAAGCCGTGTCCGCCTGTCGATCTCTGGAGAACACGAAGCGTTGACGTTCTATTGTTGGGTGCGGATCGATAGCTTGGATCGCTGGTATAACTCGCTCTTCTTGACAGATGGTCACGAGTTACAGGAACCGCATTGGCAGATCATGGATGATGGGCGTCTCTTCTTTTCGGTGAAAAAGCAAGAGGGCGGGAATGGGATTCCCGATAAACACATAGCCTATTCTCCACCGATTTGGTCACCCGCGCTCAGTGGAACCTGGATGCAGATCGCCACCGTCTATGATAGTCGTGCAAAGACGACCAGTCACTATGTTAATGGCGAGATGATTAGCCAGGATCAGCTTCCGGATAAGATGGTGGTTGAAAAGGTCAGGATTGGCTCCGCCTCCCTCGGGAACTGGAGCGAACCCATGCGCCAGGACCCACACTTTGCTGTTCGGAACCTGAACGGCGCGATGGATGAATTCGCGATCTTTGCAGATGCGCTAACTGCACGAGAGATCGCTGAACTCTACGAATCCGGAAAACCTTAACCAACCTCGATGACCCAACCGAAACGTCTCTTGGTGTTGCTGATCGCGATGGGCCTACCCCATCACGCATTGGCAGCCGATTACACGGAAATAGAACGGCTCTTTACCTTAAAGGTGAAGCCTCTCTTTGCCGAAAAGTGTCTGGGTTGTCACGGCGATGATCCGGAGGATATCAAGGGGGGCTACTTGATGCTGACCCGGGAACAGCTGTTGGCCGGTGGTGAGACGTTCGGTTCTGAAGTGGTGGCGCCGGGAGACGCTGCTAAGAGCTTTCTCGTCGATTCCATCAAGTGGAGTGATCCGGACTGGGAGATGCCACCGAAAGAGAATGATCGCCTCAGTCCGGAGCAGATCGTCTTGGTGGAAGACTGGATCAATGCCGGTGCTCCATGGCCTGGTGAATCGGTTCAAGACGCAATCCGAAATGACGAGAAAAAGCGCCCCATCACAGAGGACGGCGTTCTGGTCACCACTTCAGGGGGGCTGAGCGATGATTGGACCTATCGACGCTACCAGCCAGAAGACTTGTGGGCGTTTCAACCCTTGGAGAAGCCAGCGGTTCCTCCGTTTGGGAGTGGAAATCCAATTGATGGATTTCATGAGGCGAAGCTCCGCGAAGCTGGGTTTCAACCTGCGCCGAGTGCGGATCCCGTGACCTTGATCCGGAGACTCTCCTTGGATCTGATTGGCCTTCCACCGACTCCGGAGGAAGTGGCAGCCTTTCAGAAGGCGAGTGCGACCGATCAGGAAACAGCTTATGCGGACCTTGTGGATCGACTGCTGGCGAGCCCGCGTTACGGGGAGCGTTGGGCACAACATTGGCTAGATGTCGCCCGCTATGCAGACACCGGCGGAATGTCGAACGACTACGAACGTTCCAATGCCTGGCGCTATCGCGATTACGTGATTCGAGCCCTCAACGAAGATCGACCGTATGATCAATTCGTGATCGAACAGTTGGCGGGGGATGAACTGGCGGATGCTTCGGTGCGTCAGCGAATGAACGGAGATGAGGAGAAGGTTCAAGAAGCTCGTCTCCAGGGACATTACACCGAGCGAGAAGCAGAGTGGATCGTCGCGACCGGATTTCTCCGTTTGGGGCCGTGGGATAATGCCATGGTCAAAGCGCCGGAAGCTCGCCAACTCTATTTGGACGATGTGGTCGATGCCGTCGGTCAAACCTTTCTCTCGACGGCAATGCGTTGTTTCAAATGCCATGATCACAAGTTCGATCCGCTGCCGACACGCGACTATTATCGAATGTATGCCGCCTTTGCCGGAACGCATATAGCCGAGCGACCTGCTCCCTTTTTGGCTCAAGAGAATCTGGAGCGAATGGAAGAGGGGAGAGCCTTTGTTCAAGGCATGCTGGAGTTCGCCACAGCGGAGCGAGATAAACTGACAACGAAACGGGAAAGCGCCGCCCGAGCTTGGTTTCGGGAGAACGGCTTGGAATATCGAACCCTCGCAGAGCGAAAAGACCTGCCGGATGAGGAGAAGCCACCGCGTCATGTCGGATTGGATTATACCGAGCAAGGACAACTGAAAGTCCGAGAACAAGATGTATGGATTTGGACACGTCGATTGGAACGATACCAGCCGATGGTGCAGAGTGTGTTCAATGCTCATCTCCAGAACCCGGGAAATGCCAGAAAGCTTCGGATTGCTACCAAAAGCCAGCCGCAAAACCAGCTCGTCAGTACCATTCTGACGGGTGGAGCTTTGGAAGCACCGGGCGAGCCCGTGAGCCCCGGAGTTCTGAGTGTATTGGGGCTCCCAGCGCGCGCGGGCAACAGAGTAGACCCTTGGGGGCTTCCGCAGGATTTGGAGGGGCGGAGACTGAATTTGGCGAAGTGGATCGTGCATCCGGAGAACTCCCTCGCCGCTCGGTCGGTCATGAATCGGATTTGGCAACATCACTTTGGGGTTCCGATTGCTCGAAATCCGAATAACTTTGGAGCCAAAGGCGCGAAACCAACGCACCCGGAACTCCTGGATTGGCTAGCGGCGGACTTGGTCGAGAACGGTTGGCGTTTGAAGCGGATGCATCGTTTGATGGTGATGTCCCGGGCTTATCGGCAGAAATCGGCTCACCCGGAATTGACGGAGTTGAGAGCCGTGGATCCGGATAACAAGCTCCTCGCCTACTTCGCTCCTCGGCGTTTGACGGCGGAGGAGATGCGCGATGCGTTTCTGGCCCTCACCGGCGAACTCAATCCTGAAATGGGAGGGCTTCCCGTCAAACCGGAGATCAACATG
>CAYGQD010000168.1:0-15768 GCA_964351855.1 uncultured Verrucomicrobiales bacterium
TTCGAACTAAACGGCGTTGATTTCGGCACGCGTTAATTTGGCGGTGAGAGTCCCCGCGAGAAGTCCTGAACCACGACCAGGCACCGAAATCGAAAAATCGCTCTGCGCTTCGGTTCCTTCTTCCACCGTTTCCGCGAGAGCCCGTTCCTTCACGAGGCGACATTGGCCTACCAAATTGCCCCACTGATCGGGGCTGAGGTGCTCTCCAAGTTGCGGTTCGACGGTGTGGGCCAGTGCAAGATCGATATTATCCCCGCCGAGCAGAATGTGGTCACTGACGGAAATGCGCTTGATCACCGGGAGCTTTCGATTCTTCCAGATCCGAATGTCGAAGAGGCTGAAATCAGACGTTCCTCCGCCTACATCGACCACGAGAATGGTGTGCGCGCGATCCGGCAATTCCGGAAGAAACCGTTCAAGCGTTCCCCCCGCTTCATGGGTCTCTAACCAGCGGTAGAAGGCGGCTTGCGGTTCTTCGAGCAGGCGGACATTCGGAGGAAATCCCGCTTCCTCGGTGGCGCTCAAGGTCAGGCGTTGAGCTGCGGCATCGAACGAGGCCGGGACGGTCACGGTGACGGCCTGGTCCCGGAAGGGAGCGTCCGGATGAGCCGCGTTCCACGTATCCTGGAGGTAATTCAGCAGGAGCGCCGAGGCCTGGACCGGCGAAATTTTGAGCGAGGCTGCGATTTGATCAGAACCCCAGGGAAGAAAGCCGGTGGTGCGATCCACGCCACTACTGGTCAGCCAGGACTTAGCTGAATGGATGACTCGGGCAGGATTGATCGTGGACTGATGCCGGGCAAAACGGCCGACGATCCAATCGCCCCCTCCGCTTTTACCGCGAAGCTGAGCCCGTTCTTCCTCGTTCGGTAAATAGAGGAAGGAAGGCAAGGTTTCGCTCTCCAGCAGGGTCGTGGCGCTATCCCATTGGGAGATCGGGAGGACCTGCGATTCTGCCTTCTCACCCAGCGGTGCAAACGCCATCGCGCAGTTCGTGGTGCCAAGGTCGATGCCGATGCTGTAGCGCGGGTTGCTCAAAAGGATCAGGAGTCTTCGTTGCGGTGAAGTTCGATTTCGCCCAGCATCTCAGTCTGAATCGCCCGAAAATGATTCACCTTCATCAGCTCTAACAGGGCCAGGAAGGTGACGATGACTTCCCCTTTGCTGGAAGCCTGGGGGAAGAGTTGCGAGACGGGGATGCTTTTGCGGGGGGGGAGCGCGTCGAGCAAATGGGCGATTTTGTCGCTCACGGTCCAGTGATCATCGACGATTTCACCAAAGCTGCCCTGGCTCTCTTGAAAGCGCTGAAGCACATTCTGAAACGCCTGGATGAGGTCGAAAAGGCCGACGTCACCGAGCGGTTTGGGATCCTCCGGTGTCTCCGGAATCTCCGGAAGATGATGAAAATGAGCGCTCTGCTGCTCTTCGCGTTGGCCGAGATAAGCTGCCGCGTCTTTGAACTTTTTGTATTCGATCAACTGCCGAATCAGGTCCCAGCGCGGGTCGTCTTCCTCCGTTTCTTCATCGGGAGGTTGAACATGCCGGGGGAGCATGAGCCGACTTTTGATGTACATCAGGTTTGAAGCCATCACGATGAACTCGCCCGCCAGATTGATGTTCAGCATCTTGAACGTCTCCAAATAGTCCATGTACTGCCTGGTGATGCGTTCGATCGAAATGTCGTAAACATCGACCTCATCTTTTTTGATCAGATAAAGGAGTAAATCCAGCGGTCCTTCGAAAATATCGAGCCGCACTCTGTAGTCTTCTTCCACCATGCAAGTGGGCCAAGGAAAGGGCCGCTGTCGGAGCCTTGCAACTGGAATCCCGGGGTTGACGATTGGGCGGGTGAGCACGATGGAATGCCGTCTCCCTTCTGCAAATGCCCGCAGCGCTTCGCTTTCAAAATGTCAATTTTCGCTACGGGCAAACCCGTGTGCTGCGAGATGCCAGTTTTGAGGTGGAAGAAGGTGGCTGTTCCTGCATCATCGGCCCGAATGGAGGTGGAAAGACGACGCTTCTTAAATTGGCTCTCGGTCTGCTGAAACCGAATACAGGGACGATCACAATTTTCGACCACAGCCCTCACATTGGCTGCAAACTGATTGGCTACGTGCCGCAATACATGCAGTTCGACGCCAAATTTCCCGTGACCGCGATGGAAGTGGTCTTGATGGGGCGTTTGGATCGCTTACCCTGGTGGGGGCGCTACAGTGACCATGATCGGGACAAGGCCATGGAAGCTCTGAACGAGGTAGGATTGCGAGATCTGCCGGAGCATCCCTTTGCTGAGCTTTCCGGAGGTCAGAAACAGCGGGTTCTCATTGCGCGGGCGCTAGTGACTGAGCCTCGGCTCCTTTTGCTTGATGAACCGACGGCGAATATCGATCTCAGTGTCGAAGAAAAATTTCTCGCGACCTTGGATGAGCTTCGCAAGCGCATGACGATCCTGATGGTTTCTCATGACCTGGGACTGGTGGAGCGACTGACCGACATGGTGCTCTGCGTCAACCGCAACGTTCATCACCACAAAGTCTCCGAACTAGACGGCCATACCCTTAGGGAAATCTACAGCGGAGAGCTTCGAAAAGAGCATTTTGAGCATCACCACGATCACGGGGACGGCCATGAGTGAGTTTTTCGAGCAACTGTTCACCCCGGGATCGATCGTTCAGCTCGCGATTTTGGCGGGATTGATCGCCAGCGTTAGTTTTGGAGTGGTCGGTAGTTTCGTGGTCGCTCGCCGGATCAGCTACATTGCGGCGGCGATCGCGCATAGTGTTTTGGGCGGAATTGGCGCAGCGGTTTACTTGCAGCATCGGATGGGCTGGGATTGGTTTCATCCCACGTTAGGGGCCATTTTGGCCGCCGTTGTCTCAGCCGTCGCCATTGGCTGGGTCAGCCTGCATTGGAAAGAGCGAGAAGACACCATCATCAGCGCGGTGTGGTCGATCGGGATGAGCTCCGGCTTCCTGTTTCTCTATTTCACGCCTGGATTCAAAGGGAACCTGGAAAGCTTTCTAATGGGGAATATCCTCTACATTTCGACGACGGATGTCTGGATCATGCTGGCGCTTGGAATCGTGGTCACCGGACTGAGTCTCTTTTTCTACAATCAACTGATGGCCGTCTGTTTTGACGACGAGTTTGCGCAGTTGCGAGGGGTGAATGTCACCGTGTTCTTTTTCATGCTCCTCATCATCACAGGCTTGAGCGTCGTGTTGCTGGTCCAGTTGGCAGGCATCATTTTGGCGATCGCTCTGATTGTTCTTCCCGCCGCGACCGGTTTGCACGTCACCAAGAAGCTCTGGCACGCGATGGTGGTGGCCGTTGGACTGGCGATGGTGTTCACCAGCAGTGGCGTTGGACTGAGCTATGTTCGCGAGTTACCCGCCGGCCCCACCATTATCTTGTTGGCGGCGGGCACTTATTTTGTTGTGCTAATCTGGCGCAAATACTGCGGCTCACTGGTCCGAAAACTAAAATCCTGAATCATGAAGCAATTTAGCCCCTACCAAATCGATCCTCGCGCCGGTTTTAAACTGGCGGAGATCGATCCTGAAGACAAAAGCCAGTTCAACGTCTCGAAAAAAGAGGGGATTAAAATGCTCCCCACGGCGGCGGCCCGGTTGGTCGATTTGCACCGCCTCCTGTATGCCCAGGGCAAACATCGCGTTTTGATCGTGGTTCAGACGATTGATGCAGGCGGCAAGGATGGCACGATTCGCGAGGTCTTCGCCCCGCTCGACCCGATGCACTTCCAGGTGGCGTCGTTCAAGGCCCCCAGCTCTTTGGAACTCAGTCATGACTACCTTTGGCGAATTCATCAGAGAACGCCTCAGAAAGGACAAATCGTCGTCTTTAACCGGAGCCACTACGAGGACATTGTCGCGGTTCGAGTCAAAGGGATCTACCCGAAGACGGTTTGGGAAAAGCGCTACGATCACATCGTCAACTTTGAGAAAATGCTGAGCGATGAGGGCACCCTGATTCTAAAGTTTTTTCTCTGCATCAGTAAAGACGAGCAACTCGCTCGTTTTCGAAAGCGGATCGATCGCCCGGAAAAACGTTGGAAATTCAACGCTGCGGATTTGGAAGATCGGGCGCGTTGGGACGAATTCATGGAAACCTATGAAGACGTCATCAACCGGACGAATACGGACTTTGCCCCCTGGATTGTCGTTCCGGCCAACCGGAAGTGGCATCGGAATCTGGTAATCGCGGAAGCCGTTGGAAACGCCCTGGAAAGCCTGGAAATGAGTTATCCGGAGCCGAACTTTGATCCTGCGGACTTCGCCGATCTTGAGTAACCGGTTTTTCGGCGCTGACCTTCGTTCACCATGGGCCTTCTCTATCCACTGTATCTTCTCGGCGCATTAGCCCTTGCCATCCCGATCCTTCTTCACCTGCGTAAGAGGCCGCCGAAGGATCGGATGGTCTTTAGCTCGTTGATGTTTCTGGATCCCCAGACGCCGCAGCGCAAAAGCCGCAGCAAGCTGGAGAATTTACTCTTGTTGGCCCTGCGATGTTTGGCGTTGATCTTGCTAGCGCTGCTATTTTCAAGACCGTTCATGCGGGATCCAAATGCTTTGGCCAGCGCGAATGCCGGTGACGTCCGCGTGGTCTTGATCGATCGCAGTGCATCGATGCTCCGGGGGGGACTGTGGGATGCGGCAAAGGTCCAAGCGGGAGAAATTTTGGAGCAAGCTGAAGCGGAAGACCAAGTGGCCGTGGTCGCATTCGACTCCGCAGCTCAAGTCTTGGTGAGTTTTGAGGAGTGGAAGGAACTGCCGGCAGTCAGTCGGGCCAAACTCACCGGTGAAAACCTCTCTCAACTGCGTGTATCTTGGGAAAAGACTCAACTGGATACCGCATTGATCGAAGCAGTCGGGCTGATCGAAGACGAAACCCGAGGTGTGGGTGGAACCCAAGAAATCGTGTTGATCAGCGACCTGCAAGAGGGTGCGATTCGCTCCGGGCTTGAGAATTTCGCCTGGCCAGAGGCCATCCAACTGCGCCTTCTCGCCGTTCAGCCGGGGCAAACCGAAAACGCAGCCGCGCATTTGGTCGCTAGTTTGGATGACGGCGACGACAACGATTCCGACCTCGAAGCGGTTTCGATGCGCATCCGGATCACCAATTCGGCGGATTCGGAAAGCGAGGCCTAGACTCTGGGATGGGAGAATGATCCTGAAAACGCGGTCGATGTCCTCCTCCCGCCGGGCGCGACGCGCGTCGTGGCCGCGCCACCTCGTCCCCATGCCGAGAGTCGCTTTTTGGAAGTGCAGGGAGACCTGGAGCTGTTCGATAATCGCGTCTATGTCGCCCCACCGGAAGCGCGGCCCGTCCAGGTATTGTATATCGGCCCCAACACGGATCTTGGCGATTCGAATACGCCGCTTTTCTACTTGCAGCGAGCCCTCAATCCCACGGAAGCACTTGCTCCAAATCTGGAAGCCGTGCGAACGGAAGCGGTGACCCGAGAACAGATTCTCGAAGCTGATCTGATGGTGATCGAGGGAGAGTTGGAGCCTCAGGCCGAGGTTTGGTTCGAGGAATATTTGGCGAATGGGGGCGTGGTTCTCAAAGCGATTGCCGAAGGCGCAAAAGTTCCCGCCTTGCTGACCACTCTGGGGATGAAGGTTCGTGAGGCGGAAGTCGATGACTACGCCATGCTGGAGAAAATCGACTTCGAGCATCCGGTTTTGCGTCCTTTCTCTGCCCCGGGATTGCGCGATTTTGCGAAGATCCACGTTTGGAACTATCGCCAGTTAGAGATCCCGACGCCTGCGCCAGAGAACGTCCGCATTCTCGTGAACTACGATTCGGGAGATCCTGCGTTGGTAGAAGTCCGGCAAGGAAAAGGAAGAATTTACCTCTTCACGTCCCATTGGACGCCGACAGAAAGCCAACTGGCCTTGTCCTCGAAGTTCGTCCCGTTGATCTACTCCATCATTCGTGTCGCTGGCTTTGAAAACGATGCCCGGCGCCAATTTTATGCGGGTGACCTCATTTCCGGGAGTTCGGATACAGCCTCCGTGACGAGCCCGAATGGGAACGTTTCGACAGGCTCGATCCGGGCAGAGATTCCCGGAATCTACACGGTGCGGCAGGATGGAGAAGAACTGACCTACGCGGTGAATGTGCCGTTTGAGGAAAGTCAGTTGGATCCCATGTTGGCAGAAGACTTTGTGGCTCAGGGCGTCAACGTGGTTGGTAGTGAGACCTCAGAAACTCAACCCCTGACTCAAGCCGACGAGGTCCGGTTAGAGACCGTCGAACTCGAAGCCCGTCAGAAGATCTGGAAGTGGCTGATCCTCCTCGCGATTGTGATCCTACTGGGGGAAATCTGGCTCGCGAATGGAGGAATCGCCTGGACGGGCAGGCAGACGTCGCCCGCCGTTTCGGATTAAAGCTGCTCGACCAAACTGTTGAGCACGCCCGTGACCCGGCCATAGGAATCGTCAGTGGCTTCGATGCGCTCTCGCAGGTCCACCAACTGCTCGGTCACGCGGTAGAGGCGGTGTGCGAGAAGCTGCGCAATCCTCAGGTTCAATTCCGGATGTTCGCGGAGAAAAGCTTCACCATCCTCCGCGACGTAAAACTCACAGGGTTCCAACGCGACCACCGTCGCGGTGTGGGCGATGTCCAATAGAACGGAAACTTCACCGAAAATG
Organism: uncultured Verrucomicrobiales bacterium; assembly: GCA_964351855.1. Taxonomy (GTDB): domain Bacteria; phylum Verrucomicrobiota; class Verrucomicrobiia; order Verrucomicrobiales; family DEV007; genus JBCDHN01. The sequence goes on from CAYGQD010000168.1 coordinate 6,678, forward strand.
GAACCTGGTGAGGCGGCTCGATTGACTTCGGTGTGACGCTTTGAGATTTCGAGCGCGCCTTTGCGCAGGATGTAGAGAATGCCGTCTTTTTGATGTTCGCGGATGATCTCATCCCCTTCTGAGAAAGTCCGAATCGGCAGTTTGGAGCAGAGTTCTAGCGTCGATGGATTCATTTTCTTTGGATTTCACCACGTCGCAGCCGGATTGCAAGCTCCGTCGCATCTGATCTTCTCACTTGCTTTGGCTGAAAAGTCGTCAATTTTTGAGGTGTTAGATTAACCTATCCTGATACTCACCGCAGACATCATTTCTGCCGCAGGTTAATTTTTTCATCAACGAAACCAACGGATCGCGTCCAACCTCGGCACGATCACTCTAACGACCGAAACCATGTCAACGATGCTCAACGAACCCGGAGCTGAACTGCCCAATAAGGGCCCGCTGATCACTGCCATTACCCTGGGCGTTGCCTTGCTCGGGGCAATCGGTGCCGCCGGTTACCTGGGCTGGGTAGGCAACAAAGCCAAAGTGGAAATCAGCGAACTGGAAGGGGAAGTGGCCGCGCTGCAACAGAAACTGGAGGAACAGAGCCAAGATCACCAACAAGAGTTCGCGACGATGGTGGCGACTCATCAGGCGGATTTTGATCGGGTCAACAAGGAGTGGACGGCCCAGATGAACCGTCAGAAACAGCAGCAGGATCAGCAGCTTCAGCTCAGTTTGAACACGATTTCTCAGATCGTGAATGAGAGTGGTCAAACCTTGAAGGTGATGGAGACGTTGGAGTCGAAAATTCGATCCGGGAAAGAACTTCAAGAGGCTGAGGTCGAACAATTGAAAGCCGTCGCCAATGGTTTGGGTTATCTGCAGCAGCAATACGAGAAACCGATTCACGAGTTTCGCGAACTGGAAGCGTTCCTCTCCCAGCAATTGGAGGCTCAGGCGGTCGAACCGGAAATGCGCGGAAAGTTCTTCCGGAAAATGTTTAGTAACGAATGGGAGGAGCAGATGCAGGAGTACTATCGCGATCAGGGACGAATCGCGGCGATTGATCTGGCGCGGACAAAGGTCGCCAGTGCCTATGACCGGGCCCAAGGAGAAATGGCCAAGGTCAAGAAAGGCTACGACGAATACATTCAGAATCTGAACCAGATCATCGAGGAGAAAGGTGCCAACACCGAGGCGCTGGAGTCGTTCTTCGACGTTTCCTCAGAGATTCTTAAGATCCATCAGCGCGTCATGAGCATCAAACCCGATGTCGGAACGCCTCCGGCCAATCTGGATCGGCCTCAATAGTCGCGGTCGAGTCTGCTGAGCCGTTCCGAATCTTTCGTAGAGGGGGCGTTGGGTGCGCTCCACGGGGTTCCTCAGGGCAAGAAATTCGCGATCCATTCATTGGTGATTTTTCGGATTGCATGTAAAGTTGTCACTTTGTATAAAATGTGAGCGCAGGACTGCGCATTGCCTCTTCATCTACCTTTTTTTCGAATCATGAGTGACGACCTTACGAGAACCAAACGTGTGACGATTCCCTACCGGCCTCTGGGAAAAGGCAATGATGGAAACCAGGACGAGAGTGAAAACAGCATGAAGAGAGCGGATTCCAAAGAAGAGCGTTATGGAGACAATCTTGAAGGGGCTCGCGAGGAGTTATTGGAATGCATCCGCGACTTTGAGCTGCGAAGGGATGTGTTGGAAAAGGAGTGCAAATCCCTCCGCACCAAGGCCAATGAATTGACGGAGGAAAAAGTGGAATTGGACAAGACCCTGGCTCCGGTTCGCGCCCAGATGGATTCCGCCAAAGGGGATCTAGAGAAGGTGAACCAAGAGGTTCTCGACCAACAAAAAACCCTCGACAGCCTTCGCCAAGATGTGGCACGGCTCGGCAAAGAGCAGGACGAACTGGAATTGGGATTAGCGGACACGCGCCGCGCCATTCCTTCTTTGGAGATCCGGAAAAAGTCTCTCGAGGAGGAGATCGGCAGCATGGAGAAGAATCGCCAAGCGGTCGAAAACGTGAAGGCGGAGTTTTCGGAGACCAAATCTCAGCTCACCGAAGTGACGAATGAATTGGGGAGGCTGCTGGAAAAGCAACGATCCCTGAGCAACGAGGTCGAGCAACTGACGGAGGAGAAGGCGGGCCTTCGGGAAGACGTGGATCGGGTGCGGGGAGAATTCACGGATCTTCAGGATCGAAACAAGGTTCTCCGCGCTCAAAACGAAGAGTTTGCTCAAGCGAAGGAGCAAAAGGCTTCCGTTGAAGCGGATTTGAAGACCGCCAAGGACGAATTGGCGCAAACGGACCAAGACATCCAGGTCCGCAAAGCCACGGTTAGCGACCTGAAGAGCGCCATCGCAAGTCTCAAAACGGAGAACCAGGAGGAGCAGGAAAAGCTCAACCAGCTGAGGGACGATCTTCCCAAGTTGGAAACTCGGAAAGCGGGACTGGAGTCCAGAATTCAGGAGTTTGAAGCCGCCAGGTCGAAAGCGGAGTCGGCTCAGGAAGATGTCGAAGCGGCGAAATGTGAACTCAAGGATACCAACGGCAAATTGTGGAAGTACCGTGACGATGTTGCCAATCTGCAGGGGGATATCTCAAAACTGGAGAGAGCTCGGGAAGAGGCCCAACAACGGGTGGAACAGGTGAAGAAAGAGGTCCCGGAGCTAGACGCTCGTCATCTCAAGCTCACCACGGAGATCAAAGATCTCGAAGATGCCCGAGACAAGGCCTCCATCCACCGAAAAGAACTGGAAGAAGTTCAATCAAAGCTGCGATTGGCGAATGAGGAGTTTCGAGGGCGTCAAGACGATCTGAAGCAAGCTCAGAACGAGATTTCGGAAATGGAACGTCGGAAAGCGAAGGTTCAGGAGGAAATGGATCAGGCGGCGAAAGATATTCCAGCACTGGAAACTCGGGAGAAGGCGCTTCAGGAAAACATTGCAGAATTAGAGCGATTAGAAGCGGAAGCTAGGCAGAATACTTCGATTTTCGTCGAAGAAGCCGAAAGGGCCCGGCAGGTCAAAATCGAAGCGGAAGAGCTGGCCAGCGCAGCCGCCGCTGAAGCGACCAAGGCCGAAGATCATCTCAATTTCTTTCAAGGGCGTTTGGAAGCGACTCGGCAAGAACGCGAGGAACTCGAAGAGCGGGCCCGTGCGCTTCGAATTGCAATCAGCCAGCAGTCCTAGAGAAACTGTTTGAGAGCTCTTGAAATCGTCCGCCGTTGTGGTGATTTCCAAGGGATGGGTCCCGAAAAGGTTTGAAGTGTCCGTTCGCCGAGGCTGCGTCTAACCAAGCCAACAATCTCTTTACAAATTTCGCTCTGGCTGCTCTCATCGGTCTTCACGCGCATCTTTCTTTCGAAATGGAAATCTACTTGGTCTACATCCTTGCTTCTCTGGCTCTGACCGGAACGTTGGCCATGTCGGCTCGGCGGGAGCAGGATTACACGTTTTGGAAGGCGGTCGTGATCGGCGCGCTGGTTCTGGTCATTAGCGTCGGTCTGGCGGAAGTTACCGAGAAGGTCTTTTTCGGGGTGGAATCGATTGTGGTGCGCCAGATCGTCGCCTACCTCAGCTTTTTGCTGCGCGTCGTAGCCGTGGCTGGAATCACTCATTTTTTCTTTCGGATTGGAATCAAAAACGGGATCTTCCTGGGGGTTGCTTATGTCCTTGTTCTCCTGTTTATCGACTGGCTTCGAGTCCAAGTTTGAACGAGACCGTCTTTCATTCTTAGGCGGAATTTCCGCTTGATCCCCCGGTATCGCGGTTCCTATTCCTGGAATCCTGCCATGCCCACTATCCCTTTGATGTTCTGACCATGAATGATGACTGCTTCGTAGTAGCTTTTGTTAGCGGAAAAGGAGGGACCGGAAAGACCACGTTGACCGCGAATTTTGCCGTGGAATTGGCGAGTGCGAAGCATTTGGCTTCGCCGGAAGGCAAAGACTGGAAGAATCGCATCTTGGTGATCGATAACGACTACGCTACAGGCGGCGCTTCCTACCTCTTGGCGGGAGGCGAACGCCTCAAGAGCGGGGCGGAAGCTGGAATGATTCATCCGCAAACCTGCTTTTACGACTGCTACACCCAAAAAATCCCACCATCGGAAGTTTCTCCGCTCCGGCTCATGTTTGAGGCTCCGGCGGTTGGCGAATTCGAAGTGGCGGTGTTGCTGAACAATCTCGCTTGGTGGAAGACACCTTTGGCCGCTCATGACGAGATTGAGCTTCCTGACATCGAACCGGATGGCGAAGGTGAGGGATTTCTCGACAAGAGTTTGCTGCCCTATTACGAAGCCTTGATGGAGAGGTTTCGGCGGGAGTATGATTTCATCTTCATCGACAGTCGGGGTGGGGCTGACACACGCGCATCCGTGGCCGCAGTGGTGGCTGATTCGGTCATCATTGTGACAGAACCGGGGGAAGTTGCCGGGAAACAGGATCTCAGCTTTGTCCACACGTTGCATTCCCTGGCTCAGGCGGTTCATCGCGAGGTGGGAGATGTGAGCATCATCTTCAATCGGGTGCTTGATTCCGAGCGTGACAAAGTGGGGAAGGGAAGTCTCCTCAACGTCGTCGGAAAGCTTCCCATCAGCCAGAATGTGGTGGAAGCCTATCGCAACACGCAATTGATCTTCGAAACCAAGCCGCTTGATGCATTTTGTATCGAAGCGGTGAAATCATTCGAGAAGTGTTTCCCGAATCAAAAGGGAATTTGTCACGCCAAGCGGAATCTTGCGGAGACCCTTTTGCGGATGCGGAACTTTTGCGCGGATGCCACATCCGTCCTTCAATGGTCCGTGATGGGGCTCATCGTGGTGCTTTCGTTAGGGCTGCTTTGGTTTTTGCCGGGAAGTGGTTCAGAGTTGCCGGGTGCACTGGGATGGCTGGGGATTGCTCTCCCGATTGCCGCGCTGGGAGCAGGGGCAGTCTTCGCCTTTGGCGGGCTGCGAAACGCGTTCGATGGAAATCACCGGAGCAAACAGATAGGCTGGAGCGTGGGAGGAGTTGGTCTATTGATCGTGAGCGCGGTGGTGGCGTGGTCCGTGGCTCAGGGCTTGGCCAAAGCAAAGGCGGATTTGATCGGTCCGGCGAAGGTGGAAGTTTCTTACACCGACCAGCCTTGAGCGGGTTTCAGGTGCGCTTCCTCAAATTGAATGTTTAGCTGGCGAAAATGAGAACCTCCTCGATTCCCAGCTCTCCTCGCATTCTCACCACCACGGTTGGCTCTTATCCGGTTCCCGATTGGTTGAACGTTCTGCCCAGCGAGCAGGCGGTAATCGATGCCACCCGAGTGATTTTCGATACTCAGCGTCAGGCCGGAATTGACCTTCCAACCGATGGCGAATTGTATCGATTCGATATCAACCACCCTGATACCAACGGAATGATCGACTACTTTGTAAGTCGGTTCGGAGGAACCTCGACCGCTGTTGGTCGAAGCGACGCGGAAAAGTATCGGAGCAAACGGGAAATGGGGTTTCGCGCGAAACCCGCAGCGGTCGTGCAAGAATCCTTGAGTGAAGGATCGCTCAATCTTCTCGAAGACTGCCAGCGAGCTGCGGACATATCCGGTGGTGCATTCAAGTTTACCGTGACAAGCCCTTACATGCTGGCACGGACTTTGCTCGATAGTCGCTACAGCAGTCCGGAAGAGCTTACGTTCGCAATCGCGGATGTCATTGCAGCTCAGGTCAAAGGGTTGCCGACGGCTTGCCTGCAAGTTGACGAGGCCAACATTCCCGGAAACCCTGAAGATGGACCCATTGCCGCAGAGGCGATCAATCGTGTGCTCGATGCGTTTGATGGGCCTGGGGCCGTCCATTTTTGCTTTGGCAATTACGGAGGACAGACCATTCAGGCTGGCGAGTGGAAAGCGTTGATCGATTTCCTGAATCAGCTTCACGCCGATCATTTGGTCTTGGAGCTCGCTCACCGGCCGGAAGACGATCTCGACGCGCTGGCGGAATTGGATCCCAAAATCGGGGTCGGACTCGGCGTGGTCGATATCAAGGTGAATCACATCGAAACGCGCGAGCAGATCGCCCGCGCGATCGAGAAAGCGGAGAAGAAGCTTGGGGAAGGGCGGGTCAAGTTCGTCCATCCGGATTGCGGATTTTGGATGCTGAAACGCTCGATTGCGGATCGGAAGATTGCGGCATTGGCTCCGGGAAGAGATCTCTACCTCGGTTTGTAGAATGAACGGCAACCTTCAGGTGACCGAAATCCAGCCGTTTACTCGGTGGATGAAAACGCGATTTCCCTTTCGTTACGGGATCGCCAGCATGACGGAAGTCCCGCATTTGTTTCTCAAGTTGACGCTCTGTTGCGACGGCAAAACGAGCACCGGCATCACCTCCGAGGGACTTCCTCCGAAATGGTTCACAAAAAATCCGGAAACGACCTTCGAGCAGGACCTTCCCGATTTGGTGGAGGTGATTCGACACGCTGCGGATCTCGCTCGATCGCTTTCCCCATCGGAATCGATCTTCAGCTTGTGGCGCCGTCTGTATGACGAACAGGAGAGTTGGGCGCAGACCCAGGGGATTCCGCCGCTGTTGGCCAACCTCGGCGTCAGCTTGGTGGAACGGGGATTGATCGATGCCTTTTGTCGGGCGATCGGAGTCAGTTTTTCCGTGGCGCTGCGGGAGAATCGGTTCGGAATCGACCCGGGGACGATCCATCCGGAGTTGAAAGGCCGGTCTCCGGCGGACTTTTTACCCCGCGAACCGCAAGCAAGCATTCTGGTCCGGCACACGGTTGGATTGGGAGATCCGCTGACCGTGGACGACATCCCCGAAGGCGAACTGGCATCCGATGGTCTCCCGCAGGCTCTGGTCGATTGCATTCGAACCTACGGACTGCGTTATTTCAAAATTAAGCTGAGTGGGGACGAGGCGAGCGACCTGAAGAGAATGCTTACCCTGGCCAAGCTGCTCAAGCAGGAGTCACCCGATTTTCGCTTCACCCTGGATGGCAATGAGCAGTTCGATGATCTCGGCAAATTCCGAAACGCTTGGGATGTTCTGAAACGCGAGCCGGTCCTCGCCGAGATGCTAAGTGATCGGCACCTGCTCTTTGTCGAACAACCGCTGCACCGGAAGGTGGCGTTGGAACCCTTGCAAATGGCTGCGTTGAAGGATTGGGAGGATGCACCACCGGTGATTATTGACGAGTCGGATGCCGAATTGACGAGTTTACGTCAAGCCTTGGAGATCGGCTATTCAGGGACCAGCTTCAAGAGTTGCAAAGGCGTCTTCAAGGGAATTGCCAATGCCTGCCTGTTGGAGCATCGAAAAGCGGAGAATCCGACCAAGCCATTGATCCTAAGCGGCGAAGATTTGGCCACGGTTGGCCCGGTGGCCGTTCTCCAGGACCTCTCGGCCATGGCTGCTTTAGGGATTACCCACGTTGAGCGAAATGGGCATCACTATTTCTGCGGCCTCAGCGCATTCCCGGGAACTGTACAGGCCTCGATCAGCGAAGGCCGCCATCGAGGACTTTACGAGATGCGCAAACCCGAGAACTTCGCCTCCCTCGTGATTCAGGAGGGGCAACTCAATCTGAGCACGGTTCATCGAGCACCGTTTGGAACGGGAATCGATTCTGCAACGATCACTTGGGAAGAGCTGGGGCTGCCGGGATGGCCGGAATTCAGGCGGTGATCGTTTGGGACGCCTCGAACGGCAAAACCTCGAAGTCGGTCAACAAGCGACAGATCGAGCCTTCCTCATCAAAAGCGACATAGCTCCGAAAAGCACCATCCGGGTTGTGATGCTCTCCTTCGCCGCTGCTTCCATTGCTAAACATGGCGTAGGATTCTCCTTCGTATTCGGTGAGCGCCCACCCCCAGGTTTCGGTCATGGTATCGTTCATGAACTCTTTCTGGGAAGCATCGATCTTCTTCCGCAGTGCATTGTCTTTCGCCAAAAGCATGGCGAGCTTCGAACTGATAAAACAGCAGGTACCACCGTAGACGAAGCCTTTGCCCAGTTTGGTATCGGTCGGAACGCGTTCCTTCTCGACGCGCGCATATTCCCAACGGACCGGCTTCGCATTGGAAAACTTGATTCTCGCGAAGGCTACTCGCTGCTCGGTGAACAGGTCCGCGATTGCCAGCTCGATGTCCGCGCTTCCTTTCGGGAAATTGTAGGCAAACGGAGGCTGGTCGTTGTAGGTCTTTGGTCCGCTGGCGATCAGTTGCTCGCATTCGGTCACAAAGTCCCCCAGACGCGTGTTCTCGAAATTCATGATCGTATTGCCAATTTCGGCTCTCCAGTCATCCTGAAAGGCTAACTCGAAAGCTGCGGGGCAATCATTCTCAAACTTGGCGATTTTCGGCTCTTCTGCATCCGCTGCCGCTGCTCGGGCCGCTTCCTCGGCCAACGCGATTTCCTCGGCGGCGAGGGCAATCTTCATTAGCTCTTTCGGAGCCTCGACATCGATTTTTGCTTCTCCGAAGGTGATCTTCACGGGGTGATCCTTCTTCTCGCAGGTGATCATTGCATCAATTTCACGAAACCTCCCGCCCTGAGCAAACAACAATCCGTTTTCCAGCTTCTTTTTGAGGTTAGCTGGCTCAATATGAGATGCGACCCGTTCAAACCGGCGGAATAAATCCGTGATGCGAACAGGATTGGGGCGATCAATAGTAAAGGTCTCCATGTGCGTTGCTGGACAGAACACGAAATATTTTCGGATTCAACATTCACTAACAGACTATTTTCCACTGAAATGATGGTTCCCGCCCAAAAGAACTCCGAACTGGTTTCTGACATCGAATCCGCCTCATCAGATCCTGAAGTTTTTCACACATGGTGGCTGGGGCAAAGCGGGTTTCTGATCAAGTGGAAGAATCATCGTCTCTTGCTGGATCCCTATCTCTCGGACTCGCTAACCAAGAAGTATTCAGATACTGATAAGCCTCATGTCCGGCTGACGGAGTTGGTGGTGGAGCCCGCTCTGCTGACGGGGCTCGATGCGATCACTTCGAGCCACAACCACACGGATCATTTGGACGCGGAGACGCTCCGACCGATTGCGGTGTCGAATCCCGGCTCTCCGTTGGTTTTGCCCGCGGCCAACATCGAGTT
>CAYGQD010000169.1:0-15764 GCA_964351855.1 uncultured Verrucomicrobiales bacterium
ATTCCTCATTCTATATCGATGCCGTCCTGAAAGGAGTCTCGTCATGAAACCAAAACGCTCGTTCCTCTCCAAATTTTTCGGCTGGATCGGCTTCGCCGGATTTTATCTAACGGAAGTCATTAAGGCGAACTTCATCATCGCCTGGGACGTCCTCACCCCGGACTCGAAATCAACCCCCGGCATCATCGAAATCGAACTCCCGGAAGGACTGGGTGACGCCCAAACACTCCTCATTTCCAACCTCATCACGATGACGCCTGGATCGCTCACCCTGGAACTCTGCGCGGATCATCGGACTCTGCTTCTTCACATTCTCTACCTGGATGATGTCGAAGAAACCCGGCAGCATTTCCTCGATAACTATGTCAATCGTGTCCTCCATCTCTCCTGAAGATATTCCCCAGCCCGTCGTCTGGATTTCCGCCGGAATGATCACGGTCGCGGTTTTCCTTTCCCTGATTCGGATCGTCCGCGGCCCCACCACGCCAGATCGCATCATCGCGGTGGATCTCTTGGCCGGTTTGGTCATGGGGGGCATGCTCGTCGCCGGCATCACCTCTGGTAATCCCTTCTATCTTCAATCCGTCCTCGGGTTCGCCGTCATCCTCTTTCTCGGAACCATCGCCCTCGCCCGTTATCTGGACGCACCGGACACCACCGACGACGACTCCTAACGCATAACCATCATGGTTTGGCTCATATCCTTCATTCTCCTCGCCGGCAGCTCCTTCTGCCTCCTCTCCGCGCTCGGCTGCCTCCGCATGCGAGACAGCTACGCCCGCATGCACGTCGCCACCAAAGCCGTCGCCTTCGGTGGGGCCCTCCTCGTCATCGCCCAAATGCTCGCCCAGCCCACCTCGACGAATATTCTCTTCGGCATCCTCATCATCGGCTTCTTCTACATGACCCTTCCCCTCGCCGCCCACATGCTAGGCCGCGTCATCTATCGCAGAACCAATCCGCATCAGACGATCGAAAAAGCGGACGAATCCGGTTCGGATTAGGGATCGAAAGCCGGACGCCTCGGTCGCGGTTCTCAGCCCTTCATTAGCATTCGCGATCACCCGAGTTGAGTGGTCGATACGTGGCGCGGATCCATCAAGTCGGCGTCTCGCTTCCTTGCCTTTCGAGAAGTTTTACCGGCAATGGTTTCGTCACCTCACCGGAATAGAGGGATAGGTGAGGAAACGGAATTTCGATTCCCTTCGCGTCAAAGGCATGTTTGATCCGGCGCAGAAACTCGCGTCCCACGGCCCACTGTTTGATCGGCTTGGTCTTGAGTCGGCCTTTGATGATGACTGCGGAATCGCCAAAACTGTCAACGCCGAAGATCTCCGGAGTTTCAAGGAGATGCCTCCCAAAAGCCTGATCGCTCTGGATCGATTCAATCACCTCACGAATGACTTCGATCACCTGATCGGTGTTCTCCTTATAAGCGACGCCCAATTCAAAAACGTAGCCCGACCAATCCTTCGTCATGTTACTCAGGGTCGTAATGGTGCCATTCGGGAAAACGTGAACCACTCCGCTCAAATCGCGCAGAATAACGGTTCGGAAATTGATATCTTCAACCAACCCGCCCGTCCCATTAACCTTGGCAACGTCGCCAACGCGAATTTGGTTCTCCAGGATGATGAAGAAGCCGGAGATGACGTCGCGGACAAGATTTTGAGCGCCAAAACCGACGGCTAATCCAAAGATGCCGGCTCCCGCAATCACCGGGGCAACGTTGACGCCAAACTCCTTCAAGATCATCAGCCCGACCACGAGCCAAAGGGCGAGGCGGAAAACCTGCCGGACCAGGCGAGTAAGGGTTTCGACCCGTTTCGCTGCTTCAGTCGGCGGTTCACCCTCTTCTTTTCCCCGCGCAATGAGACGCTTTTCAAAAAGGGCGACAATTCGACCGAAAATGATCGCAGCTACCCAGGCAAACAACAGAATGAGGAGAATGTTGACGACCGTATTGAGAATGACTTCCCAGGTAAGATAGTCTTTCAACAAGGAAACCCAAGTCTCTCGGTTGAACAGATTTTGCAGTGTATCCATGCAGCCTGAGTTTAGCGTTTACTGTGCCAGTCATCCCGGAGTACTCGAGTCAGGCAGAGCAGGGATGCGGTATGACGAATTCTTTGTTCTGAACGCGATGAAACATACTGGGTAAAATGCAACGATCGACGCGAGATTAACATGCGCTTTGCACGGGATATCGTTCCCTATCCCTGCAGAATGCCAATCTCTCCTCAGCCCTCATTCCCGCCGCAGAGCTGTTCCTCCCACTTTTGGTTAGGGTGCGATTGAAGCTGCTTTCCGAATCGCAGTATGATCTAATCTGGAAATGATGAAGCTGCTTTTGGCTACGTTGTTCTTCGCCGTCGTTCCAGCAGGCGCGATCGAGAAACCTCCGAATGTCCTTTTCCTCTTCGCCGACGATCTACGGGCCGATCTGATCGATTCCGAAGCGGGAACCAAGCTCGAAACGCCCCGTCTCGACGAACTCGCCCGTGCCGGAATGACGTTCACTCGGGCCTACTGCTCCTATCCGATCTGCGTCGTCAGCCGTGCGGAAATCCTGACCGGACAACAGGGATGGGAGAACGGAATCGACGGCCGCCGCGGCGCTACCCTTCGCGGAGAACCGACTTTTTGGCCCGAAACCTTTCGCGACGCCGGATACGAAACCTTCCACATCGGAAAATGGCATGTCAGCGGTCGCCCTACGGCCTATGGCTACACCGAGGTAGCCGGACTCTTTGGGAGCGGTGGCTCGAAATGGTGGGAACCGGGACAAACCGACTGGAAAGGCTTCCCCATTACCGGCTACAAAGGCTGGATGTTTCAAAGCGGGGACGGTAAGACGAAATACCCGGAGCTTGGAGTCGGCATTACTCCTGACATCAGTCAAAAAATTGCCACCGCTGCGGTCGATCTGCTCCGCGCGGACCGCTCGAAGCCCTGGATGATGCACATCAATTTCACGGCACCGCACGACCCGCTCATGATGCCGCCTGGCTTGGAGGGGAAATATCAGGCCTCAGACATCCCGCTGCCCGCCAACTACCTCCCGGTGCACCCTTTCGATCACGGCAACTTCGAAGGTCGCGACGAAGCTCTCCTCGCTTGGCCGCGCACGGAGGAAGCCGTTCGGGATCTTCTTCGGCTCTACTATTCCGTGGTCGATGATCTCGACACGCAAATCGGCAGGATCCTCGATGCCCTCGACCAGACCGGACAGCGCGAGAACACGATCGTCATTTTCACGAGCGATCATGGAATGGGTTGCGGATCGCATGGCCTCCGCGGCAAGCAGAATCAATATGAACACACCGCCCGCGTTCCCCTGATCATCGACGGCCTGGGAATCGATCCGGGTTCACGGACGGACGCCATGGTCTATCTGAGAGAGTTGTTTCCCACCACCTGCGAGCTTTCCGGAATCCACGTTCCCGAATCCGTCCGTGCGAAAAGCTTCGCCCCGGTGTTGCGGAACCAAGCGAAACACCATCACGAGTCCATCTGCGGCTACTTCACCGATACCCAGCGAATGATCCGGACCGAGGACAACTGGAAGCTGATCCTCTACCCGGAGATCGAGCGAACCCAATTGTTCGATCTGAATACGGACCCGTTCGAACTCCGGGACTTGAGCGATTCACAAGATGCTGGGGTTCAGGCAAAGCGGAAGACGCTGGAGGAACGACTGAGAACATGGAGGACCGAATCCGGAGATCCGCTGCTTTCTCAACCGTCCGAGCCGCTGATTCGCTAGCTGTGGAGTTTCTCTTCTTTGTGAAACCGGATCAAGCGATTCACTGAAATCACCGTCCCCACCACTCCCCCGAGGTAGAGACCGTAGTGTGCTCCAATCACGGTGCGCAGAGCAGCGGCTCGGTCCAGCTCCACCCATTCCACCAACTGCTCGACGAACGAATCCGGGACAAACCCTCGGAAGATCGCTCCAAGCAGAACCGCCATCCCAATCGACCAAAGCAAAGGACACCTGAGCGAACCCAACAGTCTCCCGATTTGAAAGGATCGGCCCTTGCGCAGATGCGAATCGACCAACAGCACGATGCACGCCGGAATTGCCGCACCACCCATCCCTGCCTGAGCCCCCAGCTCCACTACTTCACGTCCAAACCGGAGTTCGCTAAGCCCTTTGAAAATCGTGAAATATTCCCGCGAAATTCGGGAGGTCACCTGGTCCACCAGAATTCCGTAGGTGGCACCCAAAACCAGCGCAACCATCAGGAACAGATACTCCCGCCAGCGCGTCGCGCGTTCCCGTTTCAGCGCCAGATCCACCAGGGCGATCCCGCCCAGAACCAACCCTAGCAATCCAAGTCGAGTCCAGTAAGGGAGCGGTAAATCGATCATGATGCGGGGAATCTCCCAAGTCGGTATACCCTCATCCGCTCACGATAAAAATCACGCGCCAGCAAGTCAATTTCAAAGCAACCCGCACGTGCAAGCTCCGCTAGTCGTTTTGGGGGTTGGGAGCCGGGTTGGTGTGGTTCCAGAACGACGCGATCGCCCCTTCCTACCGGGGATAGGTAGAGGCCCGCCTAGCCAGTCGTCCGCAACCCACTCGCAATCGCACTAATCGAGAAAACCAGATCCCGAGGGAGATCGGTTCCTTCCGCTCTCCATTGCCGCAGCAGTTCGATTTGTTGGCGGTGGAGAAGGTGGAGGGGTTGCTCGCGGAGTTGGAGGGTTTTGGCGTAGCGAGAGCGGCGATTTTGAATGGGCTCGGGGAAGAGGCGGGCGAGGTGTTGGTTGGCGAGGGTCCACTCGGTTTCGATGCGGGCCATGAAACGCTGGCGGATGGCTTCATCAGTGACGAGAGAGGCGTAGCCTTTCATGAGGTCGATATTCGCACTGAGGAGATTGGTTTCGACGCCGGTGAAGATGTAGCGCGGGAGGGTGGAACCGCCGATGGTTTCGGCGAGGCGGGTGAAGTCATCCGGCCGCTCTTCGAAGAGGCGATTGAGGGCAGAGCCGACGCCGAACCAGCCGGGTAGATAGAAGCGGGATTGCGTCCAGCTGAAGACCCAGGGAATGGCGCGGAGGTCAGCAAGACTGGCGGTGCCGGTGCGGCGGGAGGGACGGGAACCGAGCTGAGTTTGCTCCAGCGCGTCGATGGGAGTGGCCTGGCGATAGAAGGTGATGAAGTCTTCCGTTTCGAGGAGCGAACGGTAGGCGGTGGTGCTCCATTCCGCCAACTGGCCCAGGAGGTCGACACCAGAATCGTCTGTCGGGCTGAGCTGGCGATGAGCGACGGTGGAGCGGGTGACGCAGGCGGCGAGCGTCTCCAGATGGTAGGACGCATTGTCCGGGTAGGCGTACTTTCGGGCGATGGTTTCGCCTTGTTCCGTCATGCGGAAGTCTCCCTGGAGCGAACCGTGAGGCAGGGCGCGCATGAACCAATTGGTAGGGCCGGCCCCGCGGCTGATGGTGCCGCCCCGCCCATGGAAGTAGCGGACATTGACGCCGTGGGTAGCAGCGGCGGCGGTGATTTTTTGTTGAGCGGAATAGAGGGCCCATTGGCTGGCGAGGATACCGCCGTCTTTGTTGCTATCGCTATAGCCCAGCATGACTTGCTGGGTCGGCTTTCCGGACGTGCGCTCGAGGCTGCGACGGGTGACGGGATGACTGAGATATTGATCGATGATCCCGGCGCTGTGTTCGAGATCGTCCAGAGTTTCAAAGAGGGGAACGACTTGGAGTGGGCAGATCACGCGACCTTCAACGAAGTCCGTCAATCCGGCTTCCCGGGCAAAGAGGTGGACGAGCAAGAGGTCCGAAAGCTGGCGGGTCATGCTGACGATGAGGGCACCAATCCCTTTTCCAAATTGTTCCCGATGCTCGGCAAGGACGCGGTAACAATCCCGAACCGCATCCGCTTCCGGGCCGGCCGATTGATCCCAGTGAAGGAAGGGGCGGGGCGACTCCAGCTCCGCGCTGAGGAAGGCGACGCGATCCGCTTCTGACCACTCGGCAAAATCGGCCCCGTTTTCCACGCCGACGGCAACGAGGAGCTGGGCGGCGGCTTTATCGTGAAAGGCGCTGTTCTGGCGAACGTCCAGCTCGGCGAGGTGAAACCCGAAGACGTCGAGCTTGTGCAAGAGGGGCTGGACGAAGCGGTCATCGAGACGATGGGCCCCGATTTCCCGGAGGCTGGAACCGAGCAACTCGATGTCTTCACGGAAGGCTTCCGGGTTCTGGGCACCGGTCTCCAACTCGGCCCGGAGCAGGTAAGCGAGGCCCCGCCAGGGCTCGCCCTTGTTGAGTTCAAGGATCCATTGGCCTTCTGCTCCCAGGCTGCGGGCGAGAGCGGCGATGCGCGTTTCCAACGCTTCGGGCGTTTTCCCATTCGGCGGGACCACGGAAAGATGATCGGCCACACTGGCCAGTTCCCGGCGAAAGAGCTTGAAGGCTTGCTCGCGCAGCTCGGCAAGGGTGGAGCGGGTGACGTCTGCGGTGACGAAGGGGTGACCATCGCGATCCCCACCGATCCAAAGGCCAAAGCGGATACTGGGTCCGCCGCCGGCTTCGCGTAGAGCATCGGGATCGAACCCGGCGTTGCGCCAGGCCATGTCGAGATTGCGGGTGATGCGCTCGAGGGTGGCGGGGAAGACTTCGCGGAGATAGTAGAGCGTATTGCGCAGTTCGCGCTCGATCGTCGGCTTCTCGACGTGGATTTCGCCGGTCTGCCAGAGCGCTTCGAGGGCGGCGAGGAAGTCTTCTTTGACGCGGGTAGCTTGCTGGCTGGTCAGATTCGGCTTCCGCAGTTCGATGAGGAGATCGTAGATATCGCGATGGCGTTCGCGAACGCTGGGACGCTTGGCCTCGGTCGGGTGAGCGGTGAAGACGGGCTCGATCCGGACATCCTGCATCGCGGCACGGATATCCGCTTCGGTGACGCCTTCCGATTGCAAGGTGGAGAGGCAGTGAGCCCAGAGCCCTTTTTCCGCAGCGGGTCCCAGAGTGGCGACCCGCTTGTGGCGCGTCTCCCGGGCGACGCGTTCTTCGATCATATCGAGAAGTTGAAAGGCGATGGAGGCGACCTGGGCGGCGTCTCCCGGACTGCAATCGACCGCACTACCCTCCCCTGCTTCGAGCCAGGGCAGCGCTTTGGCCAGTTCCGGCTGGAGAGAAGAGCGCAACACCTCGCCAAGACATTCCATGACCTCGCGGACTTCTTGTTCGAGCGATTCTAACCCTTCATCGATGAGGTCACGCGGGCTGGGTTCAACGGAAGGATCTGGCAGTTGGCTCATGAGTTATGGGATGGAAACAGGCGTCTCGAATCCCGCTGGTTTCACGGCAAGGACCGAGCAATCGACCTGACTAAGAATACTCTCCGCAGTATTCCCGATCAGTAAGCCTGCAATTCCGGTTCTCGCAACCGTTCCCATCACCAAAAGGTCAATTTTCTGCTTATGAACCACGTCAGGAATTACCTCGGTCGCGTGGCCTTTCAAGAAACGGGTGGTGACGGCTTCCGACCTGAGTTCGAACGATTCTAACGCGCGATGAAAGGCCTGTTGCTGCCGGGCTTTCGCGTCTTCCAGATACTCGGCCAACTGCTGGTCGGAAATGTGAATAAAGGCCCGGTTGCGCAAAGTTTCTTCGTGCTGGTAGTGCCAAGCGTTGAGGATCTCCAGCTTCGAACCCGGCAGGCGATCCTGCAGGCTGGTTCCCAGTTCGAGAATCATCCGGGTGAGGTCTCGATTCACGGAGGTTTCCCGGCTGGGATCAATCGCGGCGAGGAGGCGCAGCTCTTCATCGGAATTCTTGTGAGGCTTGAAGAGCCAGATCGGAGCCGGGCACTTCCGCAGCAAATGCATCTCCATGGTGATGAAGCCGATGCGGTGATTCGGCGCAGGTTCTTCGGCGGCTTTGATGACGAGATCATGGTTCCCTTGAAGGACCTTCCGGATGACGACAATGAAGGGCTCGCCAACGGCAAATTCGATCGGAATCTCGGAGAGCGGAGGATGGTCCGGGTGAGTGGCGAGCAACTCGGTCAGGAGGTGAGTCGCCTGCTCGCGATGATGGTGTTCGACGACGGAGGCGAATTCCCAGTTTCGCGGGACTTCGTGGGCGGCAATCAAGAGGGTGAGCTGAGCCTGATTCTGGCGGCAGAGGTCGAGAGCCTGTTGCAACGCGAGAGAATTGGCAGGGGTGCCGCTAACGACAAAGAGAATGTTTTTGAAGCGTTTCATCGGGGTGAAAGGTCCCGGATCAAAAAAAGGGAAGGTTCCCCGAATTCCGCTGGAATAGGAGAACCTTCCCGGGGGAGGTTGGGGTCTAACAGGGAGGCCTCAAAAATTCAATCAGGCACGTGAAAGCATCGGAGGGGTGTGGCGATGATCCAGGTCGGAGATGTTATAGGGCGAGAGGTTTTCCTGTTCGAGGTCCCTGTTGATTTGCTCCGCTGCGATCAGGTAGCGCTTGCTGGATTCTCGGAGCAGGATTCCCAATTCCGCCGGCTCGAAGTTGGCCTCGGCATAGAAGTGGCAGCGTTCCAGCATTTCCGCTGCCCGCTGGAAAAGATTGAGGGTATCGTAGGAATGAACCCGCCGACAATCAGCTAACAGCTCGGTCAACTCTCCATCGAGGAGGGCGAGATTGTCCTCCATTTCACGCGCGAACTCGTTGCGTGCTTCTTCATCGCCATCACCCAATCGAAACCAACCCAACGAATTCGCCATCTCGCTATGGGCAAGTAGCAAGGGCTCAATGACGGCTTCGACGGAACGCTTCCGTTGCGCCTTGGTGGTAGGAATTCGGTTGAAAGAGCGAAAGGGAGCCAATGCGTTCATGGGAGTGGGATTGAAAGGTTGGGGTTTTTGGTCCGAGGCACCGCCAATTGCAGCGACGCGTTGGAGATGATGAAGAGGATATCTCAAACTCATACATGCGCAACTAAAACCGTGTTTTTCATATCGTGTTTTAAAAATCGTTGCTTTTTTTCAGATTCGATTGAGAGATTCTCTATCAAGCTGGCGGAAATACGCCCCCACAACTGGCGAACACGACCCCGCATCGGGAACCGTTTTGGGATCTGCTCCCTGAGTTTGAAGTTTTCAGATCCCGGTTTTCAGCCTACTCTATCACGATGACGATTGAAGCGATTCAGAATGAGCTTAGCGATCTCACCCGGGAAGAACGTCAGAAAGTCTTGGAGTTTCTCCAACGATTGGAGTGCGAAACTGAGGAAAAGGTTCGTTTGGAGGAAAGCATTCAGGATTTCAAAGAAGGGCGGACCGTTCCATCCAACACGGTTCACCGGGAACTGCGCGAGCGCATTGCCGATCGATGACCTACGAGGTGGAATACACCGAGCGGGCGCGGGATCACCTTACACAAGCCGTTGATTGGATTGCGGACCGCTCTTCGTTGGCGGCGGAGCGCTGGATCACAGAATTGGAGAAGACCGTTCAATCGCTCCAAACTAATCCGGAGCGTTATCCGCCGGCGCCGGAGAATCAATCTCACGAGATCGCCATTCAACAGGTGTTGTTCGGAAAGCGCCGTGGCCAGTATCGTATTTTGTACACCATAGCGGAGTCAAAAGTGGTCGTATTGGACGTTCGGCATTCGATGCGCGAATGGTTGGAGCCTGGGGAATTGGATTCGTAAGCCAATGAAGTCCAACGAGTGGCCAGAAAGCCGTAGTGGAGTTTCCCCATTTCGTTGTGCCGTTTGTTTTCCCAATTTCGCCTTTTTTTCGAGATTCGATGGGCAATCGACCGTCGGGCGGGAGTATAGAGGGTGAATGTCTCCGGAACATCCCAGCGACTCTGAAGAACGGTTCATCCAACTCTTCGCCAAAAACGAGCGTCACCTGCGCGCGGTGGTTCGCTCGATGGGGCTGGACTGGACCGCGGTGGATGATGTGGTGCAGACGGTCAGCCTGGTGATGTGGCGCAAGTGGCAGGAGTTCGATCCCGAAAGCGATTTCATGAGTTGGGCGCGGGTGATTGCCCGGTTCGAGGTGCTGAAATTTCGGCGGACGATGGCCCGGGACCGACATGTGTTTCGGGAGGACCTGATGGAGTTGCTGGCGGATGCGGCGGAGGAACTGGATGGCGAAGTGGGGCCGGAGCGGTATCGGCTTGCGCTGAACGAATGCCTGGAAACGTTGCCGGGGAAATCGCGGAGCTTGATCGGAGCCGCCTATGAGGGCGACCGGACGATTCGCGAATTGGCCACGGATCTGGGGAAGTCAGCCACGGCGCTGTATAAGACGCTCGACCGGATTCGGAAGTCCCTCCAGAGCTGTATCGAGCGACGGCTGGAAGAGCTTGATGCGCCAGCCTCAACCCAAAACCGGATTCAAGGATGAGCGACGACGAGATGGACATCAGCCTGATTTTGGCGCATCTGGATGGTCGGCTGGACGACGAGCAGTTTGCGGAATTGGAGCGGCGGTTAGCCTCCGAAGCGGACCTTCGGGCGGCTTATGTGAATTTGGCCAAGCTGGACGCGGAGTTGCGGGAGACGGGAGTCACGGGCCGTTCGGAGAAGGTGATTCCCTTGGCCGCCTTGACGAAGGCGAGTCGCCTGATGTTGAGCCGACCGAAGGTGTGGGCGATCGCGGCGGTGTTTGTCGCCTCCGCCATTCCCGGCTGGTTTCTCCTTCGTCAGGAACCCACTCCGCCCCGGACCGTTTCGACTTCCACGCCGGCCATTGCCGTGATTACCGCTCAAGCGGGCGCGGTCTGGAATTCCCCCGGGCTTCGTCAGGGACTCTCGCTGGAACCGGGAATCCTCAGCCTGCGCGAAGGCTTGGCGCAGATCGATTTCTACAGCGGTGCGTCGATCACCCTTTCCGGCCCGGCGGAGATCGACCTGATCAGCCGCGATGCCGCCGTGCTCCATCGGGGTCGGCTCAAAGCGGAGGTTCCGCCAGCCGCACGGGGATTCGAGATTCGCACCCGCGACATGCTGATCGAAGATTTAGGGACCAGCTTTGGCCTGGCAATCCACGACGAGGAGCCTTCTGAGTTGATCGTGTTCGACGGTGAAGTCCGGGCCACGGCCGCCGATGGGAAGCCGGTTTCGATCTTCGGAGGCGACGCCGTAAGGCTGGCGAAGGGTGAGCGCACCTTGCAAGCGGCCACTTCGGTGACCCCGTTTTCCGACATCAACGACGTCATCGCCGGAGCGGATGTTCGCGAGGAATCGCGCTATGCGACCTGGAAAACCGCCAGTCTGGCTCGGCGGGCTGATCCTCGCTTGATCGCCTACTATGACTTCGAGGAGCTGACGAACGTTTCGCGGCGGCTGGTCAATCGGGCGGAGTCCGGCCTGCGCTCGGAACTCGATGGCGGCATCGTTGGGGCTCGGGCGGCGGAAGGTCGTTGGCCCCAGAAAACCGCGTTGGACTTTCGACGTGAAGGCGACCGGGTTCGTTTCCAGATCCCGGGCGACTTCGATGCGCTGACGATTTATGCCTGGGTCAGGATCGACGCTCTCGACCGCTACCTGAACTCGCTCTTCCTCACTGATCACTTCGATCCGCGGGAGATTCACTGGCAGCTTTCCAGCAAAGGGGCGCTCCACTTCGCGACCAGCCCGAAAGGCATCGAAGACTTGGTGAAACACAATCGGCGCTTCTATTCCGAGACGTTTTGGGATCCTTCCAAAAGCGGTCAATGGTTCTTTCTCGCAACCACGGCGGATCGCGAAGCCGGCACCGTGGTCCACTATGTGAACGGCTCCAAGGTGGGTTTCAGCGGCGGGACGAATACGGAGAAGCCCTTGCCGAAAATGCGAATCGGCGGGGCGGACCTCGGCAACTGGACGGAGCCGATCACTAATCACGGCATCCGGACCTTGAACGGTCGGATCGATGAATTTGCTATCTACCAGGAAAGTCTCTCCGAATCTGAAATCCGCGAAATTTTCGAACTCGGTAAACCGTGAACCCCTTAACCCTGCCTGTGATGCTTCGTCTCATTCTCCTGACCCTCTTCTCTCTGCCCCTTCTACTTTCGGCGGAAGAACCTAGCAAGGGCGACCTTCTCTTTGCTCTCCACGTCCAGCCGATTTTCGCGGAAAAATGCAGCGCCTGCCATGGCGATGAGCCGGACAAATTAAAGGGCGATTTCGACATGCGGACTCGAG
Source organism: uncultured Verrucomicrobiales bacterium (assembly GCA_964351855.1). Taxonomy (GTDB): domain Bacteria; phylum Verrucomicrobiota; class Verrucomicrobiia; order Verrucomicrobiales; family DEV007; genus JBCDHN01. Next base: position 12,136 of record CAYGQD010000169.1, read on the forward strand.
CAGCGATGCTCAAAGGTGGCGAAACCTTTGGCTCAGAAGTTCTCATTCCCGGCAATGGCAACGAGAGCTTTCTTTATCTCACGGTGAAGCGAACCGAGCCGGATTACGAGATGCCGCCGAAGGAAGCGGACAAGCTGAGCGACCAACAGGCTTACTGGATTCGGGACTGGATCAACGAAGGCGCTCCCTGGCCCGACGATGCCCGTGTCGCCGCAATTCAGGAGCAATATGCCAAGGGTGAGCAGGTGGCGACGTCGCTGGCGCTGTCGGAAGATTGGCAAAATCGCCGGTATGATCCCGACGATCTCTGGGCCTATCGTCCGTTGAAGAAGACGGCGGTTCCAATGGGAGAGAACCCGGTCGATTGGTTCATCGAGAAGAAGCTGGCGGTCGCGAAACTGGCTCCGGCACCGGCAGCTTCCGCGCGGGAATTGGCCCGGAGAATGAGCTTCGGCCTCACCGGTTTACCGCCTAAGTCAGACGAAATCCGGAGCTTTGCCGAGAGCTACACGAAAGACCCCCAAGCGGCGGTTCGCTCTTATGCCAGCACCCTCATGGCCAAGCCACACTACGGCGAACACTTTGGGCTCCGCTGGCTGGATGTGGCGCGTTATGCGGATTCCGCCGGCTTTGCGAACGACTATTCCCGTCCCAATGCCTGGCGCTATCGTGACTACGTCGTGCGCTCCTTCAATGAGGACAAGCCCTACCACGAATTCGTCAAAGAGCAGATCGCCGGAGACGAAATCGACGCGACCGATCCGGAGAACCTCATTGCAACCGGCTTCCTGAGGATGGGTCCGTGGGAGCAGACCGGGATGAGCGTGTTTCGTGAAACTCGGCAGCAGTGGCTCGACGACGTAACTGACTCCGTGGGGCAAACCTTCCTCGCTCACGCGATGCAGTGCGCCAAGTGTCATGACCACAAGTTCGATCCCATCCCGACGCGTGATTATTACCGGATGATGGCGGTTTTCTCGACGACTCAATTTACCGAACGCGAGGCCCCGTTCCTTCCCACTGAGAACCGGGACGGCTTTGCGGAATCCGATGCTTGGGTCAACGCGAAAATTTCGGCTTACCAAGAACAGCAGCAGGCCCTCAAACAACGGGTGGATGCGGCGCGGAAGCAGGAGACTGGCTCGGCCAAGGTTGGGGACAATGGGCTGGATCCGGGCGATGAAGCCTCCCTCGCCCGAATGTCGAAAAACGTGTCGCGTCATCGTTGGGAGCTGGATCGGTCAAAGCCGCTCGCCTTCGCCGTTTACACCGGAAAAACGATTCAGCGCAACAACGTCGGCGGACCGATCGCTACCCCGGCTAAACCCTGGGCAAAGGGTGAGCTGGAGGCGGACGCGATTCTTTCCGGCGGCGACGCCTACTCCCCGTCCGATCCCGTTCAACCCGGCGCGCTCAGCGCTGCGGAATCGCTCGGTGGCATGCAGCCGCGCGAGTTCCCCGCCGGAATGGGCAAACGCCGACTCGCTTTGGCGGAGTGGATCGTCGATCCCCGGAATCCGCTGACCGCGCGCGTCATCGTGAATCGGGTTTGGTCCTGGCACTTTGGCAAAGGGCTGGCCGGAAACCCGAACAATTTTGGCGCGACCGGAACTCATCCCACCCACCCGCTCTTGCTCGATCACCTCGCTGCGTGGTTCGTCGAAAATGGCGGGTCGATCAAGAAGCTGAACGCGCTGATCGTCACTTCCGAAGCCTATCGCCGCAGCTCGATTCATCCGAATCCTGAAGAGCAGGCCAAGCGCGATCCCAAGCGGAATCTCTACGCCAGCTTCCTTCCCCGCCGCCTTTCTGCGGAGGAACTTCGCGACGCGATGTTAGCGGTCAGTGGCGAGCTCAACCCCGCCGTCGGAGGCATTCCGGCCCGGCCTGATGTGAACCTGGAAGTGGCGATGCAACCGCGCCAGATTATGGGCGGCACCGCCTCCGTCTATGAGCCCGATCCGCTTCCCTCGCAGCGGAATCGGCGCAGCATCTATGCGGAAAAACTCCGGGGCCTCCGGGACCCGTTCTTCGAGACCTTCAACCAGCCCGGCCCGGACAAATCCTGCGAGGTTCGCGAGACCTCGACGGTCACGCCCCAGGCCCTGACCTTGTTCAACTCCGCCGAGGTCCAGGATCGGGCGGTCGCCTTCGCCGCTCGCTTGTTGGAATCCAGCTCAGGCGATGACACTACCATCCTCACGAACGCCTTCCAACAAGCGCTGGGACGAAACCCGACTCCGCTCGAGCTGGAAACCTGCCAACAACACTGGCAACAAACCACCGCCGAAGAAGCGGGCAAAATCTACCCCGCTCCGTCCTATCCTGACCGCGTCACTCGCACGGTCATGGCCGAGAAAACGGGCGAGCCCTATGACTTCGTCGAACTGATGCCGGCCTACCGCAATTACCAACCTGATCTCCAACCCTCCGACGTGGACGAACGCACCCGCGGCCTTGCCCAGATCTGCCTCGTTCTCTTCAACCTCAATGAATTTGTTTACCTCGACTAAATCATGAGCACCTCCCCAACCTTCGCCTCGCCGAATCGGCGCGATGTCCTCTATGGTCTCGGAGTCGGCCTCGGTTCCGTCGCCCTCACCTCTCTTCTCGAGGGTGCCCAACCTCGTGGCCCCCATCTTCCCGCTCGGGCGAAACGCTGTATCTTCCTGATGATGGAAGGCGGTCCCTCTCACATCGACACCTTTGACCCGAAGCCGGAACTCACCCAGCGCCACCTCCAGAAATTCATCCGCAGCGGGGAAGAACAAAGCGCCATGTCCTCTGGCCAGCGCTACTTTGTGAAGAGCCCGTTCGAGTTCATGAAAGCCGGCAAGAGCGGGGCCGACTTTTCGACCGAATGGCAGCACCTTTCCAAACTGGCCGACGACATGTGCTTTTATCGCGGTGCGCAGGTGGAATCCGTCAATCATCCGACTGCTTGTTTCCACGTCAATACCGGCAACCGCTTCGGAGGTGACCCCGCCATCGGTTCCTGGGTGACCTACGGGCTTGGCTCGCTGAACGAAAACCTGCCTGGCTTCGTGGTTCTTCCCCGCACCAGCTATCCGCAGGGCGGCGCGGGCAATTGGTCGAATGGTTATCTCCCGGCCGAGTTCCAAGGCACCCCACTTCGCCCGGAAGGCAGCCCCATCCTCGACCTCAATCCTCCACCCGGCGTGACCCGCCAACGCCAGCGCTCGAACCTCGACCTCCTCGGCAAACTCAACCAGCAGCACCTCGCCGCCCGTCCCGGTCGCAGCGAACTGGAAGCCCGCATGTCCTCCTACGAGCTGGCCTACCGCATGCAGACGGAAGTCCCTGGCGTGCTTGATCTGGCCGGCGAATCCGAATCCACCCTGGAAGCTTACGGCGTTGGTGAAACCAAGACCGACTCCTTTGGCCGGAAGTGTCTCCTCGCGCGTCGCCTCGTCGAAAAAGGCGTCCGTTTCGTCCAAGCCTACGCCGGAAACTGGGACAGCCACGACTACATCCAGAAAGCCCATGGCTCTTTGATTCGCTCAGTCGACAAGCCCATCGCCGCCCTCCTCACTGACCTCAAACAGCGCGGATTGCTCGATGACACCCTCGTCGTCTGGGGTGGCGAATTCGGGCGCACCCCGGACAAT
>CAYGQD010000170.1:0-15711 GCA_964351855.1 uncultured Verrucomicrobiales bacterium
CGGGCTTCGGGGTTTTGTCGGCAGCGTGCAGCGCGGCCAGCGGCGCGAGAAGCAGGGCGGTGAAGAGTGTGAACGTGTGTTTCATAGCATCAGTCTTTGAGCGGGATGCCGCGCAGGATGAGAGGATCAAAACGGTAGGGTGACTCTCCTGCCGCCCAGGCGATGCCGCGCAGGAGGATGGTGCGGAAGAAAGGGTCATCGAAGGTCCAGTCGAAATGACCCAGGGTGGAGGCCACGACACGGCCTTTCCCGTGCTCGTGAGTCCAGATGATGGGCTCGGCGCTGACCTGGTCGCCCACGATTTCATCGGAGGTGGCGAGCGGGGTCACCTTGCTGCGGTCGCCTTGCAGGTTCCAGAAGCACTCGTCGGCGAGGGTGAAGGTGTCCGGCAGCCCGTGCATGATGGGATGACGCGTCTCCGGCAGCTTCAGAGTGACGACCTTGTGCTTGTATTGGCTTTCCTTTCCCTTGGCGAGACCGAGCAGGTCCGCCAGCGCCGCCGAAGGATTCCAGAGCACATAGTGCGACAGCACGAGACCGCCGCCGCGATTCAGGAACGCCTCGACCTGCCGCAGGTGACTCGGGTCGGACCAGCACTTCGGATTCTGATACAGCATCATGACATCCGCCGTGGCGAACTGCTCCTCCGTGGGCCATTCCAAAGTGCTCAGTGCGGTGACTTGCGGTGAGCCTGCAGTGATCAACGCCTGATCCGCCTCCACCTGCGGGCGATACAGGTTCGTCACTGCCTCATCGCCCGGACCGGCACCGCCGAGCAGCACTTGCCACCGCTTCGGAAGCACATCGTGAGAATGGGTCTTGGGCAGGTGATCCTTGGTGCCTCCGGCGAAGAGAACGGTGAGCGGCCGCAGGCTCGATTCCGCGGCGGACTTCGGCACCTTGCCGAGAAAGGCTTCGACCTCGGCGCGGCTGCGCAGTTCCGGTGTCTCGACGCCATACAAGGTCTCTGCGTTGGCGTGTTCCAACAATCCGGCAGAGGCGGCGAGCGTTCCTGCCGAACCTCGGAGAAAGGTGCGGCGGCTGATTTCGGGTATGAGGGGCGGCGTCGGTTTCATGGTTTTTCCGAGGCGTTGATCCGGACGGTTTTGAGGGGGTGAAGATATTTAGACAATGGCATCAATATTCTAAGGGGTTCCGGGGGCCGCAAAAAAACCTACCCGAACCAGGCTCGTTTTACTGAGACTTCGAAGACTTCTCTCGTGCTTCCAACATCCTCTTTACCCGGGCCTGCTCTTTTTCGAGCGCTGCACCTGTCACCGGCATGGGGACAAAATCAGGATCGGGGGTCACGACTTCTTCTGCGGGAATGACACGCCACCGAAGGTTGCGAAACCAGACGTCCTGACCATGATCCTGCAGCCAGAGCTTACCGTTTCGGCCGGTCAGATCGCCACCGCGCGCGGCAAGAAGCTCCACATACTCGGCCCACTTCGGGTCGGTGTAATCAAAGGACAGCACCCGGTCACCATTGAGCCAGTGCTCAATCACGCTTCCTTTGCAGAGAATGCGCGCGGTATTCCACTCGCCCACCGGCCGGGTGGCGTCTTTCTTTGGCGCCATGCAAAAGAAGATCGACGCTGCCGCCTGGCGGGCGTTTTCGCCGTAGGGACTATCGATATTGTCCAGGATCTGATACTCCACCTGACCGGGACGATAATAGACGCCGGAGTTGCAGCCCTTCGATACTTTCCACTCGAACCGCAACTCGAAGTCGTCGGGAACTGTGGCGGCGGTATAAGTGAGGGAGCCACCTTTCGCGTTGCGGTAAAAGGCTCCGTCTTCGATCACCCAGTTGCCGGCCTGATCCCAGCCCTCAAACGTTTTTCCGTCAAAGAGAGAGGAGAACCCCAATCGTTCTTCAGCAGGATCGATCGCGCTGGCGAGAATGGGGATGGAGACGGCGAGAAAAAGCAGGCTGAATTTCATGGGAAACATAGAACTGGGAAAGAAGTTCATTGGAGTTAAGGGGTCGTCGAAACTTGAATGATATAATTCACGAGGTCATCCAGTTGCATATCTGTCAGGATGGCTCCGATGGGTGGCATGATGTTTTCCGGAAAACCTTCCGCCAACTGTGCATTGGGCTCGAGGATGGACTGACGAATGTAATCGGCGGTCGCTTCGATGCTGAGTGTTTCTCCACTGGCGTGGTCTTTGACTTTGATCTGAGATCCTGCCAGTCCCTTCAGACTCGGCCCTACCAGTTTCGTTCCGTCGAGGCTGTGGCAGGAGGCGCAGTAGGTTTGGAAGAGCAGTTGGCCGGGATCTCCTTTGGGGTAGTGAAAAAAGGTTTCGACTTCTGAAAAGGTGGCTTGTGGAGCCTCTTTTACCTCGCCCGGGGAATCCCCGGGGATCCGATTGACGGTATACCACAGTTCGCCGGCGCGAATGGGTTTTCCACTTTCGGAGGCAAAGGACTTGGAGAGGATGACATGGATGACTTCATCCGGTTTCATTTCGACCAGCTCCAGGAAAACCCGTCGTCTATCATCCGAAACGGTAGCCGAGCGCACTCCGGCACGACGGTGCCGCACTTTCTGCCCCCCGTAGGTTTGCGTGGCCTGATAACCCCACTGCGTCACGTCGTAGGCAGCTGGATTCCATCCGGTCCCCTCTGCGAGCGGTTCGGTAAATTCGATTTCCAGCCCGTTGGTCCGGAGACGGGCCGCAAGCGGTTCGAAGACTTCCCTGCCGTTATAGCGGATCCGGGTCAGACCGCTCACGCGATCGATATACTCCTGATCACTGCCCCGGGCGATACCTCCCGCGTAGAGATCGCCATCCGCCGTAAACGTAAGTCGATGAAAGTGATGCTGAAAGCCCTGAGAAAAGCGAAAAGCGGCGCCCTGAGTGACTCCATCCACCGTCTCGAGAAAAGCGCGCTGCAATCCACCGAATGTCTCATCACCGAAGAGAACCTGACCTGCGTAAGGCCCCCAGCTGGACGGTATTAGAATCGGCTCGGTCGGCGACGCAGCGATCTCGCCCAGCGGCAGCCACACGGCCGGCGGAGTGGCTTTCGGAACATCGAGGGGATGCCATGGCGCCGTGCTGCGGAATTGATAAAAACCGCCCTCTTCGACGTGGATCAGCTTATTGGCAGGCAACCACTCGCCCTGGTTATCCGTGACGAGCAGTCCGCCATCAGCAGCTACGCCTATCCCGTCGGGAGTGCGCAGCCCACCGGCAATGATGGTCGTTTCCCCGGTATCCATGTGCACCTTGATCACGCTTCCCCGCAGCGGTGCCTGGTAGTTGTCCACTCCACGCCGCGCCATACCGACACTGGACGAGAAATAGAGATAGTCCCCTTTCGCGACCGCGCCGAAGAGATACTCGTGATAATCCATCGAACCCGGCCAGTCGTTCGACACGCAGCGGTAGGTTTCGAACAGGCCGTCGCCATCGTCATCGATCAGTTCCGTGACTTGATTCTTTTCCGTGACGAATAGGCGGCCATCCGAAACCGCCAGCCCCATCGGCTCCGAAAGCCCCCGGGCAATGCGTCGAAAGGGAGGCGGACCGGATTCAGAAATCGCGTCCAGATCGAGTGAATAGAGATCGCCATCCCAGGTCGTGAAAATCACTTCGTTCTCATTCCTCATTTTCATACCACTGACCCGCAGGGTGAGCGCCTCGTCGCGGAGATCCCGTGCAGAAAGGCCGGGGTGAAGCGCCTTCAGCTTCCCGCCGAACCCGGGTGAAACAGCCGGCGCGACCGGTGCCTCCATGGCCTGCACCTGCGTCAGGTTCCCCGGAATAGCACCCTCGACAATCAGCTTTCGAAAGCGCACCGGATGGGCATACTTCGTCCCCGAAGGCGGAACTAACAGAACAAGAACCGGCAGTCCCTCCCGGATTTTGAAAACGCCCAGATCGGCAAGCGAAAACTCTTTCCCTTTCGTTGGAGCCACCTTCCAGAATGTGTCCGTGCCATCGAACGACAGTTGGTAATCCTGATTCAGAGGCGCTGAACAGGCATACTCAATCCATACCCGGACCTCTTCCTCCTGTTTCGCCTGCAGATACCAACCGATCGTCGCGCCCCGCCCTTTCGTGATTTCGAGGACGTCGCCCTCATACCTATTGGGCCCTTTCGAGAAGATGTCCGTCGACAAGAGCTCGACCTCTTCGGAGATCGCACTCGCCGGGAAGAAACAGCTCAGCGCGAGAAAGACAACAGTAGAGACTCGCATTTTCATCGCAGAGAAAGAGTATGCCATGCCGATCCGGAAATTGATTTCGCAGGTTTCCCTGCCGGCCCCGTCAGTAGCCATGCGTCCCCGTAGGCAGAGGGCAGGATTAACGAAGCGCCCTGCTCCAGCGACTCGACCCGCAGTTGACGGGAGGCTCGCGACGAGCCAGTCGCAGGAGCCGTCGGGATGCGTTCCGTCAGTTTCAACGATCCGTCCGGGTGACTCAGTTCCCAGCGAAGTGCGAAGTGCCCATTGTTTTGCGTGCAACCAAGATAGCGAACCGTGAGGGCGACCTCTTTCCCTTCAGCTTTCATTTGCCAACCTGCTCCCGCCTCTTTCTCGAACAACGCCGTGCCCGCAGACTCAGCCTTGAATCCTTTCAAAATCACACCCGGCTTGCCCTTCGTCGCCTGCCAAACTTTAAAAACGAGCGCTTTCTCCAGATCATATCCGAGCCAGACATCAGACCCCTGACGGATCGAAATGGACCGCGGGATATTATCAACGCTGAGTCTCGAGATCTTCGCAGGATCGAACGGCAGCGCCTCCACCGCACGGCCCGGCGAAACGACCACCAATGCCCCTTGGAGAATCAGGAAGAAGTGCAAACAGTTCCCGGGACTTGGGTGAACAGGTCGATTTCTCATGGCCAGAGCAGATTAGATAGGAATTCGCTCATTCAAAGATTTTTCTGGAGGCGTCGGTGCGGCGGCTGATGTCGGCGAGGAGTCTCTGGGGGGTCATGCGTTCAGTTCGTTCAAGGTTCCCGCGCTGCTGCCAAACGTGTCGGTCTCGACGCCCATGTTTTGCAGCAGAGTGACGAAGAGGTTGGACAAAGGCTTGTTATCGGCGCGGTCTAAGGCGAACGAAAAAGGAATCAGCAATCTGATCATGGCGTGACGATGAGGCAACCACCCAAACCGGTCTAGCCGGGCTTCGCCTCATCGGGTCCGGCGAGGACGGTGGACACGGCCCGCAAGGCGACAGCGCCAAGGCAGGTAAGGAAGGGGCAGTGGATCTTCATAAGCTCGCAGTGGACGGTCATCAGAGTGCCATTTCGTGAAAAGAGTTCAACTGTATCTGATTGGAGAAACCATAGCCCGTGAAGAGTCTTCCCCGGCCATTCCACGGATCACCGGGATTTTTTCACCAGCGCATCGGTCTCCGAGAGTCGAAAACGGGTATTCATGACCGAGTGTTTTTCCGGACCGGGAGCATACTTGAGGTAGGTGGTCGCGACGATCATGCCGTCGGGGAGGACTTCGAGATCCGAGTAGCCGCAGTCGGCATTGCCTGTCCCCGGCGCGTCGGCATCGGCGCGGGCGCTGTTGTGGAAGAGCTTGATGCGGTAGCCGTCGAGTGGGCCGCTCGTGATCGAATCGAAGCTCCCCACCCAGGCGAGGTAGTGCCCGTAGGTCGGACTCGTCTTTGCGATGTCCCGAAAGGCAACGACGAGCCGTCCGTCCTCTGTATACCGGGCGACGTGGCGGTCACCGGTGAGGTCTGCGGGCAACTCCCGCGGTTCGCTCCAGGTCTTCGCAGCGTCCGTGCTGATCGAGAAAAGGGACTGGTGCTTCCGGCTGTTTTCTCTCATCAGCATGAGGAGGCGACTCCCGTCCGGCGAGGCGATCACGCAGGGTTGCGCCCAACGGTCAGGGACCCGAAGAATGGGCTGGCCGGGGCTCCAGGTGAGCCCGCCGTCGCTCGACTCGCTCTGGACGACGTAGCCGGGCAGGTCTGTCCACATCACGAGACGTCGCCCCTCGTCAAAACTCAGGATCGTCTTCGGCGGCACCTCTCCCTCGACTCCGTTCGGGGTCATCGGACTCCAGGTTTTGCCCTCGTCTTCGGAAACGGATTGGTGCATCGGATAGGGCGGCTTGCCCTCGCGGCTCCAGTCGAGTCCGTCGGCGAAGCAGAAAAGCCGCGCCTTGCCGTCGGGTCCGACGAGACGATGAAGGGCGGGCGTGTTTGAGGTCGTGGCCCAGTTCTCCGGGACTTTGAGCGGGGCGGACCAGGTCAGTCCGGCATCCGTGCTCTTCGCAAGGGGTCCGATCCATTGCGCGTGCCCGAGACACCAGGCGGTGAACATCGTTTTGCCGTCGGGCATTAGGACGGTGTCGCAGTGCCCCTGATACACTTCCTCCGTGCCGGCCGCGACGGTGGAATGGCGGTCCTTCTCCCCCGAAAAATCGACCAGAGGCAAGTCAATCGCGCGATTCACCCCGGGCGCCGGCTTTTCAAAGGCGGGAAGCTTTGCCACTTCCCGCGCGAGCGGACGACTGATGAGCATTTTCAGTTTCGACTTCGGCCCCTTCAGTTCCTTCGCGAGGATATCCTCTTCGGTGAACCGGGCGAGGAGGATCTCGCCATCGGTGGAACGGTTGCGGTCGTAGGAGATATAGATCGTGCCATCAGGAGCCTGGAATCCGTCGGGATAGGAGATGCCGGTGCGCTCATCGAGCATGAGACCGCCCTGCCAGCTTTTGCCCTCATCATCACTGAGCCAGGCGGTGAGTTGACTGCGTCCCTCGTGCGTTTCGATGGTCGCCCCGTGCTTGATGAGCAGGATTTTGCCGGAGGCGAGACGACGCACATGGAAGCGGGCGACAGGATGATGGATCGCGGAAGGTGTCGGGTCGGCCCAGGTGCGGCCGCCGTCCGTCGAGACCGTCTCCATGATCCCTTTGGCGGTGCGGGCGAGCATCCAGAGCGAGCCGTCCTTGCGTTCCACGATCATGTGCTCGTGCCAGTCAGGATTGGGGAAAGTCGCGGCACCCCGGCGTTCCCAGGTCGTGCCCCGGTCGCTTGAGACGAAGACGTTGGCCCCGCGCAGGGGATCCAGATCGGTAAAACAGCCCTTGAAGACGTCGAGCCCGCCTCGCTGATCGAGGGAGATCGGCAGCATCCATTCGCCGGATTTCAGAACGGTCGGCTTGTTCAAGGTAACTCCATGCCAGATCCGTCGGGGGGGCGACCAGACCGGCGCGTCGGCATCGGGATTTTCACAAACCGTTGCCCAGACTCCGCCGCGCCCGTCGAACATGTCCATGCTCTGGTCGAAGATGAGCCAGAGCCGGCCGAGCGGATCGGTCCAGAGATTGCCGACGAGGATGCTGCGCTTGCGCGGAAGCTGCGGAGACTGCGCATCGATGACAAGCCGGGGCTTCGACCAGGTCTCCCCGTCGTCGTCGCTGGAATTGACGACAAAAAACGCGTCGGGGCTGTCTCCACCGGCCACCCACGCGGCCCAGAGGCGGCCCTTCGGGGTGCGGTCGATGCCGATCGTCATGCCGTAGTCGAGCTTGTCGTAGTCATACTCCGGCAGCGGCAAGGTATTGATCACCGGAGGGACGAGAGCGAGATCCGCGACCTTTTCCAGAACCTCGATCTCGAAGGCTCGGACCTGATCGGGAGTCATGGTGAGGAAAGGAACTTCGGGTCCCTCCTCCGCCCGGAGAAGGGTCATGCCTGACAAAACGAGAACAGAGAGCAGACGCGAGTAGTTCATGGTTTTTGGGAAACGAAGGTTTGGTAGGCTTGACGCAGGATGGCTAGATCGGAATCGACCGCGAGGCGGGCAAAGCCGCGTTCGGCGTGTCGGGAGAGGTCAGCGGAATCGCGGACGAGGATACCGGCTTCTTTGCCCGCGTCCCGGGCCGCTCCGAGGATCTGATCGAGGCAACTGTCGTAGTCGGTCAGCTCGAGCGACGAGGAATGCTCGAGATCGTGCCGCAGGTCGGCAGGCCCGACAAAGAGCGTCGTGATGCCCTCGACCGCCGCAATCGCCGGGGCCGCCGCGACGCCCGCGACGGTTTCGATCTGCGCCATCAGGAGCGGTTCGCCGGGGTGCGATCCCAGTCCATAATTCGTCGCCCGGACGGTGCGGGAGAATCCGCGTTTTCCTTTGGGCGCATGATAGGCGGCCTTCACGATGTCCGACGCCGTCTTTGCTGACTCCACTCGCGGCACCATGATGCCGTCCGCGCCCCAGTCGAGAACCCGGGCGATGAGGTCGGGATAGGGTGCCCCGACGCGGACGATGCTGCGGGTCGAAGATCCTTTCAGCGCGCGCAACTGATCAGGCAGAGAAGCCTCGGAGACGCAGCCGTGTTCGAGATCGAGGAGGACCCAGTCGAATCCGGCGAGGGCGGCGAGTTCCGCAATGACGGGCGAGCCGATCGAGAGCCAGGTGCCGAGAGAGATAGAATCGTTGTTCATAAGATGGAAAAGTCTGAGCCATGTTGGAGTCCACGGATAGCCGTGGCAATTCTCTGCCCGGTAAACGCCCTGAGGCTTGCCCCCGAGCTACCGGAACCGATCAGGAAAAATCCTGACTCGCGCTCAAAGTATCCCGCTCCCACCCGGATCACGGCCTTCACGATCAAATTCCGTAGGAGGTGAAGCCAGAAGCGGCGCAGATGATTTCCGGGAAGCGCCTGCACGGACGCGTAACCGGCAAAGGCCCGCTCCAGAAAAACGCCGTCGTGAAAACAGGCGAGGAGAGAAAGGTCATCGAGAGGATCTCCCGAGATGGCGTCATCAAAATCAATGAAGGCGGCGATCTCCGATTCACTCCCGAGCACGTTCCACAAGGCGAGGTCCTTGTGAACGAGACAGCCCTGACCGATCTCCAAAAGCGAGCGATGTTCCCCGATCACCCCGGAGATCTCGTTGCGCTGCGCAGCGTCGAGGAATCCCCCTGCCACGAGAAAGTCGAGGTGCCTCTCGAGCCGCAGGTGGAAGTAGGTCGGGTAATCCGCATGCAGACCGACCAGTTCCCTGCCTTCGCGCCAGGCCTCGAGATCAAAGGGACCGAAACCGGCGGGACGGATCGCCTGCCATTTTGCAACATTCGTCCCGATCTCGAAGGCAATGCTTTCCACGTCGAGCGTGCCCGCCTTTTGCCACTGGTTCAGATCGGGACAGGGAATCCTCTCCAGCGCCTGCCACGCAAAGGGCACCTTCGAACGACTCGCGTCGCAGCCATGGACACCCGGAACCGGCACGCCGGTGGCCGCAACCTCGCCAAGGAGAGCCGACTCTATCTCCATGTAATCGTCGCCCTCGGGCCCGTTTTCGATGCGGAGAAAGAGGGGCTTCCCATCGAGTTCCGCATTCCAGGTGAGGTGATTTCCCTGTCCTGCCGCGGGAGAAATAGTGAGTGTGTCAGGATGAAAGTGCTCTTCGAGAGCGAAACGAATCGCCTCCTCCGGGACCTCGTCGGCGCGGGGACGCGGACCCGTCCCGTGAAAGGCGGCGGGGCGATCACACTTCCAGTAGTAAGAATCACGGCGACTCATTCCGTCTTTCTCCGTTTCCACCACGCCGCGACGAAGCCTCCGATGATGTTTTGCATGACTCCGCTGAAGACGGCTCCGGCCGCGGCGAGCGGCATCGCGGCAAAGTGCGCCCTCGCGAGAGCCGCGGCCACGCCCCCGTTTTGCATCCCGACCTCGATGCTCACGGTGCGTGCGACGGACTCGGGAAAGCGGAAGAGTTTCGTGATCCCGTAACCCACCGCGAAACCCATTAAATGCAGCACCGTGGCGGCGAGGACGAGACTGCCGAAATGGTCCCGGATCGACTCTGCGCTTGCCGCGACGATCCCGCCGGTAACGAAAGTGAAAGCGAGCACCGCCACGGTCGGGCCACAGGCGCCGATACTGTCGGCGGTGCGCGGGAGCTTCCAGCGGATCAGCACGCCGATGGCCACGGGGGCGACGGTGAGTTGCAGCGCCGAAAGACACATGCCCCAGACATCCACCGGCACGCGGCTGCCGGCGAGCAGGCTCGTCCAGAACGGGGTGAAGAAGAAAGCCAGCACGGTCGAGCAAAGCGTGAGGATGACGGAAAGCGCGACATTGGCCCTCGCGAGATAGGCGATCATGTTCGAAGCCATCCCGCCCGGACAGCTCGCGACGAGGATGATGCCCACGGCGAGACCGGGCTCGAGTCGCAGCACCGTGGCAATGAGCCAGCCGATCAGCGGCATCAGAGTATACTGCGCCCCGAATCCAAGGGCGACCGCTCCGGGAATCCGGCCGACTGCTTTGAAGTCGTCGATCTTCAGGGTGAGTCCCATGCCCAGCATGGAGGCCGCGAGAGACCAGAAAATCCACGGCTGGTCGAACCAGAGCATCGTCTGCGGCCGCAGAAAAGCCACGAGCGAGAGGCCGAGGAGCCAGACGGTGTAGAGGTTATTGAACCAGGTGAAGAAGGGTTTCATGGAACAGAATCAAGGGTTGGCGGTCCCATCACGAAGGCCATCATATCCCGGACCACCGGCACCGAGGTAACCCCCGCTCTTTCCGCTTTCGTCCGCACTGACCCAGAAGGCATAGAGGGCTCCCCCGTCGAGATGGAACCGGAATCGCACGGGCCTTCCTGCCAGAGCGGCGAGTCCGGGCATCTCGATTTTCTGCCTCGTGGAATCGACCGTGACCGTCGCCGAAGTGGAGAGGACCGTTCCGGCTTCGTCGAGCAGCTCGATGCGCAATTTCCCGACGGAATTCACAAAGAGATGCTGTCCGGAAAATCGTAGCGCCCGCGTCGTCAGCGCCCCGGTTCCTTCCATTGAGGCAAAGCCGTCCCGGCGCAGGCTTGCGAGACCGATCGAGGCTCCGTTGTACATGCCCCGGCGGCGATTTGACTCGTTCCCCGAGTAGGCGCAATAGTGATCCACCAACCGGTCGTCGAGCACGACAAAAACTCCCGTCGTTGTGTGCAGGTAGGCCCGGTCCCACGCGCCCTCGCTGCGCTCGCCGCGAATGAACCCGCTCCGGTCGGGCCGGTCCCAGTGGAATCCGTCCCGGCTGAAGCCCAGCTCGAGATCGGTCAGCTTCGGGAATCCGCCCTCGCTGCAAACCCGGTTGTTCGGCCCGCGATGGATCTGGTGCATGCCGATCATGACACTTTCGTAAGCGACGGCCGCGAGGCTGTAGAGCTGCGGAGTCTCGCCCCCACCGGGATAAGTCGTCGAGGGCTCGGGCAGGTCGAGCCGATCCGCGTTGGTCCAGTAGACCGCGTTGGTGTAGTCGGCGCCGTCGAGGAAGTTCCCGCTCTCGACGTAGTAGCGACTCCGTCCGCGAGGTCCGTCTTTCTTGATGCTCTGAACCCATTTCTCGCGGAACGGATTGAAAAAGATCGAGCCGTAGTCCCCGACCGGGACATTGCAGGGAACGGGCCTGGACCAGGTCATTCCATCGGAGACTTGCAGGCTGTGGCTCATGCCCGGCACCTGTTTGTCTTTCGGGACGTGCGACCAGCAGGTCAGGTATTTGATGCGCTCCTTCGGATCGGTCGCCGTGATGTCATACCAGAGCGCGTTGTCCGAGCCTGCCGTGGTGCCATCGCCGTTCTCCCAGGCCGCGCCTTCGGGCAGGAGCACGTTGCCGCCATGCAAACCAAGATCGGGTCGAGTCCAGGTTTTCAAATCGGGACTCGTCGCCATCGCGAGCGGTCCGCGCCAGCCGGCGGTGTAGAACATCTTGAAGAGCTTTTCCGCCGGATCATAGAAGACGCCGCCCTGACCGAGATAGACAACCTCGTTGCGTTTCATTTCTTCCTCCGTTTCGGGGCGAAAGACAGGATTGCCCTCGTATTTCTCCGCCTGGTGAAAAACACGCTTCAAGTCTGTCGATTCGATCAGGAAGTCATCGACGAAGAGCTGCCTGCCCACGTCGATGGGAATGACCTTCGGCGGATGCTCCAGGTAGGGCACCGGCATCGGTTCCGCGGAAGCAGGCCGGAGATGCTCCGGAGGCCAGACCTTCGGCAGAACGATACCATTGTAGAGCGCCTCTCCATCATTCTCGACCCAGGGCCTCGCGGCGATTGAGCCCTTCTCTTCGATCTCCGTTCCCTCGCCCGGCACCAGAAAGACAAGCTTCCTGAAATGAAGACGATCCCCGGTCGCGACCTCTTTGCGGTAAAGGCTGACCCGGTTGATCTCTCCGGGAAAAAACTGCACCTCGGGCACGTCCACCTTTTCGAACCCCGCCGCTTTCAGCGCCTCCTCCTGACTCGCGGCCGTCGGCCGAATCGTCGGCGTCAGCGCGTAGAGCAGACCGGGCTTTTTCACGACGACGTCGGTCTCCTCGATGCTGGTGCGGAGAAAGGGTCTCCCCATGACCACCTCGGGTGCTTCCTCGAGGACATATTCCCGATCTGTGAAAAGCTTCACGCCGACCTTCATCACCGCAGGTTCCTCCGGAGGTGCCGGAATCGGCTTCCGCGTTTTGCCCGTCTGGTCGGCGAACGCCCCGACTCTTTCCAGCTTGCCGAACACGATGCGCTCTTTCCGGCTCGCGGAGTTGTCGCCCTGTGTCGCGCACAGCCAGATGTCACCCTCGTGCTCGCGGAAGGTCGGGTATTGGAAGGACTTCGTCGATTCAAAGCGATACTTGCGCTCCCAGGTCTTGCCGTCGCGGGAAATGTCGACGTTGAAAACGCTGCGATGCACCCCGTGGATCTTCGTTGCCTCCTGCCAGCCGAGGTAGTAGACCCCGCCGAACTTGTCGAAGGTCGGCTTCGAATTGCCCCCGTTCTGAACGAAGGGCATCTCCACGCCAACGCTCCAGGTGCGGCCGTCGGGACTGGTGGTGAAATGATAATTGCCTGAATCGTTGCGACAGATCGCCATCCAGGTTCCGTCAGGGAGACGGTTCACCGCGGACTCGCTGAGCGCCTCCGACTGCGGCTCGTTGTAGTGACCGAGGACCTCAAAGGTGACAAGGTCATCGTGGACGAGGGCGAGGGCGTTTTGTTTCCCGCTGAAGTTGTTGATCGCCACGTAGAGTTTGCCGTCGAAACGCTTGAAGGAATCGAAGATAAAAAACGAGGAATCCACCGCCTTCTTCGTGAAGCCCTGCGCCGCCGCGTCGGCGTGAAAATGCTGCGGTTGAAAGTCGTGGGTGCCTGTCGCCGTTTTCAGCTTTGCCTTGTGAATCGTTGGGGCGAACACGCCGGAGCCGAGGTCGTAGTCGCGATACCACATCTGCGACTGGCGTTTCCCCGGGTCCTCACTCGTGAAGTAGCAGCGCAGAGTCGTCTCGTCCTTTTGGATGATACGCGGGACAAAACAGGCTCCAACCGGCAGAGTCTCGTTCTCGAAAACCTGCTCGCCTTTGGCGATGGGAATGACACGCTCCAACGCAAGAGGGTCGCCCTGAAGAGGGTTGAGTCTCACGATCGACATGGTTGCATAGATCTCGGGCCAGCCCGCCGACTCGCCCGAGCGGACGTCATTGACCTCGGCGACGATGTAGGCCCGATCGCCGATGATGACCATCTCCGCGTCGTGAGCTCCCTTCACCTGCGGTGCGGTCACGGTGATCAATCCTGACATGACCTCATCACCGGCGAGGGCGGGATCCCAACCGGCCGGAACAAGAGGCTCCGCCAGCGCCGGAGTGAGAGAAAGGGCGAGTGCCAGAGAGAGCGGGGGAATTCTTTTCTTCATGAACACGGCCATGCTACACCGCTCGCAACCGGAGAAACGAGTGCGAACCCGCGTCAAAAAGGTGTTATGTTACCACCAAAGAGCACCATGTCCGGAAAACCGCCCACCCTTCACGATATCGCGCGCGAAGCGGGGGTCTCCGTGATGACTGTCTCACGTGCTCTGCGCAACGCCCCGAAGGTCGCGCCGGAGACGAGAGCGAGAGTGCAGGAAGTCGCGGCGGCCCTCGACTATCGGCCCGATCCCCACCTCGCCCGCATGATGGAAGTCGTTCGCGGAAAGAAGCAGGTGCGTTTCCGCGCGGTCATCGCCGTGATCCGCGAAGATATCCCGCAGGATGGCCTCCTCGGTCCCTCCTACCAGTATGTCCCCATCGACGCGATCCGCGAGCGGGCGCTCGGACACGGGTATGCCGTCGAGGAGTTCTGGCTCGGGCGGGACGGACTCACCCCGGAACGGCTGCAAAAAATCCTCCTCGCCCGCGGGATCGAGGGAGTCATCGTTTCGCCCCAGAGCCTGCAACTTCCGTGCAGCAAGATCGACTATTCCCCTTTCGCCTCCGTCGTTTTCGGGTACGCGATGCGCGAGCCCGGGCTGCACATGTGCGCGGGGAACATGACTCTGGGAATCCAGACCGCCGCCGAGCAACTCACCGCGAGGGGCTACGAGCGGATTGGCGTGGCGGTGACCTCGTGGATCGTGAACCGGTCCCAGTATGGCTACAGCGGCGGCCTTTTTCACTTTCAGCAGAGCCTTCCCGCCGCCGCCCGGGTACCACTCCTGCTCCTGCCACACAATGAACTCCGTCGGGGTTTTGCCCCGTTCTCTTCCTGGATGGAAGAACAGAGACCCGACGCGCTCATTTCCTTCGACACCCATGTGCCGGGCTGGTTGGAAAAAATGGGACTGCGTGTCCCGGAGGACATCGGCTTCGTCGTGCACGACTGGACACCGCAGATGACGCATTATGCCGGCATCTACCAACGGCGCGATCACCTCGCCGCTTCGGCGGTGGATTTGATCGTAACACAATTGTCCCAGCACGAATACGGAGTCCCTCCCGTGCCCCGGCAGATCATGATCCCGCCCCAATGGATCGATGGTCCGAGCATCCGGGAAACCTGAGAGAGAGCACCTTCCTCAAATGATCTCGTTGATAGTGCCGGTGCTGCTTCCAAAGCGGTCCGCCTCGATGCCCATCTGATGCAGCAGGGTGACGAAGAGATTGCAGAGCGGTTGGTTGTCGTCGCGATCAAAGGCGAGGTGGCGGCCGTGGTTGAATCCGCCTCCGGCAAGGAGGATGGGCAGGTTGGTCGAGTTGTGGATATTCGCATCGCCGAGATTGCTGCCGAAGAGGACCATGCTCTGGTCCAGGAGATTCGATCCTCCCTCGGGCTTTTCTTTGAGGCGCTGGAAGAGGTCGCGCAGCACGCGCATCTGGCGGCGGTCCACTCGCTCGAGCTGGGCGACCTTGTCCTTCGCCTGGCCGTGGTGGCTGAGGTTGTGGTAGCCGTTGAGCGATTTTTCCTCCTCGCTGATCTCGAATACCGGCGTGGCAAATCCATCGACCATGAGCGTGACGATCCGGGTCGAATCGCTCTCGAAGGCGAGCTGCGCCATTCGCAGCATGAGGTCGAATTTTTCAAAGAATTTCGCCCGGTCGAGGATGTCCTCCGGCAGCTCCCGGTCGGTCGCGGGTTTGGGCTTTTGCTCCCATTCGCCGGCGACGTGGAGACGCTCCTCCAGTTCCCGGACGGAGGTAAAATACTGGTCGAGCCGCTCGCGGTCGTCGCGTCCGAGCTTGCGCTGGAACCCGCGCAGGTCATCGGAAACGGTGTCGAGAATGCTCCCGCGCTCTTCGAGTCGTTGCAGTTGCCGCTGCACTTCGTCCGGGCTGCCCTGGACGAACATGCGGCGGAAAAGTTCGGAGGGTTTGTCCTCGGTCGGAAGCAGCACGCCGTCTCGAGTCCACGAGAGACTGCGGTTGGCTTTGTCGATATTGACGCCGAGGTTGAGGGTGGGAAAGCGCGT
>CAYGQD010000171.1:0-15588 GCA_964351855.1 uncultured Verrucomicrobiales bacterium
AAACCCTCGCCAGCGGGGCGGGTGACAGCAGCATCAAGTTGTGGGATGTGAAAAGCGGGGAAGCGAAAGCGACCCTGAGCGGGCACTCGCGTGGAGTGTCGAGCGTGGCCTTTAGTCCGGATGGAGAAACCCTCGCCAGCGGGGCGGGTGACGCCAGCATTAAGCTGTGGGAAACCAAGAACTTTGTTAGCACCAATCTCTACATCTACCTGGACGAGTGCTGGTGCCATTTCGACCCGGAAACCCAAGAATTGGTCTGGAACGAACCGAAACGCCACCTTTACAAATCCATTTCCACCAAGTTCCGCAATGTTCCCCGGCATTCCTCCCTTGGCATTTTTCAACGCTTCGAAACGAGCGAGATCGATGCCGAGGAGCGGGATTGGCTGCTCTATCTTAAGGCGCTGGAGGCCGAGAACTGGGCCGCTGCGGAGATTTTTCACCAGCGGCTGGCGGAAGCGAAGTCGGAACGGCTTTCCTGGGCCAATTCGAGCGTCGTCCGGGCCGTGACGCAGGTGATTCCCATGCAAATCGACGCCGCTCTGGAGAACGGCTTCTTCGAGCTAGCCGAAATGCGCCTCGTCTCGGCCAAGGGGTTCGCTGCGACGTTGCCGGAGGAGCATCGGGGGCATTTTGGAGAGTTGGAGCGGCGGATTGGTGAAGCGATGGCTGCGCCTTGAGTTTCAAGTTTTCAGTTTCAAATTTTCAGCTAAGTTGCCACCATGAACGTCGCCGAAGAACTCATCGAAGACATCCGTGTGCTGCCAGCCGCCAAACTGGTTCAATTGCGGCGCGCCCTCGATGAAATTGACCCGGAAACCGCGGCTCGCCGCCGGGAAGCACGGGCTCGCATCCTTGAGGAAACCGCAGGCAGTCTGGCGGGCTCAGAAAGTGACGACTTTGAGGCGGCGATCGAAGAATTGGGCAAACACGGGCTGGCCGATGGCGAATGAGGCGCTCATCGACACCAACGTGGTGGTCAAACACCTGCGACGAAAACCGGATCCGGTGACCGATCGGCTGCTGGCCTTGGACGAAGCCTATATTTCGGAAACCGTTCTCGGCGAACTCTACTACGGAGCGTATCATGGCGACCAACCGGATCGCGAGTTGGCCAAGATCGAGCGATTTCTGCGATCTGCCGCCGTCGTTTACCATGATGCGAAGACCGCGGAGATCTATGGGCGAATTTCGGCACAAGTCGCCCATGACGGTCGGATGATTCCGACGAACGATTTGTGGATTGCTGCTGTGGCCATGCAATGTGGGCTTCCCGTGGCTACGTTCGATGCGCACTTCCAACGGGGCGATGGATTGACGGTTTTGGATTGGACAGTGTGAATGCTGCAAACAAGCGTCGCGCGAGTGGTTGCGAATCCCAACCGAACCCACCAGCGGAAGAGGAGCGCAATTGGCTCCTCTATCTCAACGCGCTGAAAGCACAGAACTGGGCCACCTCTCAGAGATTTACCAAGAGCGGTTAGGCGAAGCGGAATCGGTGCGGTTGAAGTGCGCAAATTCGAGCGTCGTCTGGTCCGCGACAAAGGTGATTCTCAGGCAAATCGACACCGCTTTGGAGAACGGCTTCGTCAAGCTGGCCGAAATGCGTCTCGTCTCGGCCAATGGGTTTGCCACCAAGTTGCCGGAGGAGTATAGGGGGCATTTTGGGGAGTTGGAGCGGCGGATTGGTGAAGCGAAGGCTGGATCTTGAGTTTCCAGATTTCAGCCTATTCGTGCACGATCAGCGAAAGAGGAGCGCCCTTCCAGCGAATCCGCCACCCCGACGGTTCATTAACAATAGCCACTGTAAAAATGTGGAGTGTCCATTGTTAACTGACAATAGCCACTGCACAAATATGGGACGGCCATTGTCAACTGACTATAATCACTGCACAAGTGTGGAGCGTTCATTGTTAACTGACAATAATCACTGCACAAATTTGGAACGGCCATCAATAACTGACAATGGCCACTGCACAAATGGGTAACGTCCATTGTTCAATGACAATGGACGCTGCACAACGGGGGAGGATCGGGACACGGACAGGGGGCCACCCTAACTTTTTGCCAAAAACGGGTTGATTAACTTCAGTCTTAAATATTTTACGGAAGTCTGAATTATATCCAACTCCCAAAGCCATGATGAATCCGGAACGTTATTTTCAAGTCGCCTTTGATCGACTGAGTATCACTGATCTGCTCACCATCACCCGAGATCATCTCAGCCGGGTGGAAGTGGGGAATGAGGACGGGAAGCTGGATGATCTTCTCACCGCGACGAGCAATGTGTTTACGGAGCTGGGTGGATCGGTCTCTGGAGAGAAGACCGCGTTCGGAATTCAAAAGGCGAGGGTGCGATCCAAAGATGCGCATCTGGAACGGATCTATGCAGAAGCGAGCCGGTATGCCGGGAAACTGCACGCCGAGTATTCCAAGGACAGTCCAGAGTATCTGGAGTTTTTCCCATCAGGAGTGAGCGAAGTCCGCCGGGCGCGGCAAGAAGAAGTCGAGGCGCTCTTGAATCGGATCGTTTCTGCGGGAGAGGCTTATGAGCGGACCGATGTATCCGTCTGGGTGGATCTGCGGACCAAATGGCTGACGCTGTATGAGAAGGCAACGGATGGAAAAGCGGCGAAGCGAGGTTCCTCCGGAGATCGGGCCGATGCGGTGACGGATCTGCGGATGCAGCTCACCCGAAATCTCCTCGAGCTGGGAATGCTGTATTTAGGTAAGCCAGAGAAGGCCGGTCAGTTCTTTGATCTGGCCCTGATTCAAGGTCGCAGCCGTTCCAGCGCGGAAGCTGAAGATGACGCCTCGGCAACAGTGGAACCAGCCTCCTCTTCGGAGATTGGAGTGGGTGAATCGCGAGTGATGGATGGAATGCAGGATGTGATCTTGGAGACGGAATAGCTCGCTTCTCCATTTCTTGTGGGCGCGAATGAATCGGTCGGGGAAGGCGCGACCACCGAGAAAATGGTCTGCGCCGCCTCTGAGTCCCACCGCCAAGGCAGCAAAGCGATCCGCTTTCCGCTCTGCCAGCAAGGAAATGCGTTAGGCTTGATCTGAGGGTTTTCTTCCCAGGATTCCCGCAGTCTGTTCGGCTTTTTCGATGTGGCTCGGTTCGTTAGGTCCCTTTCCGGTTCGCAGGAAGATGGATTCATTGACCAACCATTTCCAGCGGGTTTCGCTTAGGTGGAGATTTAACTTGCGGGGGGAAACGAATCTCCGCACTTTCCCAGTGATACACGAATGACAGGTCGACTCATCAATCAGGCTACCAACGAAGTTTTTAGCCTCGAGCCGGTCAGTATTCTGGGACGCAGTTCCGATTCCACGGTGCAGGTGCCTGACGCGGTGGTTTCGCGGCGACATGCCATGATTCGCGAGCAACCTGACGGGTTCTGGTATTTCGACTTGGGGAGCTTTAATGGCAGCTCATTGAATGGGGCGCGAGTCACTGCCGCGCGAAAGTTAACCACTGGTGATCACATCGAAATTGGCACCCAAGTCTATCAATTCCACCAAGACGGTCAGTCAGCCACTTCTGTAGAGCAGTTTCTCGACGCTTCGACAGTGGCGCAGGTGAAATCCGGGGACACGATTTTGCTGGTGAGCGATATCCAGAGTTACTCGACTCTGAGCGAGCGGCTTTCCCCGGATCAGCTGGCGCCGATTATCGGCTCGTGGTATTCGAGGACGGAGGAGATCCTTTCTCAAAACGGTGCGATTCTCGATAAATTTATCGGCGATTGTGTCCTGGCCTATTGGACGGATACATCGACGGAAACACGAATCCGCGCGTTTCAGACGGCGGGCGCCATGCAGCAGTCCGCGATCGATACCTACGACACTCACAAAGCGCTTTTAGATAGTGTGGGGCTGACGTTCTGGACCGGAACCGCGATCCATCTGGGCCGGGTTGCCTACGGCGGACTCAGTTCGCAGGAATTTACCTTGATCGGCGATGCGGTGAATCTGGTTTTCAGAATGGAATCGCTAACCCGCTCGCTCGGGCATTCCGTCGTCACGAGTGCCGATTTTCTCCGGGAGTGGCCGGATGGCTATCGCTACTGCACCCATCTAGGGCCGCAGCAGGTGAAAGGAAGACAAGCTCCGGTCGATATTTATGCGCTGGAGCGGGTGCCGGGTGATTCTTGATTTCTTGTTGGTTTGCCAAACTCATTGCAAGGATACCAAGCGGACTCGGGTTCGTGAGAAAATCAGGAAGTGTTGCCCGTCACTTTTTCTTTCTTCTCATTCCGAACGTCTCCACACGCATGTGTCGCTCAAAGCCGGGTCACCGTGATCCGATCGATCCTGCTAGGTGTGGCCATCGATCCTCCGAAACGGATTACAAGATTCACTGGTTCCGCAGATTCAGCCGCAACAGAGTCGGTTTCAACGCGGTTTCCTTGGGAATTCTGGTAGGCCGCCTTCAAGCGTTTTCCCTGAAAAAAAACTTGAAAAACTCCTGGGTTTCCTGGCCGATCAGCTCGCTGCGAAGCCTTGATCACTCTTGAATTCGACGGCTTTCCAGGATCTTCAGGACTCGCGGGATTCGGGTTCAAATAAACCATGTCCAATCCACCCGTGCTGGCTCGAAATGCAGCAACCCGGTTGAGCGACCCCAGACCGACTGCGCAATCCCACAAAGGAAAGGTGTTTTCCCCTTCTTGAATGAATACGATGTCCACTCTGAAGTCCCCTTGAATCGGGATTTGCAAAGCCAGCCGGGATGGTGGGTGTTTTTTGGGGCGTGCATCAGTGGCTAGTCCATGCTCGAACTTCACCATCCCCGACCACTCCCACTTTGCCGGATCAGGTGCCTCATCAAAGGTCTCTTCGAAAATCAGGGCAGAGGCTCCTCCTTCATCAACTTTGTCACCGGTGTCAGCGATCAAAGTTGGATCGAGGTCTCCAACGGCCACGAGGTGGTCCCGATAGGCCCGGACCGCCTTGGCGTTGTCGATTTCTCGGGCTTTGGTCAACTGCGCTTCGATTCCATCCAGACCAGCCAGCAACCGGGAGGCAAGGTCGGACTCGATGCGGGCGAATTCCCGATCGAAATCCTCCCGCAGCTTCACGAGCGACGGCAAAGCGCCAGTTTCAAGCCGGGCCAGGGGAGCGAGGCGAATCGGCGCTTGGTCGTCCGGTTGCTGCCGAAGCTCCTCTTCAAAGGCGACGACTTTCTTTCCCTCCGACCGGAAGCTTTCGACCGCGTCCAACTGACCCGCATCAGCCGCAGCGTTCATGCCTTGAGCAAGCTTTTCGCGATAGGCAGCGGCAACGGGGATGATGAGGTTCTTCCTCGCTTTCGCGAAATTGGCAAGCAGACTGCTCAGTTCAGCAATCTCGGGCTGCGTTGACTCCATCGGTTCCGCTACCGGTTCGGGCGGGGGAACTGGCAATTCGGGTTTCGTCTTGGGTGTTGGGTCAGGAGACGGCGCGGGAACGACATCGACCACTTTGAGCTTGGGAGTTGGTTCGGGCGGCGGAGCAAGTTTGGGCTCTGGATCTGGCTCGGTGATCGGAACTGGATCGGCCGAGGTTTCGGTCGTGGTTGATACACCATGTTCGTCCCGATCCTTGCTTGAGTTCGTTACGAAGAAAATCCCTCCACCGACGATCGCAAGCGCGACAATGATCGCGACAACCGCAGCGGGCGAGCCCGATTTCTGCGGCATAGGTTCAACCCGCCTGGGTGCTCGGGAACCGGCTGGACCAACCGACAAGGCTGGCCCTACGCTTAGAGTGCGCCCTGATGTCATGGGCATGGGTTCCGATGCCACTTTACCCTCCAACTGAGTCACCGGCTGACTCAGCAACTCATCCATCTTCGAGCGAAACTCTTCCGCCGTGCCGTAGCGATGAGCCGGATTGGGTTCGAGCGCTTTCGCGATGATCCCATCAAACCGGGCATCGTGCGAAGGATCCAATTCGTGCGGCATTTTGAATCTGCCGCGTGGCAATTTGCCCGTCAGCATCTGGTAGAGCATCACACCAACGGCATAGAGATCCGCCCGGCCATCTGAATTCGCGCTCCCTTCCATCGCTTCCGGCGCCATGAAATCCACCGTTCCCATCGCCATGTTCGACATCGTTAACCCCGTTGCCTCCGCAGCCTCGCTAAACTGTTTGGCCAGACCAAAATCGGCGATTTTGACCTGCCCCTTTGAGTTAATCAGGACATTGGCCGGTTTGATATCGCGATGCACGATCCCGTTTTGGTGGGCGAAGGTCAGCGCGTCGAGAACATGGGAAATGATCGCAATGGCCGCATCGTCCTGAAGCTTACCGCCATTGGCCTTCAGGTATTGCTGAATGTCCATCCCATCGACATACTCCATCACGAAGTAGAGGTGCCCTTCACTGGTTTCCCCGAAATCATAAACCGCGACGATGGCCGGATGCTGGAGATTGGCCATCGACTTGGCCTCCAGTTTGAAGCGTTCCACGAAGTTGTGGTCGCTGACCTCAGTCTGCAGCGTTTCCGGCAGCAGCTTGATGGCAACGGGCCGGTCCAGCGTCGTCTGCATCCCTTTGTAGACGGCACCCATTCCGCCCTTGCCCAACAATTCGGTAACCGCGTATTGCGGGAGCAATTTTCGCAGATTTTCAACACTGGGCGGCTCCCAGCCTGCGCCCAGACTAGAACCGGCAGACGATGACATAACCGATAGTGATAGATTACGAACCGCGATTTGCAATCGGCAAGAACGCAAAGCCGTGGGGTTCGCGATCAAACAGCGCGAGAATGCGTTAGGCTTGCTTTGGGGGACCACCTAGCTCCACGTCGTATTCTGCTGGCGCTGCGCCAGATCGTCAGCGCGACCGAGCCCGAATAGCTGAGCTTCAGCCAGGAAATCTAAGACGGTCTAGAGGCCGCTTGCCGATCGATCATAACTGATTCTCTAAATAGATAGTGAGTGGCTGAATCGGGTGGGCATGGAGGTTGCGAAGATTCGTGTGGATGCTCGGGTAGTTCGTTAGAGGGACACGAACTTGCGCGAATGATCACGAAGCAGGACCGATGCCTTGCCTGCCTCGATTCGCGAAAATTCGTGGCCATTCGCGCGAATTCGTGTTCAAAATCTTCCTCTGGCGCGAATTTTCGTGTCGGCATCGTAACCGCGTTCTCCTGACATTAAGAGAAATGCTTCGTCATCACCAGATCGCACCTGGCATAAACCGGGTGCTGCCCCTCGGCCGTCACCTCAAATCCCAAGGAGCGGTAGAGCTCAATCGCCGGCCGCAAGATCGTGTTCGTCAACAACTCCACTCGACTCGCGTTCATCGCCTCCAATTTGCGGAACGCGTGTTGCGCCAGTTTCCGTGCAATGCCCTGTCTCTGAAACTCAGGATGCACGGCCATTCGAGCCAATTCGTAGACGCCGGGATCCTTCCGAAACAAGGCACAGCACCCGACGACACGATCATCGATCGTCGCCGTAAATATGGAACCGCCATCCCGCCAAACCGCAGCCGGGTCCGCCGCCAACGCGCGATCGCTCGCTTCGATCTCAAAGTGTTCCGAGATCCATCGCTCATTCAGCGCGATGAACGCTTCCAGGTGATCGGGGCAGTTCTCGTGGATTTCGATGTGCATGGTTCGAGAAGAGCGCGCTTTGTTTTCAGAGTTTAAACAATTGGGTTGTTCGTTTTCAAACATCCGTTGTTAAAAATTCTCATTTCACTCTGTTCATGGCAATCGCGTAACAGGAGGCGGTTGGCAACAAGCCGTAGGCTGCGAGCCGGAGAGCGAAGCTCTTCTTTGGGCTGCGCCCGACTGGGCTTTGGGCTTGGCGTGGTTCATGGCAGGCGGATCTTCTACGACCACCCTCAGAGTTCTCATTTCACTCCGCCCATGGCAATCCCGAAACCAGGCTAATCCTCATTCACCCCCACGGCCAGCGCGCCGGGACGCCGGGGATCCGCTGCTCCGAAGGCGATGCCTCCCTGATCGATCATGATCGACTGGGTGGAACCCATCGCCGAGCCGGTCTTGACGGGATGCCCCAGAGCGATGAGCCGGACGATGGTGTCCGGGCTAATCCCCCGCTCCAGTCGCAAGGTGTCCGGCTGCCACTGGTGATGAACGCGGCGGGCGTGGGTCGCCTCCGCGATGTTCATCTGGTGATCGACGCAGTTGACGATGACTTGGAGGACGGACGTGGGAATGAGGCTTCCTCCCGGACTTCCCGTGACCATCCAGGGCGTGCCACTGCGAAGAACGATGGTCGGACACATCGAGGAAAGGGGGCGTTTTCCGGCCTGCGGACCATTGCGACTTCCGCCGACCAGTCCGAAGGAATCCGGAGCGCCGGGTTTCGCGTTGAAGTCGTCCAGCTCGTTGTTGAGGAGAAAGCCGGCCCCGGTGACCATGTGACGCAGCCCGTAGCTGTGGTTCAGGGTGTAGGTGTTGGAGACGGCGTTTCCGTGGCGATCGACGACGCTGAAGTGGGTGGTTTCCGTCGATTCCACGGCTGTGGTCGGGTTTCCCGGTTGAACTTGTTCCGCCGACATGGCCCGATCCGGGGTGAAGTCGGCGATTCGCTTCTTGGCATAGGCCTGGCCGATCATTTCCGCGGTCGGGATTTCGTGGAAGTCGGGGTCGCCCAGATAGACAGATCGGTCCGCGTAGGCGCGTTTCATCGCTTCCGCGAGGTAGTGGATTCCGGCGGAGGAGTTGGGTCCGGCGGTCTCCAGATCGAAGGTCTGCAACATGTTCAGCATTTCGAGCAAGATCACGCCGCCGGCGCTGGGCGGCGGCATCGTCAGGACTTCGAACCCTCGGTAGTTGGTCGAAATCGGCTCTCGCAAAATCGGCTCATACATTTGGAGATCGGCAAAGGTGATCAAGCCGCCAATCTTCTCCATTTCCCGGACGATCAAGGCCGCGGTTTCGCCCTCGTAGAAGCCTTTGGCCCCCTTTTCCGCGATCCGTTCCAGGGTTTCCGCCAGGTCCGGCTGTTTGAGGATTTGGCCGACGAGATAGGGCTTTCCGTCCGCCTTGAAAAACGTCTCCCAGGCGGCTTGCGAGCGACTGAGTTCTTTCCGGTAGGCGCGGAGCGAGGCGGATAAATCATCGCTGACTTCGAACCCGTCCCGAGCCAGGGCAATCGCCGGAGCGAGCACGTCTGCCAGCGTCAGGGTCCCGTATTCCGTCAGCGCGGCGATCAACCCGTGGACCGTCCCCGGAATCCCCACACTGACGGGCTTGCGGGTCGCTTTGCCGGGATCGACTTCACCGGCATCATCGAGAAACAAGCCCTCGGTCACCGCCGCTGGTGCGGTTTCGCGATAGTCGATCGCCACGGTTTCCCCGCTTTCCGCCAGATGAAGGAGCATGAATCCCCCGCCGCCCAAATTTCCGGCCCGGGGCAAGGTCACGGCCAGGGCAAAACCCGTCGCCACCGCCGCATCGACGGCATTTCCTCCTTTTGCCAAGATTTCCGCGCCGACTCTGGAAGCGTGAGATTCCTGGCTCACGACCATGCCGTAGCGACCGACGACCGGGTGTTCGATCGACTGGGAATTGAAAATGGGCTCGGCGCTGGCCGCAACCCACGCACCGATCAGGGAGAACGGGACCAAAAGGCTACACTTCATCGTTAGGCGGGAAAACATGGGGCAGAGACTACAGGGCGGAAAGAACCTCCGCCGGAGTTTTGGGAAGGGTCGGCAAGCGTTTGGCGCCTTCCAGGATAGTTTTGTCAGACGGGCTCCCCACCTGGAAGACTCCACCTCCGTCGCTGAGAAAGGTTTTCACGGGGGACTCCATTGTGGCGGCGTCCCAAATTTTCGGATTCGGGATGAGGAAGGCGTGGAAGCCTTTGAGTCCGCCTTGAGCGACATCGCTCGGGGACACGCGTCGCAACAAGAGCGGCGCACTCCCGGTGACATCTTCGAGGCGCAGGGCGGTTTCCAGCTTGCGGAGTTCGTCGTTCCGGGCGGAGTCGTCCAGGATGGCGACGGCCTGGTAGCCGGATGGAATGCGGTCCGGGCGAACCAGAATGTTGAGCTGCGCGCTGGAAGTGATGCCCAGTTCCTGAAAAATCGCACTGACCATGAGGCGATGCTGCCGCGAGCGAGTCGCCAGCCATTGGTCCTTGGAGGTGGTTTCCAAAACGGCTCCGTGACTCCCGAGCCGGTCTTCCGCTGCACGGATCAAGCCGCCTTCCACCGGGCCGGGCACGGTCTTACTGATGAAGCGGCGTTCTTCCACGGAGATGGTCGCGTTGACCGCTGCCAGCGCCTTCTCCATCACGGGGGTGACCTCCGGCTTGTCGCGATGAATGATGGTCGATCCCACCGAGCGAGGATTAATGCGATGGAAGTCGAATCCCTCGTGCAAGTCCAGAATCCAAGCCGACCGTTCCTGGTCCGCCACATCCCAAATGGCTTGGGCGCGCGGTCCCAGCGCTTTGCCTCGACCGATGGCGCGGGGGAAGTTTCGGTTCAGGTTCTTGAGCAGGTCATTAGCGGACGGACTGTAGCGCGTCCCGGAACGCAGGGCCGGAACATTCGCCCTCGGAATGACGATGAGCTTGCCTTTGGCCAAATCCCAGTGCGCGATCCCATCCGCTGCCGCCGAACCGGCCGGCTCGTTTCCGTGTTGTCCGGCCACGACCAGAATCGTGGGACCGGCGACTCCGGAATCGATCGTGATGATGGGGGTCTCGTAGCGCGTCCCCGCATTCAGTAGGGCGCGAGACACGGTATCCCCCGAAGCGCTTCCGAGCAGCGCTCCCCCAAACAAGAGGAGTTGCAGATGGTTCATGGAGATAGCGGACTCAAATCATCGGCTCAATATCGCCGGAGTCGGCTTTGGCGGCGTGAGGACGGAGAAACTGGGCACCCCAGTGGGTGCGGACGAAGACGGTCAAGACTCCAACGACGAGCACGAGGCAAAATCCGGCCAGGAAACGATTGTAGCTCACCCTCTCAAACACGCCGCCCTGGCCCGGCTCCGGCACTTCATTGGGGCTTTGGGGCAACTGATACTTCCGCGCCAGATCCTGGACATGGATCAAATGAATCACGGGAACATCCCGTTTCGAAAACGCCCCCATCACCGAATACTTGGGATCGACCCCGGCGGGGCCTTTCAGGTTGAGCCCGGGTAGATACGTCTCTTTCAACTCGTATCCGCCGGTGGAGCCCTGCCCGCCGCCCACGTTAATATAGGCGACAAAAGGTTTGTTCCCGGCCTTCTCTTTATACAAGGCCAAGCGCTTTTTCGCGGAGTCTTCCAGGGACTTCGGATCCAAAAAGGGAACTTCGTTCCGCTCGATCCCGCGTTTCAACAGGGAAATGGAGGCTTCCGGGAGGCCCATTCCCTTGTCTTCCATTCCGCCAATGGTTGCCGCCATCGATCGGATCTTGAAGACTCCGGCGTTCCGTAGCTCCGTCTCCATATCCAGCCAGAGATAGTCCGGATCATTCGCTCCCCATTCGGAAGATGCCGCGCTGGAGATAACGATGGGCCGCAATCCCAGGGTCTCGATCGCGGCAAACGTGCAGATATTGAGTGCGGGGAACGAGCCGGACAGCGCCACCGCGACGAGGTCTCCCTTTTCCACTTCCGCCCGTTTCAACATCTGAACGATGGCCCCGGCAAAGTTGGGGTTGATCGAGGTTCGCTTCGACAGATATCCACCTCGGCTGCTCGTCACCGGCGTCGCCGCGAATCCGATCAAGCCGGACCTCCCCGGGTCAATTGTCGGGTCGATGTCCAGTTCCTTGGTATTGCGAAGCCGGGCATCACGCACGACTTCAAACCCGCGCTTTGCCAACTGAGCAGCCTCCAGCTTCTCTTGTTGCCACGGTTGTACTTGATGGACGCGGAAAGACTCGACCACAACCAGGGCGATAGCCGCCGCCCCGGCAATCAAGCCGAGCGCACGCGGTGAAATTTGTTTGGGACGCCAATAGATCCTTTTCATGAGATGATTTCGATAGAAGGTGTTCTTCGCGTCAGGCTAGGACTCGGTCTCCATTTCGTATTGAGAGGTCACTTTCTCCGCACGGATCTGGTGGTGAAAGGCTTCCATCTGCGTTGGCACCAGGAGGATCAACACCAGTCTCGCCACGGCGGATACCGTCACGAGAGAAGTCACGGTTTCCAAGATTCCCTGGCGATCCATCCACAAGGCGATCAACCCGGGGATAATAAAGCCGATCACTTCCAATTCACTTCCCGTCCAGGTGAGCGAGCCCGTATTATGCAGCGCCATCCTCACCGTGGCCCCGATAATATAGCCGATTAAAATGGCCAAGGCGGTTCGTCGCTTTCCGTAGACGACAATGACCGAAGAAAGGAGCCGCACACAGACAAACGTCGCCACGGCGATGGCCAAAGTCAGAACTACCCGCATCGGGTCCGTAATATAGAGGGCAAAGTAACCTGGGACGACCAAGCCGCCCGCTTTGAATCCGTAGAACTCGGCGAAGAGAAGACTTACGACCAATCCCACGCCGATGGAGAGAGTTAAGATATCAATCATGTTATCAACCAAAATGAGAACCTGGAGAAAAAAGGAGAAGGAGGGGACGACTAGATCGCGTTGATCGGATTGGCCGGAACCAAGGGCACAGACGCGTCCAGGCTGGCGCGGTTTTGCACCATCCGCAGCAGCTCCAACCCGGGACCACCGATGTTCCCCATCCCCACGATCATCGCGCTGGGACCTGCCAGGGAAACGAGCACTTCAAAGATCTGACTGGCAGCCCGGCCGTCCGCATAATGGACCTTTTCCGAGTCGAGCCCGCCTTTAAACGCCGCTTTGGTAAAGGCGTGAACGCCCGAACCAATGAGGAGGACATGATCCGCCTCCGCCCATTCGACACAGGCTTCGCCCAACTGAAAGGAGCGGTCCGGTCGATCTTCGCGGCAGTTGAATAGAGCGATCTTGGTTTGATACCGTGTCCCGTGTTTGGACACCATGTCGTTCCAAATCCGACCGGTCGAAACGGGATCGTTCGCCGCAAAACCGTTGATAAAGAGCAACTCCCGGCCAAAGAAATCAACCGGGTAAGCCCGCAATACACCGACGTCTTCGGGCACCTTCCACATCCCTTTGAGGGCAGTT
This sequence comes from uncultured Verrucomicrobiales bacterium, assembly GCA_964351855.1. Classification (GTDB taxonomy): domain Bacteria; phylum Verrucomicrobiota; class Verrucomicrobiia; order Verrucomicrobiales; family DEV007; genus JBCDHN01. Next base: position 13,092 of record CAYGQD010000171.1, read on the forward strand.
TCACGGTCGATCCCCAGATCGGCACAAACCTTCAGGACCAGGGCAACGTTTTCCGCGTGTTCGTGATAGGAAAAGCCGTCCATGTCCGCTTTCGTCACCGCCGCGACATCAGCATCCGACACGCCGAGCAACTCGGACCCACGATCCGCCGTGGTATATTCAAAGACGTCGAGCAACTCCCGCTCCGCCGTAAAGAGCTTCCCGTTTTGAGGCGTCATTCCACCCAGCGCCAAGGCAACGTCCCGCGCCGTTGGCCCCATCACATCCAGGTGATCGGGCCGGGCATTCGTTATCACGCCATGCGTTGCCTGGACGAAGGCCTTCTCGCTCAACCATTGGTAACTCGGCTGCAGCGCCATGCACTCAATGACCAAGGCGTCCGGTGCATAGGTCGCCGCCGTCCGGACGATGCGGATCTGCTCGCCCACGTTCGCCCCCGCTGGTCGGTAAATCGGGTATTCCTTACCCTGCGGCGTAATGAACCGAGCCAGGGTCCCCGTCGTTTTGGCGCAAGTGACTTTTCCAGACTCTCGCAACGCCGCATAAATCAGCCGAGTGACACTGGACTTTCCTCGGGTGCCATTGACGTGAACCCGGATGGGGATCCGGCGCAACACGCGTTGATGAAAATGAGCTTCGACCAGGCCCAAGACAACGAGCCCCACCAGAAGCAAGACTAGGATGATAAACATTTCAGGGAAGTGGCGATCCATCGTATCGAATTGCCCTAGCGCAACAAAAATCATCGTAAACGATCAAACAATTCCGCACGCCCTTTCAGCCCCGGAATCCGCCGCGAGCGTCCCTCCCTATTATACACGATCCAAAGCCAAGCCTTTCGATGTCACACGTTGGGCCAGCGGAAGTAGAGGTAAGCGCCGTAGGAGGCGAGGAGAAGAGCACCCTCCCACCGATCAATCCGAAAACCGGTGCGCATCAGGGGAAGCAGGATGAGCGAGGTTCCCAGCATGAAGCCGAAGTCGATCCAACCGATCGATCCGAGGGAAATCGGAGCAATCAGGGCGGTCGCACCCAAGATACTGAGCAGGTTAAAGATATTAGACCCGACGATATTTCCTACCGCGATATCGGTTTCTTTGCGAAACGCGGCCACGGCGGAGGTGGCGAGTTCCGGGAGGGAGGTGCCCGTGGCCACGATGGTCAACCCAATCACCGCCTCGCTAATCCCGAGAATCTGGGCCAGGGCCACCGCATTCGTGACCAAGACCTGTGCCCCAAGGACGAGAAGGCCGATTCCACCCACGGTCAGGGCGATTTGCAGGGGAAGACTGGTCCTCGGCTCGTCCGTTCTCTCGGTCGGGAACGCCTCGCCGTAAGCCTCGACCGCCATCGGGGTTTCGCGTCGGGCCATCCGAATCGCCAGCCAGGTGTATGCGACAACTCCGGAGAAAAGCAACGCTCCCTCCCATCGCGCAACGCCACCGGCACTGTAGATGAAGGCCACTGCGACGAGGGAGGCTCCCAACATGACGGGCATGTCCCAGCGGATCACCTGGAGCTGGACCTTGAGCGGGCAAATCAGGGCGGCGATTCCAAGAATGACGGCGACATTGAAAATGTTCGAACCGACGACGTTGCCAATCGCCAGATCTCCTTTACCGGCCCCGGCCGAACCGATCGAAACGGCCATTTCCGGGGCGCTGGTGCCAAACGCAACCACGGTGAGCCCGACAACCAGGGAGCTGAGTCCGACCCGCCGGGCGATTCCGGCCGACCCACGAACCAAGGCCTCCGCTCCAACTGTGAGAATAACGAACCCCAATAAAATAAGGAGAACAAGGATGATCATGGGAGGAAGTGGAGGATCCGCTTCATTGGATCTGAAACTAGGATTTGTCGAGCGGGATCTTTGGCCTTGGATCGATTCTTGGGAGGCCGGAAGCAGCCCGGGTCGAAAAACCCGCTTGCGCCTCGTTGGTCACCTCGTTAGGGACGGCGCACTCCTCGCGAAAGTCTGAAGGTGCCGGTTGAAACGGATTTCAGGCGCACGTGGACCGACCTTCGCTGTTTTTACGCGCGCTGTCCATCGTAGGAAAAAACAGGAGGCGGTTAGCAGCGAGCCGGAGAGCAAAGCTCTTCTTTGGACTGCGCCCGACTGGGCTTTGCTCGGTTCCCGGGCTACCAAACCATGAGCACGGGGGGATTCGAACCGAAGTCGTGACAACGCTCCGATCCGCTTCGTAAGATCCGGGGCTGTTTGCTCGTGAAAGGAACACCGCCACGTGATCCATCGAAACTTCCAGATTCTTGCCCTTTTCCTGGCTGCCACCACCGGAGCCGTGCGGGCAAACCCGATTGAGCCTTCCCATCTCGAGTTTTTTGAGAGGGATGTGCGGCCGCTTTTGGTGGAGCGCTGCTATGAATGCCACTCGGTGGAAGGGAAAACCAAAGGGGGATTGCGGCTCGATTCTCGGGCTGGCGTCGCGATGGGCGGCGACAGCGGGCCGGTCGTGATTCCGGGCAATCCGGACGAAAG
>CAYGQD010000172.1:0-15572 GCA_964351855.1 uncultured Verrucomicrobiales bacterium
GAATTGATCCGCTCCGCTTCCGAATTTCCCACCGGGCCGTTTTTGCGCTTTTTCGAGTCTGGCCCACCGGAGGACGCGCTACGCCTTGTGGTCAAGGGACTGCTTTCCCGCTCGGTTCCTCCGGAATTGGCTGCCGCAACGGGCACATTGGCCGCCAAATCACAGGATCGCGAGATCCACACGGCAGCCGTCACCATCCTGAAACGCGCTGGGCTCGAAGCGCCGGACTTTGGTGGCGAAACCGTGGACATTTGGGTCGATGACGGCGAAAACCGCAGCGGCATCACCTTTGTCCGGATTCCCGCAGGCACCTTTCGGATGGGAAGCGAGGAATTGGGCGGCGAGAAGCCGGTCCACGACGTAACCATTTCGAAAGAGTTCTGGCTGGCAGCTCATCCGGTGACGAACGGCCAATATGCCCGCTTCCTCGAAGCACATCCGGAGATCGAGAAGCCGAAACACTTCAGCGACAGCCGCTTGAACGGCGATCAGCAGCCCGTGATCCATGTTTCCTGGCACGATGCCCAAGCCTATTGCAAATGGTTCAGCTTTACCTTGCCGTCCGAAGCGCAGTGGGAATATGGCTGCCGCGCGGGCACCGAGACTCGCTTTTCGTTCGGCGATCAGGATGAAGATCTGGCTGAACACGGCTGGTTTAGTGGCAACAGTGAGGGGCGTACCCACGATGTCGGAACCAAGAAGCCGAACCCATGGGGACTTTACGACATGCACGGGAATGTTTGGGAATGGTGCCAGGACGGCGCTAAAGATTACTCTAGCGAAGCTCTGGTCGATCCGCTAGGATCTACTAGCATGGACGCCATCCGTGTGCTGCGGGGCGGGTCTTGGTTCCACGGCCCGGCCTTCTGCCGCTCGGCGTTCCGCCTCGCGCTCGATCCTGGCATCCGCCGCAGCTTCGCTGGTTTCCGGGTGGTGTTCCTCCAGGCCGGCCCAGCACCAGCATGAGCATGAACAAGTCCAGAGCAAGGGAGGGCCAAGGCGGAGCCGGGCCCGACCGCGCGTAAACAGGGAGAGAAACCGGCCGAAGGCCGCAGAATTTTTTTAACCCAATTGTAGAAGCAAAATTTTAGGGACGGGCTTTTTATACGCAGAAAATCAAGTTTTCCACAAATTCAGAGGTTTCTGTTGCAGGGGTTCGTAATTGCTTTTTCTCAAGGATGAGAATCGCCCGAGTCCTTGGTCCTGAATCCCGCTCCAGCCATTGCTATCACATCATGGCCCGTGCGATCGAGGGGCGGATGATTTTTGATGATGTTGCTAAGAAGAAGTTTCGGGCCTTGCTCGATGTTCATTGCCAGTGTGCTCAGATTCGTAAGCGCCTAACATGGACCATCTAGCGCCACCGTCGATCCAGGCGAACCTGGGCGATGGCATCCCGCTTCACCCTTCAGCAACGAACCGAACTCCTCGAGCGCGACCTGGGCAATCTGGATCTACTGCCCTCCAGTCCGCTGGGAAAGGCAATCCGTTACACGCTGCCGTTGTGGGATGGGTTGGCTCGTTACGCGGAGAAGCAACATGGAGTGGTGGAGATCGACAACAACTTGACGGAGAACGCGATTCGCCCGACCGCGATCGGGAAGAAGAACTGGCTCTTCATCGGTCATCCAAAGGCAGGCCAGAGGTCAGCGATTATTTACACGATCGTGGAGAACTGCCGGATGTGGGATATCAATCCGCTGGAATATCTGCTGGATGTGATGCCCCGAGTCATGGAGCATCCCGCGAACCGGATTGCCGGGTTGCTGCCACGGGCGTGGAAGGAAGCGCGCGAGCTGCGGTCGAATGGTCCATGTTAGGCGCTTACAACCAAGCGAAACTCGCCCGAAAGCGCAATGGATAAATGCCCGGAAGCCTTGACGGGCGATTTGCGACCATGATTTCGGCGACCGCGATTGCTTTGATGGGGATTGTCTGTTAACAACCAGGAAGGTTGGGCCTTTCGGGCAAAAATTGCCCGTCCCTTCCGCCTCTCTAAAACCGACCAACTCAAACCAATGAAAATGCATCATCACGCCCGCACTGTAGCTTTAGCACTACTGACAACATTCCTGACGCATGCCAACGGGGCAAACGATGTTCCCCCCGTGACTTCAGAAACGATGACCAAAATTGTATTCACGGATCCTGCCACTGGTCAAAAGCACACGCTGACCAAAGATGGGAGAATGTGGACTGGAACCCATCCCGCCTTCGACGGATATGGACTGAAGTTGAGGCAGAGTCGCAGAAATCAGAATCCGGAACACATTCTGGAACTCAATCAATCAGGGAGCGGTCAAACGCTCAACCTGAAAATTGACGCGAAAAATATGATCATCAGTCACTCTACCCTTGCCCCGTGGGCCGCAACCGATGGAAGCGGTGGGATCGACTATCGATACGAGGCCCATCTCAGGATCGACTCAATTGACTAATATAAACATAACCGGCAGAACGAAAGCCCGCTTTTCTCCGAGAGCGGGCTTGTTTCGTATATACAGGGGCCTTGCTATCCGGGGATAGTTGATTGCTTGGCTGAGTAGGGAGGCTCGAAGTGTTTCGCAGAGAATAACTTTCCCTATAGACTAGCTTCGTGACCGATGATACGACGCTGAAATCGGGCAAAAGATCCGCGACCTTCAAAAACTGTGAGCGCAGCGAACCTGACTATCCCAGAGAATAGAATTACTTCGTATGCCGGTTAGTTTCAGGATGATGCACTAGTTTCAGGAGGTCTCACGCAGAGCCGCGGAGCCGCAGAGGGGTTTTCGGATGGGCTTCGTAGTGTTTCGTGAAAATTCGCGGTCATTCGTGCCCTTCGTGTCTAACCCTCGCAAATCCAAAGCCTCTCTGTGTGAACCTCCTGCCTTCGCGCCAATCACGTAGCGAAATTTCCAGAAATTCCCTCCGCACCTCCTCCCCTCAAAGCGCCTTGGGCGCTAAAAACCATCCTGAACATCCTGAGCATCCATGTTCCCTTCCTCCGGATGCCTACATGGATAAGCAGGATGAGCAGGATTTTAGAACGGCGGCGGAAACAGGATTCCCCTGTCTGATATTTCGGCGCTTCAGGCAGCCCTTCCAAAATGTCGGATTGACCGTTGAATGGGTATTCGAAACTCGCCATTTTCGAAGATGCTGCAACAGTGTCCAGGGTGCTTTGGGCGCAGAACCGAATGAGGCGCGGATGATCAACGGCCTGCCCCGCGCTGAGTCGGGATCCGACTGAACGCTTGAGCCATAATCCCAGAACCAACGAGCGCTGTCGGTAGGCAGTGACATGGCGTTGACTTTCTGCTAAGACTGCACCCATGAAAATCATCCCGTCCATCGCTGCCATTCTTACCTGCTTCGTCTTTCTCGCCGGTTGCTCGGCCCCGGACTACAGCGACCCGGATCAGGTAGCGGAAGCTTACGTGATGTCCGTCCTCGCAAAGGATGACTCACATACCGCGCTCGAACTCAGCGGTCTCAGTCCAGAGTTACGGCGGTATAGTAATCTCGGCCTAAAGCCGGACTGGAGGGACAACCTGCCTTCGGACGCCAAATTCGTTGAACGGGTTGAGGCTGCCTGGAAGGGCAAGGGGCGCGCAGAGGGCATCGACGATTACCTGTTCGGCCTCACCGGCAAGGGGACATCCGCCGACACCATCGCCTACATTGTCGAATTGAAGTTTGTTGACGGGAACGGGAAGGAACACCCGGGCGGTATTGCCCTGCGCCCCGACCATGGAGATCAGCCTTTGACAAAGGGTAAGATTTTTGATCGGAAAAGCGTAAGATGGAAGGTGGTTCCCCAGTAGGTCGGCGCGGTCAAAATGTTTTCGAGGTAGGAGATGGCACCAACTGTCGAGCCCTCAAGCCCTGTATTCGTGAAACTTCGTGTTCATTCGGGTTCCAGAAACCGCTCCCGCTTATCAAGAATCCAGCGGTTGAGCAGGCGGAAAAGGCACCCGCAGGCGGATCGGCGTGTCGTGAAGCAAGCGAAACTCGCCCGATAGCGCAATGGATGAATGGCCGGAAGCCTTGAGGGGCGATTTGCGACCACGATTTCGGCGACCGCGATTGCTTTGATGGGGATTCTCTGTTAAAAACCAGGAAGTTTTGAACTTGCGGGTAAAAATTGCCCGTCCCTTCTGCCTTCTCGAGTTAGAAGTCGTTGTCAACAGGCTATGACTTGCTTTGACCTCCTGTAGATAAAAATGATGAATCGAAATTTGCCTGATTTAGTTTGTCTTTGCGCCTTCAGTTCGGCGCAATGGCTTGTCGCGTATCGGCTGAAGTTGAAACTGAGGGGGCAAGTTTCTCTGGCAGTTGAAGGCCAAAGGAGGGAAGTCTAACATTCGATTCTTTCTCCCATATCGGGAGAAAATTAAACGCTGGAATAGGAGCTACCGCAGCGTCGAAGTGAACCATTGTATTTTAACCTGACCTTTCTGCTCATCAGGCGTTTTTATAATCCATTCACTATCTTTAGGAACTGGCATTGTAATTGTACTGGCTCCAATCGATGGTGATCCGGGATTGGTGCTGTCCTGTGCTCCTGTCATTGCCACCAGTTTGCCATCAACGTAACCACTTACCATCACACTCCGATGTTCAGATGACGCGGATATCATCGCTATAACAATGCCACCAGATGAGGACTTATAGGCCACGTTCGGAAATTGTTCTTTCCACGTTGATTCAACATCGACAGAGCGAACGAAGAGTCCAGAGCTGATTAGAGCGACAATCACTGATGCAAGGGCGCTAATGAGAGCTACCGTAATCGCTGGCGGTAAATTTTTCTTCTCCATGACGATACTTTTGTCGGGATAGACTATAGCTCGTATCGGTGCGCGAGAGCGCAAATAGAATTCAGAAAAAGTTTGTCGAGCTAGTGGCATTTCTCGGAAATACCGTAAGCGCCCATCATAGACCATCTCACCGCACCTCGCGCGCTTCCTTCCACGCCATTGGCAGCAACTCGGCGATTCGGTTCGCGGGATGCTCCATGACCCGGGGCATCACATCCAGCGGATTGATATCCCACATCCGGCAGTTCTCCACGATCGTGGAAATGATCGCGGACCTCTGGCCTGCCTTTGGATGACCGATGAAGAGCCAGTTCTTCTTCCCGATCGCGGTCGGGCGAATCGCGTTCTCCGTCAAGTTGTTGTCGATCTCCACCACTCCGTGTTGCTTCTCCGCGTAACGAGCCAACCCTTCCCATAACGGCAGCGTGTAACGGATCGCCTTTCCCAGCGGACTGGAGGGCAATATATCCGAACTGCTCAGGTCGCGATCCAGCCGCGTTTTTATTCTATCAAGAACCGGGCGACTTCGTTCGCTCCTCAACGCTCCCCGTTGTTCGTGTGAGAGACCCGCCTCACGGGCCTCGGCCTCCACGCGATAAAGCTTCTGGATCTCGGCAATATACCAAGCCGCTTCCTTCTGGCGCCCTTGCCGGGGCGCAACGGATATGGCGTTATGGGTCCGGTGGTTTCGCTGCGTTGCACCACCGGCTACTTTCTCTGGATCCCTGCCGGGATCCTTAGAGGACTAACAGGGACTAACAGGAATGGCGCGAGTTTAAGGAAGCGGGAGATCCGGATTTGAATAGGTTTCTTCATGCTAACAAAGTCACCATTTCTCACCGGATTCCCAACTCGACTCTTTGGCAGTGCCAAACGCTCGGCTCAACAACAAATCGCCAAGCAGCGGCAAAAACTTCACGAAAAGTTCGTTGGAGATATCTGCGCTCAATTCAGCGAAGAAATCCCACCGGATTTGGTGCGCAAACACGCTTCGACCGCCCGAAATCGCGTCTTCTCCCACGAAGTGACCTTTTGGTCGTTTTTGGCACAGGTATTCTCCGAGGACGGCTCTTGCGCGATGGCTGTCGCCCAAGTTCAGCAATGGTTTCGGCGACGTAAGCTCCCCATTCCCAGTGCGGATAGCTCCAGTTACGCTCAGGCGCGCAAACGTCTCCCTGAAGCCATGATCGAGAACATTCACCACGATATTTTCGCTCAGTTGGAACGCCATACCCCCAGTGATCATCTTTGGCGAGGTCATCGGGTAAAGGCGATCGATGCCACCTCGGCGCAAATGCCTGACACTGCGCCCAATCAAGAGAAATATCCCCAACCAACCAGTCAAGCACCCGGGTGCGGTTTCCCCGTGGTCAAACTCGTCGGCCTCATCAACCTGATCCACGGCGGATGAGAGGACTTTGTCGAGAGTGAGTTGCGGGTTGGTGAAACCCAGGGTTTAGACCAAATGCTCTCACTCATCGACACTGGCGATGTTCTCGTTGCCGATCGCGCCTATGTCTCTTACGAAATTACCGCGCGGCTCATGGAGGCGAATGCTCATTTGATTGGACGCTGCCATCATTCGCGCAAAGTGAACTTTCGCAAAGGTAAGAAACTCGGCCCCAACCAAAGGCTTCAAACCTGGCGCAAACCGAATTGGCAGCCCCCGGGGAGCTGTTTGAGCAACGAGCAGTGGCAGCAGTTGCCCGATGAGATTGAGGTACGCGTCATTCGTCAAAAGTGGACCGAGCGCGATGGAAAAAGCACGACCAAATATCTCTTCACCACTTTGCTGGATGCGGACAAATATCCCGCGCAAGAGATCGCTTCACTCTACTTCGAGCGCTGGGAGATTGAGGTGCGCTTTCGCGATATCAAAACAACGATGGGTATGGACATGCTGCGCACGAAGTCTCCTGCAATGATTCGTAAAGAGCTGATGATGCACATGGTGGCGTATAATTTGGTGCGCCTGCTCATGTTGAAGGCTGCAGCCGCCCATGGGGTGAGCGCCCGAGGTTTGAGTTTTAAGGGTGCGCTGCAGGTGCTCGCAGCCAGTTCGGCGACCTTCGCACAGGCAGAACGTGGAGCCGCCGCACTTCAACAAGAGAAAGCCGAGTTTCTTAAGCGCATCGCGGAGAGGCAGATCCTTAATCGACCTGGCCGCAACGAACCAAGAAAGGTGAAGCGAAGGCCCAAATCGAGTCGCTGGCTACAGGTGCCGCGAAGGCAGGATCCTGGGTATTTTCGAACCGTGAATCCCCAACCCAAAATCTTCGATCAGGCCGCTTAAACTCGCGCCATTCGGACTAACAGGGTGTTGAAAAAGTCTGAAACGCCGCGAACCCGTTGGATTTGGGGTCGGAAAATTCGCTTCGCATGACGTTGGGAAAGCGAGTTCCATTCAGGTGTTCGCGCGCGACATTCCCGACTTTTTCAACCCTGCTAAGGAAATGCCAAAAGACTTTTGATGGTGTGCGAGTGTCCAAGCGGTGGCAGAGGCAGCAGGCAATCGCACCCGTTGGTCTAACGTGACAATTTCGCCACAATCACCCGAATGCCTTGAATCCTGTGAAATTTAAGATTTGTTAAGCAATGAGTGGACTGCGTTCCCTGAGGCAGGCCATCGCGAAATCGAAAATCTTCACCATCCATCATCATGCCTGAAAATGATCCTATGTTGAATCCTGAGAACGAAAACGGTTCTGAAATGGAGCCACTTACCGCAGCTGAGGAAAATTCGGCCACGCGGCGGCAAGGCGATCTGGATAAGAAGACTCTTAAAGCGATCAGCTTGGCGGAGTCGGTGGCGGCGGCGGGATTGGTTGACGATCGGTTGGTGATGCTGGCACCGTATGATGTGGAGGAGGCGACGTTGACGGGGATTCAGACGCTTTCGGAGAATACCCGGGCGATGGGTAGTGAGATCATCGCGGCGAAGGAGGAGAAGAAACGGACGACCCAGAAAGAGAAAGATGCGGTGGAGGCTTTGATCGCGGCATTGCGTGGGGTGCAGAAGGCGGTGAAGCGGAAGTTCCCCGATGACAGGCTGAAGTGGAAAGCTTATCGGATTGGGAAGTCGAATTTTGGCACGAGCCGAGTCGAGCTGGAGCAGGACGCGACGACAATTCTGGATTTTGCGGCGGCTGATGAGTTGGCCGGGATCACCCCGGAAAAGATTACCGAGATGCGGGAGCTACTGGCAACGTGGATGGCGGCGGAGGAGAAACAGACCGAAGCGGCGACGGCGGTGACGGATTTGCTGAAGGCGTATGAGAAGAACGTGTCGCAGATCAATGCCTCACGTCGCAATGTGCAGCTCGCGGCCGATACGGTGTGGCCCTATACCGAAGACGACAACGCCGGCACCCGCCGCAGCTTCAAGATCCCGGTGGCGCGTCCGGTGAGTTAGTAGCGGGATTTTCAAAAATTCCGCCGGAGGGGTTTGCGAAGAGATTGCTCCGGAAGCAATCGCGATCCGTGACATCGGTGTCCCATCCGCGTCTATCCGTGCTTTCTGAGTAGTTGACACGGATGAGACGCGGATGTTTGAGGATTTACACGGATTGGCATCGCTTTCGCAAGGTCTTCAGGCTGGATCGAAGTGGCTGACACGAAGGAGCACGAATGAGCACGAATGAGCACGAATGAGCACGAATGGCTGTTGCAGAAGCAATCTCCGGTCCGTGACATCTGTGTTCCATCCGTCTTAATCCGTGCCTCCTAAAGCGTTTACACGGATTGGCTAGCGTGGCATCGCTTTCGATCAACGTCCGAAGCGGGCCTGCTCGGGCACTTGCATCAGGTAGCTGTCCTGAATTCGATCCTCCCGCTGTTCGAGGGCGCGGAGAAGATTCCGGTAGGCGTTTCGTGAAGACCAGGCATCCTGGGCGAATTGGCTGACCGGTTGATCGTCTTGGATGGTCCTTTCGAATTGAGACAGCAATTTGCTATCGACGAGGTCTCTGTATTTCGAGAGAAACTCGTAGCCGCGCTTGGTGTAGTAGCGCCAGCTTGCTTCGTATTGCAACTGACCGTAGAGCGCGGAGCCTTGTGTCAGGGTTTCCTGGACGAACTCGATCGCGTCGATCGTGCTGATGTCTCCTTCGGGAAGCTCCATCGGATCTTCGATGACGGAGCCAATCGCATTGATCAATCCATTGAAGGCCTCGGTATCGGTTTGGACGATTGCGATGTCGTTGATGCGGCGGTCATCGGCGTCGCGAGTCAGGTAGATCGGGGCACCGTGGATGGTGCGAAGCTTGTTGTAGGGGCGACTGTTTTCACTGACGTGCTTCCCGGTGATCACGTGGCGCGCGAGGATCCCGAAGAGGGCTTCGCGAGCGTCTCCCGTGGGATCGGCCACCAAAGAGGCGAAGGGTTCTGCTTCCCAAGCTGCATTGACCGGGGCGAAAATCGTGAACAGGGAGGAGGACGCCACCGGCAGATCGAGACCGGCCACCTCCAAGAGGGAAACGAGGGTGCTGAACTGCTCCTCGTCGCGAAGGAGATCGAGCAGGCTGGCTTCGACCGGCGGGATGACGGTGTCGATCACGTGGACAATGCCATTGGCACAGGGGAGATCGGCTTCCAGGACTTGGGCATCGTCGACGGTGGGGCCATCCGGCGTCGACTTGAAGTTGATCTGTTGCCCAAAGGCGGACTGAGGGGTGACATCGGACACCCCCAAGCTGCGGAAACCGGGGGTCTTTCCAGCGGAGAAGACGCCTTCGGTGATGTGATGCTTGATGATGTCCTCAAGGCGCTCGTCGTTCTCGGGTTGAAAGAGGGACTCCAGCAATTCGGGCGGCAGTTTGCCGAAGGCCTCGTCAGTCGGTGCGAAGGTCGTGTAGAGGCCATGCATGTTCTGGAACAGTTTGCCCTGGCGACTCGCGGTGATGGCTTTGGTGAAGATCGTGAACCTGCCATCCTTCTGGAGCCGCTGGAAGAGGTCGTCCGTGTTCGGCGTGAGAACGCTGTCGATCAGGAAGATGTTTCCGTTGGAACAGGGAATCATTTCACCGGTGAACCCGGCTTCGCCGATCGTTCCACCGGGGTAGTCGACGGAAAGGAACTGCCCGGTCGTCATTCGCAGCAGGGCGTAATTCTCGAGAACGATGGGAGGCACCGACCGCGACAAGACGTGGAAGCCGAACACCTCTTCGAGGCGGTCGTCGTTGCGAGGATCCAGTAAAATAGCCACCGCTTCCTCCGGCAGCTTCGCGAAGGCGGCATCGGTCGGAGCGAACACGGTGAACCGGAGGTTGGTGCGCTCCGAGAGCTGGGAACCGATCTCCGTTTTATCCAGCAGTTGGAGGAAGGCGGAAAGGTCTGGTCGCTCGCGGACGATCCGGCCGATGGTCTTGGCTTCGGCTGGATCGGCGGCGTAGAGATTTCCTGGCGTGAGGCAGGCCGTGGCGCAAAGGACGGCCACAAGGGGTATGGGGAGAAGTGCTTTCATTCCCTGGGAAAACGCGAGTGAGAAGCATTTAGATTTGATTATTCCATTTATTTTAGGAATCGCCTCGAAAATGACCGGGTGATGACGTGAATCACGCCGTTGCTGCAGTCGGTGTCGGGTTTCACGACCTGAGGCTGCTTGAAGAATTCGGTGCGCCGGATCCCCGCTTTCGTGGCGGGCGTCCTATTAGAAATCTAAAACTGCAATTCGCTCAGCTTCACTTTCAACGTGTGGATCGTTTCTCCATCGATGTTGATGATCGTGTAGGCCACGGTGGGATCTTCTGCTGTCAGGTCGAAATCGACTCGCCCGAACGATTGCTTCTCGTTGTAGCCGAAGAGTGAGGAGTCGATGATCTTGTGCACGTGCTGGTTGGTCAGTCGCGACGAACTGAATTCGTAGAGCGGATACATACCGTCGATTTCCGTGTCGATCTTGTAGGCGTCGGAGCGGTGTCGGTCGGCAGAAAGGATGATGACACCCGGGATCTCCTGTTCGGCAATGAATTCGTAGATGTCTTGCCGCTCTTTGCGGTAGCCGTCCCAGGTGTCTTTCGAACCCGGCTTCACATTCGGGGCCATGGGCACATTGCAGCAGAGTATCTTGAAGGTAGCGGGCTCTTTCCTGAGCGTCTCTTCAAGCCACTTCTTTTGCACGGGTCCGAGCATGGAAGGGTTGTCGGTTTTTGGAGACTCACGGTAGTAGCGGCCGTCGAGGAGGATGAAGTGGACGTCGCCGATGCGGAAGTCGAACCAGCAACCGGGATTCTCTTCTCCACCGCCGTAGTAGGGGTTGTCCCAGTTCTCCTTGAAGATCTCCCAGACCTTGCGCTTCCAGGCGGGCTTCTCGATTTCCGGACCACCCCATCCGTCGTTGGTGGTGAAATCATGATCATCCCAGATTCCGTAGATTGGCACCTCTTTCGCCAGCTCTGCCCATTCCGGCTGGCTTTGGCGGCGGAGGTAGTGAAACCATTGCATCTCCGGGGTTTCCGGATCGTCGATATAGACATTGTCGCCCAGGAGGAGAAGTGCCCGGGGCTCGATCGCTCCGATCGTGGTCCACATGCGCTCGTTCTCCGGGACGAAGCCTGCGCCGCCTCCGAACGCGATGGTGAACTGGTCCGTGGGTGCGTCGCTTTTCAGGGACGTATCCGGAAGGGTCTGCTTCCAGGGCCAGGTTTCCGCGTCAAACTTCCAGGCTTCCGGTTTTTCGTTGGCGATGTCGAGCAGGAGCTGGGTGTGTTCCGGATTGATCTTCGCCTCCGCTGACGACTCAAGATAAGTGATCGCTTCTTCCTTCTTGCCCTTGAGGATCAGCTTGAGTGCATGAGGGTGAATGCGCTTCACCTGACCGGTCGGCTTAGCGGGTTTCTCATTGTTCGGCTTTGGCGTGGAAGCCTGGCCAAACAGGGCCGGGGCCATGAACGTTGCCGCGAGCAGGACGAGGGCAACAAGCTTGGGAAGAGGTCGGTTTGTCATGATTCTGGTGAAGCTACAGTCACGCGAAAATCGAGCGATTCGGCAAGAAGGTTTTCGAATCGTGATTCAGAAGATTCCGACGACCTCGAAACAAGCCCATGGAAAGATGCCTTTCAGCATCGATTGATAGGCACGCTTCAGAGGGTCTGATTGAAATGCGGTGCAGGTTCGAACTTACCGCACTGATGTGAGGGGAAAGCCCTTGATCGCGAGTCCGTATTGGGCTGGCTCACTGCGCCACATCTTGATCGTATCCGTCTAAGACTTCATTGGACCACCGGATTGCCAGCTTCCTGCCAAGCGTTGAAACCGCCGTCCAGGTGAATGATCTGCTTGAACCCCAGCTTCTCGAAAACCGCTAATGAGCTAGTGCTTCGTGCTCCGCTTTTGCAATGGACCAGATAGGCTGCCTCCCGGTCCAGGTCGGCGAGTTTGCTTTCAAAGTCGGGAGCTTTGAAATCGATCATCTTGGCACCTTCGATGTGTCCAGCTTCGAATTCTTCGGGAGTACGAACATCGAGAACGATGGGTTTGTTCTCCGAAGCAAGCAGCATCGCCGCGCCCGAGACATCGATGTGCTCGATTTTCGCAGCAGTTTCCCCCGATGAACTTTGCGAATCGGGACTTTCCGAACTTACTTGATCGGGTAGGCAACTGATCACGAACAAGGAACAGATGATGGAAAGGCCCCAAAGGAGCATGGGTGGGTTGGTTGGTTTCATTTCAGGAAAGGTATATTGGATTTTCGCAAAACCGCAACTTCGACTCTGATCCACCCGAGATTCCGTTACGACCACCGGAAAATCGAGCGTGGGAAGGCCAAAAGTTAGATTTTCCATGGCGAGACGATACGCGCCGTAGCCACCGCGGCTCATCCCGGCAAGGTAGAGTCGAGAGTGATCGAATTCGATCTGCTCTTCCAGGGCATCAAGGAATCGAGCGAGGCGGTCTTCGTCCCAAAAGCCTTTCTTGTCGGGATTTAGCGGAGAGATGACCATCATAGGGTAGTCGCGACCCTGCTCAATCTCGAATCGCGGGCCATGGGTTTTCACCGCTTCCAGGTGATCTCCACTCTCGCCGCCGCCATGGAGGAAAAGAAGAAGGGGGAGGGGACGGGCGACTTCTTCCTCGGGCAGGTAGAGGAGGTAGTCGATCTTCTCTCTCATGGCCTGTCGAGTGAATCCACCGGGAAGTCGTCAGTGCGAAACGGCGATGCCGGCAGGTCGGCCTGGTTGTAGAGATTGGCGGTGGGGTTGGCGGCCCAGCCATAGCGCACCGCTGCGGGAGCGGGAACCTTCTCTGACCAGACGAGCACGGTGTCGCCGTCGATCTTCGCGTCGGCCCAGACCCATTTGCGGTCTTCCCCGCAGATGGCAAAACCTTCCAGCTCGCTGTTCGGACGGTTTTTCACCAGCGGGGCGGTTTCGCCTTTGGCCCGCCAGGTGATGTATTCCGCAGGCAGTTCCTTCGCCACGAGGCCGCCTTCGAGGTGTTTGAAGCTGATTCGAATTCTGGAGCCTTCGATGTTCATCGAGTCGTAGATCGGGCCGGAGCAGGGAATGGCTTTCCCGTAGGCCCTGGCTAGGGCGATCTTTGCGAGTCGCTCGCCGGCGATGTCCTTGGTTCGCGGGTGGATGTCCTTCCATTCTCCGGTGTCGACCAGCACCGCCATGCCAGTGTCGGGCACGGAAAGCGTCATCAGCTGAGCCTCCTGCAATTCGGCCCAGTCACTGTCCCCGGGTTGATCGATTTTCCGGTTCCAGTTGGCGAGCTGGCAGTAGTAAAAGGGCAGATGCTCATTGCCCCAAAGGCTGCGCCAGTCTTCGATGAGCAAGGGCAGCAGTTTCCGGTAGCTCGCGGCATCGCGGGAGTTTGATTCGCCCTGATACCAGACCACGCCGCTGATGGCATAGTCAGCCAGCGGGTGGATCATGCCGTTGAAAATGGTTCCGCCCACGGTGGTGAGAACGGGCGGAAAAGCGGGGGGTGACGCGTCCTTCGGGATATCGGGTAGAGCGAATTCGGCCTTCGCCCACCAGCCGCCTCCGTTACCCTTGCCGTTGAAAGCCGGCGGCCAGGCGAGATGGGTTGGCGTGCGCGGGGCGAACACGCGGGTGGCGAGTTGATTGACGCCTTCGCGCATGTCTTCCGGGCGCAGATAGATTCGCGAGTTCAGCCCGGACGAATCGGTGAAGTCCTCCATGTTCTCCTCCTCGACGAGCTTGCCGTTGACATAGATTTGAAAGAAGTCCGCTTTTTTGAATCCCACATAGAGATACTGGGGCGAGCGAGCCTGTTCGGCGGTGAGGGTGACGTCCTTGCGAAACCACACGGCTCCATACGTAGGAAGAGCGGGGTCGGAAACGAGTCCCGAATCCTTCACCTTTACCCATCCGTTGGCCTGCGAGGCATCACCGCTGAGGAACGGTTCGAGATCCAATGCCGGGCGATCGTTGCGCTCACTGGCCTTCAGCCAATCGCCAAAGGCCTTCGCCTTCGCCTGCTGATCCGCCAAGGCTTGTTGGCGCTCGGTCCTGAATGCTTCGACCGAGTCATGCGAGTCCGCACTGATGAACGACTCGATGGCCCGGCCACCCCAGGCGGCCTTGATCACGCCGACGGGACGCTGGATTTCCCGGTGCAGTGCTTTGCCGTAGAAATAGCCGAGGGCGCTCATCGACTCGGTGTCGCCCGGTTTCACCGTCACCCAGAAGCCATCCACTTCTTCCTCAGGCTCCAGCGACATCCGCTTTTCGACAATGAACTCGCGGTGCATGGGGTTCACCGCCGTGGCCGCTTCTTCGGGATTTTGCGCGAACATCGTCTGCTCCATGTTCGACTGACCTGACCCCAGCCAGACTTCGCCGACGACGACATCCCGGATGGTCACGGTGTTCCTTCCGCGAACGGTCATCTCGAAAGGACCTGCGGGGGAGTCCGCCAGATTCAGGGAAATGCGCCACCGGCCATCCTGGTCCGTCGTGGTCTCCAAAGTCTGGCCGTTCAGCGAAACGGTAACCGCTTCGCCCGGCTCCGCTTTGCCCCAGATCGGGACGTCTTCCGCATTTTGCAGGATGGCATGATCGGAGAGGATCGCCGGCAGTTTGACATCAGCCATCGCGACAGTGGTGAAACTAAGCAGGACAGCAATGAGTGTGAGAGTGGATTTCATGATTTAGTTCCTGGCATCGGGATGTGGCGCAGTTTCATTCCCGGGTTTGTTCAGGCGCGGAGTTGGTGGGGGGGAGAGCGTTTTCTGTTGCTGCGAGACGGCGGGCTCATCGGCATTCAGCGGAGCGAGTGCATCCACTTCACTCATTTTGAAGCGAACGCTGACGATGGAGCAGCCGATGTCCTCCTGCCGGTAATTGGCATACGTCGTGGCGACGATGGTGCCGTCGGGGAGCAAATGCAGGCCGGGGTAGAAACCGTCTTTGAAGGTGCGTAGCAAACTCACCCGATACTGGCCGGGCTTACCTTGCTTGATGTCATCGTAGGTGCCGACCCAGGCGATGAAGCCTTTGTCCTTCGCGTTGGGTGTGGCGTGGCGGAAGACGATGACCAGACGGCCATCAGGGAGGCGGATGCCGTGGTGGCGGTCGCCGGTGAGGCCCCAGGGGGCGTCCACGGCTTGCGACCACGTTTTGCCTTCGTCGCGGCTGAATATCATGAGGCTGGTGCCGCTGCGGCAGTTCTCGCGCATGAGGCAGCAGAGTTCATCGCCATCGGGGGAGCGGAAGGCGTAGGGCTCGCAGGGATGCTTGCCGTCGAGCTGGGTGCCATCGCAGACCACGACGGGCGGTGACCAGGTGAAGCCGCCGTCGCGCG
>CAYGQD010000173.1:0-15522 GCA_964351855.1 uncultured Verrucomicrobiales bacterium
TGTTTGGTGTAGATGGAGGGGTGATCCATGTGGGAGAACACGGTGAGGTCACGGCGCAGATCCGTGAGCGGTTTCAGGACGGGTGAAGGTTCAAAGTCGCTCCCGAACGTTTTTGGGAAGAAGGATTGCGGATTCATTCCCAGTGCGCTGGAGAGAAACACCATCCGCTTGGGATCTCCCGATGCGGAAACTTGGCCAAACGTTTCCAGGCAGGGGAGAGCAATGGAGACTCCTGCCGCTTTGAGGAAAGTTCGGCGTGAGTGATTTTCGGAAGGTGATCTTCGTGGCGTCATGACCGTTTCTTTGGGGTGCGTTTGGGTTGTCGGCCGATCAGAAGATCCGCCTGAAGATTATCGAAGTAATGAACTGTCTTTGGAGCGAGGGGATCGAGCCTACCAGCCGCCAGAGAAATCACGACGCAGCGTGCCTCTGCTGGAATCACCACGGTCGCGGATAAGGTCTGCCATCCGGTGGCATCAGATTCGGTGCTCAAGCCGGACTTGGTCAGGGTCAAGGTCCGGTCGCGCATCTCCGTCCAAGCGGCACCCTCCCACAGTGATGAAACCGATTCGGGGGACTCTGCGAAGGCTGCGACTCGGAGAGTATAGCGCTCTTGATACCCCGGCTCTTCCGCGTGAAACGATGCAAAGACTTCGAGATGGCGAACTTCTCCCTCTTCCGTCTGCGGCCATCCCTCGACCTCAACGATGCGTTGTAGATAGCTGAGCGTCGTGTCAGATGCCGATTCGATCCGGGCGATCCCATCCCCCTGTTCCGGAACCGGCTGCTGAGAGTTGAGCAGAATCTGGCCACGTTCTCCTCCCCAAACATCCGCTTCTCCTGGAAAGCCCGAGACCCATACCATTTCCGGGTCCTCAAAGCTCTCTTCAAAAACCGTCAGGTCCACCCGAGGACCAACCTCCGATTGCTGAACCGTGATCATCGCCCAGCCGATCGAAGCAAAAAAGAGGCCTAAGACCAAACCCGCAGCCGCTGAGAGAAGAGGGGCCCAGATCCGTTGGGTTCGCAGGAGCCCAGTCGCCGGTACGGGCTCCTTCTCCTCTTGCCGCGTCTCCATTTGCCATTCCGCAGCCAGGGTGTGATCGATGTTGGCGTAACTCAGATAGATGTTACGAAACTCCTGGTCCGAGATCAGCCACTTTTCCACCTGGGCAAACTCGGCCTCCGATGCTTGACCATCAAAACACCGTCTCATCAATTCCAGCTTGGGATCGTCCGGTGGCGTCCTCATGACGATTCTCTGGCGAGTTCCTGCCGGGTGCAATCCACCAGTATCAGGCGAATGCGGTGGATTTTCTTGTAAAGAGACATCGCCGTTCTCCCGAGACGCTCCGCCAGAACATCGACCCTGACTTCCGGTGTGTAGGCTGCTTCTAACAACTTTCGGTCTTGATCGGGTAGCTTTTCCAAGCACGTATCCAGCGCTTGTCGCTCGGCTGCCAGCCGTTCTGCTTCTTCCATATTCGACGTCGTGAGAAGATCGAACACCTCTTCGCCAAAGCAAAGCCGATCCCTGGCCCGATCTCTTCGGAAGGCTAGCACCTCCATCCGCGCTACGCCAAACGCCCACTTCCGAAAGGAGAGAGAATCCATCTCTTCATCGAACTTTTTCCACAGAACCACCGCCACCTCCTGCATCACCTCCCGCATTTCCTCTTTGGAGAACAACAGCGACCGCAAATACACGCGCAACGAATCCTCATGCTCCATAAAGAGCCGAAGAAAACGATCGTGCAAATGGCGCTCAGACTCGGTCATCTACCCTCATGCTCCACGAACTCCTTCCAGTTGCCAAAAAAACTCCAGAAATCTTCGGCCGCTTTGAAATCGCAACCACCGAAGACATGGAAGGTTCAATACGAAGGAACAAATTCCGTGTCTTCCGGGTCTTCCGTGGTTCTTCAATCGGAGTCAGGCAACGAGGTGCTTGGGGAAGTCGTTGACGGTTTCACAGCCAACCTGCTCCATGACCTGCTGCAACTGGCGCTTCAGCATCGTGATGGTGTGATCACCGCCTTTTCGGCCGAGTGCCCCGACGCCGTACATGAACGAGCGCCCCATGAAGGTGAATTTGGCACCGCTGGCGAGGGCGCAGGCGATGTCGGGGCCCGCGCGGAGGCCGCTGTCGATCATCACGGTCGTGCGATCGCCAAATTTTTCGGCCAGGGCAGTCAGCGGTTTGATCGTTGATTGTCCAGCATCGAGTTGGCGACCTCCGTGGTTCGAAACGATGATCCCGTCAACGCCCAGGCTGATGGCCTTCTCCGCGTCCTCTTCGTTCACAACGCCTTTGATGACCAACTTCCCTTTCCAGCGATCGCGAATCGCCGCGATTTTGTCCGGATTGAGCCGACCGGAGAACGTCTTGTTCATGAACAACCCGAGATGCTTCATGCTAAGCCCCTTGGGAAGGTAGGGCGTCATCGTTTTGAATTCCGGAGCGCCGACTGCCAATTGACTGAAGGACCAGGTTGGGTTCATCATCATCTGAATGACGTTGCTGATTGACATCTGTGGCGGGATCGACAGGCCGTTTTTGATCTCTTTGGGGCGAAAGGCGAACGTTGGTGTGTCTGCCAGGATGACAAGGACTGGCATTCCGGCATCAGCTGCGCGAGCGAGGAGTTTGTCACGCAACTCGTCCTCGGTTGGGTGATAGAGCTGGAACCAGGCGTTCCCTTCGGTGAGTTCCGCGACCGTTTCGATACTGGCGGTTCCCACCGTGCTGAGGATGAAGGGAATGTTGTGAGCATGTGCTGCTTTCGCGAGGATCTCCGTTGCTCCGGGCCACATTAATCCCTGAAGTCCAATCGGAGAGATGCCAAACGGCGCATCGTAGGTTTTGCCAAACAGTTCCGTGCTCAGATCCGACCCTGCGTAATCCCGCAAATACCAGGGTTTCAGCTGAATCTCCCGAATTTCATCGGTGTTGCGTCGCAGGTTGATCTCCGAATTGCAGCCGCCTTCGAGATACTCAAACGCAAAGCGAGGCATTCGTTGCCGCGCGCGTTCACGGAGATGTTCGATGGAGGGGTATTTAGAAATGAAGGGATCGCTCACAATGAAAGGAGATTCGATTTGGGAATCGAATGAGAGACTCTTCAGCTCCGAATATCAACTTGAAGCTATGGGAGTGAATGCACTGGTGGATTTTGCGACAGCAGGGATCACCGCTACTTGGGGAGAACCACGGAAGGCACTGAAAACACGGAACATTGATAGAAAGGAAAAAATTCGGTGTATTCCGTGCTTTCCGTGGTTCCGAAATCAGCGTGATTCAGCGGATGATCCGCTCGATATCCACCCTCGGATGGTGCCCGAAGTTCACGAGCATCCCCAGTCGATGCCCCGTAGCCTTCAGGTAATTGTGGAGCTGGGCTCGGTGTTCGTCCGCTAACTTGGAAACTGCCTTCAGCTCCACGATGATCTTCCCAAAACAGATGAAATCCGGTTGGAACGCGCTCTCTAATTTCTGGCCTTTGTATTCCAGTTCCAGCTTCGGCTGAGCCACAAACGGAATCTTCTGCAGCCGCATTTCGACTTCCAAGCATTCCTGGTAAACCGATTCCAGAAACCCGCTGCCCTTTTCTCTGTAGACGTCAAAAACCGTGCCGGATCAGGTAGGTCTCATCCTGGTAAAGCAAATCACTCATGATCTATCCAGATTAAGAACCACCTTGTTCAGAAGGCAACCACGGAAGGCACCGAAAGCACGGAAATGGTCGATACGAAAAATCCTTCGGTGTATTCCGTGCGTTCCGTGGTTCAAAACTGGTCTTGCTACACCGGCATGTTGAAATCGAACACGACAACCCGTTCCAGATTTGGGACGACAATGTCTTTGACCGCTTCGTGGATGGGATGAGGAAGATACTCGTCGCGCGCCCGGGGGCTTTCAAACGTCATGATGAATCCATGCGTGTAATCGTCGTTCAAGCCTTCGGCGGAATCGTAAGGACCGTAGTTGAAGTCCAGAAGTCCTGGAATCTTTCCGACCATTCCTTCCATGGAAGAAAAGCAGGCAGCGATGGTCTCTTCGGTAGTTCCTGTTTTGAACTGAAAGCAGCCGTAGTGTTTCACTTGGGGCATTGTCGTTGTGGCGGTGTTGGATGAAGCTTGATGAAGATGATTGAGGAGGGCGTGGGCACACGCGGTCGAGAATTCGGGGGCGTTGATTTCAGCATCCACCTCGATCAACTCGACGTGGGGAGAGAGGTTCTCCTTGATCGCAGCAAACAAGGCTGCATCAGCTGCGGGATCGTAGAACGGTTGGCCCTCGGCACTGATGATGCTGATCGCTTTGGTCGGGAGCAGAACACTGACGGGGCCGGTGTAGGCGTTTATTTTTTCCGCGAGAATTTTGCCGAGTTGGGCACATTCCTCCGGAGTGGTGCGCATCAGGGTGACCTGCGGGTTGTGGATGTAGAAATTCCGTCCTTCGTAGTTCGCGGGAACGGTCTCGCGAGCGCCGAAATTCGCCATATCAAGGCATCCCGGAGTCACAATCGCGGGAATACCCGCTTTGCCCGTGGCATCGAGTCGAGTCGGCCCCGCACTCAACGTGCCTCCCACCAACTCATCCGCCCATTCGGTCGTGGTAATGTCGAGGACACCGGAAATCAGGCCATCAGCGATGAGCGTTTCCATCGTTTTTCCGCCGGTGCCAGTTGCGTGAAACACCAGCACTTCGTAGCCTGCTTCCTCCATGATCGCTCGCGCTGCATCGACACATTCCGTGGTGTTGCCGAACATGCTTGCGGCAATCAGCGGACGATCGGTTCCAGACTCGGTGATCTCCGCTTCGACCATGCCGCAAATCGCGCCCACGGCCCGGGTGAAAATCGTTTTCGAGATCCGATTTAACCCTGCCACGTCCACAATGCTGGGAATCATCGTGATGTCTTTGGAGCCGACATAGTGCGCGGTATTTCCGCTCGCCAAGGTCGACACCATCACCTTGGGAAATCCAACCGGCAACCCGCGCATTGCTCCGGAACCAAGCGCCGTTCCGCCGCCTCCACCGAGCGAGAGAATCCCGTGAATCTTTCCTTCGGCGGCAAGTCGCCCAACCAGTTTCGGGGCCGCCTCGCTCATCGCCGTGACGCATTGTCCACGGTCTTTCCCCGCCATCAGCGTGAACAGATCAATGCCGCCAGCCGACGCGACTTCGAAGCGGGTAATGTCTGGCTGAACGGTTGGTTCCGATCCGGTGCCGACATCGATGAGGAGGGGAACGTGTCCTTTCTGCCGAATCAGGTCGGCGACAAAGGCGTGCTCTTCGCCTTTCGAATCAAGGGTTCCAAGAACGGCAATCGTTTTGGGTTCAGTCGTCATGATCTTGATCGCTTCAGAGGGATGGATTTGAATTCTTTGGTGAGATTGGTGAGCGAATCCTCTACCGCCATCCGCTCCAAACTGGATGCTCCCACAAATCCGACTGCATCGGTCCGCTCGTTGATGAAGGCGGCGTCTGATGGGGTGGCGATGGGGCCTCCGTGCGAGAGATAGATGACGTCATCCCGAACCGAGTTTCCGGCATCGATGATCGCTTGGGTGGCGACAGCGGCATCGTCCAGAGACATGGCAGCGTTCGTGACTCCGATTGATCCTCCCACAGTGCAGCCGACATGCGCGATGATGACATCAGCTCCGGCCTCAGCCATGGCCTTCGCCTCTTCGGGAGAAGCCACGTAGACGATCGAGAAGAGGTCCATCTTTCGCGAAAGCGCCACGGTCTCGACTTCTTTATACGTTCCCATTCCGGTTTCTTCCAGCTGCTGGCGGAAGTCGCCATCGATGATGGAATGCGTCGGGAAGTTGTTCATTCCGGAGAAGCCCATTGCCTTGACCTGGAGCAGCCAGTGCCACATGCGACGTCGCGGATCGGTGCAATGCACCCCGCAAATCACCGGGATTTCTTTGACCACGGGAAGCACTTCAAACTCGCCGATCTCCATCGCAACGGCGTTGGCATCACCATAACCCATCATTCCGGCAATGGAGCCGTGACCCATCATGCGATAGCGCCCGGAGTTGTAAATGATGATGAGATCAGCTCCGCCTTTTTCGATGAACTTGGCGCTAATTCCGGTTCCGGCACCGGCGGCGATGATCGGTTCACCCTTCGCAAGCGTGTCGCGCAGGCGCTCGATGACTTCTTCTCTCGTGTAGGGGTTTCCCTCCCCAGTCCATGGATTTGGCATCCGCCAGTGAAGCGGACGGTTTCGACGGATTCAACTGCTTCCGCATTTCTTCAACGCACGAAGCAATATCGGGAATCCACATTCCGGCGATGCTAAAACACGCGCCAACGAACGCGTAAGGCTACTTGTGCGGATGCTGTTTGAGCAATTCCTCCGGGGTGTAGAGTCCGACCTTGTCTTTCGTTTCCTCACGCACCTTGCCGACTTGTTTCGGCTCGATTGCAGAGGCTTTATTGCCGAAAGAATTCCGGACGTAGGTAAGAACGGCGGCGATTTCTTCGTCGTTCAGCATCATCCCGAAAGGCGTCATGGGAACTTGGCCCGGATAGGACCTGCCTTTGACTTCGATCGGACCCATCAGCCCGTTCAAGGTTAGCTTGATGAGACGATCCGGATCATCGACGACCCATCGCGTTTCGGCGATCGGCGGGAACCCGGCATCGGGAAGTCCTTCGCCGTTGGGTTGGTGGCAGGTGGTGCAGTGGCCTTCGCGAGCATAGATTTCAGCACCGCGGACAAACAATTGGGCCTCGCTCTTGTTGAGATGTTTCGGAGCAATGACGATTTCCGCTTTCTCGCCTTCGACGATCTCGCCGGAGAAAATGCTCTCAGCGAATTGGAGGCTCTGTTCGATGTAGGGATCCACTCCTTTCGTTTTGGCGATGGTCACAACGGCGACACCTTCTTCAGCGGGCAAATGCGTTGCCGCGGTGATGGCTTCGAGACGGACGCGGCCGTGTTCATCATGGGCGGCGTCTGAGAGAATTTCCGTCAAGTTATCCAACTTGTGGTCGTTGAATCGTGCGACCCGAACTGCGGCGGCTCGGACGCGATGATCTTCGGATCCAAGCAATTCGCTGAGGAGCGCCTTGTCGATCTCATCGGCACCCCAGGTCACCCAGAGGGCTTCGAGTTTGTGCCGTTGGTCAGTCTGTTCCGTAGCCCATGCGGCGGCGGCTTTGGCGACTTCAGCACCATCATGCTCGCGCAGCTCGCGACGAGTGCGATAGCGGGTTCGATATTCCGGCAGCTTCAAGTTCTCCAGTAGCTCCGGAATCGAAGCGCCGTCGATGTTCGCGGGTTTGACGAGAGGGCGACTCGGATAGGTGAGGCGGTAGATCCGGCCATGCTCATGATCGCGAAGCGGATCGCGAGCACTGTGTTGCATGTGTCCGATCAAGGCGTTCTGCCAATCCGCGACATAAAGCGATCCATCCGGAGCAAATTCCAGATCGACAGGGCGGAAGTTCAGATCTTTGGAAACATAGAGGTCTTGAACATACTCTGAGTTGAACCCGGTCCCGTCTTCGCTGAGGCGATGCTGTTTGGCTCCGAGGTAGCCAATGTTGTTGTTGATGAGAATGTCACCCTGAACGTCGTCAGGGAAGTGTCGGCTGGAGACGAATTCGATTCCCGAAGTCGGGCGGACTTTGTTGCTCGAGATCAGGTCAGGTGCCTTCAGGTTCGCACCGTAGCGGGCTTTGACCGTTCCGGGCAACATCCAGGACATGCTGGTCCCTGATGTGTGCAGGAAGAAGTCTTGCCCATAGTCGTCAAAGGCGACGCCCCAGGGATTGGGGATCGAGAACTGCGAATAGCGCAGGATGTGTTTCCGCTGCGGACTGTAGCGGAAGAATCCACCATTGGTTCCCCGTTCCGGTCCGTAAACGCTCTCCGTGTTGGAATGGAGGAAAACGCCTTCTCCCATGATAAAGGCGCCGCTGGGATCCGCGCAGAAGGCGGAGATTGCGTGGTGCGTGTCATGATCGTCAAAACCACTCAACATGACTTCTTTGGTGTCGTAGTGGTCGTCGCCATCGGTGTCATTGAGGCGGACGAGACTTCCGCTTTGCGAGACGTAAACTCCGTCATGGGAGATTTCGAAGCCGATCGGAATGTGGAGATCGTCGGCGAAGATGGTTTGCTTGTCAGCGACACCATCATTGTCGGTATCTTCCAGAATGAGCAACTTGTCTTTCGGGATCGGATCACCAATCCGGTAATGCGGATAGCTTTCCATCGTGGCAACCCAGAGGCGGCCTTTGTTGTCGAACGCGATCTGAACCGGGTTTTTGAGATCCGGGAACGTTTTCTCCGAGGCGAAGAGAGCAATGTTATACCCTTCAGGGACGTCAATCTGGGTCTCGGAAACCGTTGGCGGCAGGTAGTCAGTCGTGCCGTTTTTGTTACTCGGTTTGTAGTTTGTTTCGACCGGGGGAAGCTCCGATGTCTTGGCGTCTTCTGCCGCCAAATCGAAGGGTTGCCCCTTTAAGGAGGCCCAGATGGCGCGGTCGCGGATGACCGTCATCTCGCGAGTTTTCTTCAACTCGAAAGGATAGTTCCCCGGGCCGAAGGGGTTGTAACGGCGACCATAAACGTGGACGCCATTCGGAATTTTGAAGTCGTTCAGCCAAGTGAAGTTTTTCTCCATCACCGCTGCGTGAATCGGCTCCCGCATCTTCTCGTCAACGGACGCTTCGCCAAAGAGCGCGTCTGCGAGGGTGGGGGCCAGCTTCTGATAACCAGCCTCGTTGAGCAACGCTCCATCGACCGTTAACGCTTCATCGGTCGAATCATACCAGCCTTGGGATGGCGAAAACGCATCAACGAAGAGGGCACCATTGGCAGCGGCAACTTCTTGAGTCGCCTCAGAGTAGAGCTTCAGATTCGCGTTGGATTGGCTACCGTCCGGTACGCTGTAGGTGTCCGAAAGATCCTGAACAGCCGTCGGGGATACAATGGCCAACTGCGGAATACTCTCCCCGTTGTATTTCTGGGAAAGCGTGTGCTGGATGAAGGCTTCCAACTCTTTCTTGTAGCGATTCAAATCTTCGGAACCACCGAAGGAGGAGTTGTATCCGAAGAACGCGACGATGGTGTCCGCACCCAGGCGAGTCAGCCACTGGTCAGGCGTCTCGAAATGGCCTTGGGGTTTGGAGGGGGCTTGAAGCTCGGAAGGTAGCAGTTCTTTGGCACCGGGAAAAGCGTATTGGCCGTCTTGCTCTCTTCCGGGGTGAGGGCGAAAACCGGGGGTGTTTCCTTCGTCGCCCATGTTGCGAATGGTGAGCTCTTTATCCGGGAACCGCAGAAACAGTTCGGTTTCGAAGTGCCCGAAGTGATTCATCCGCGAAGCCATTCCGGTACCAATCAGGACAATGTTGTCGCCCAGGTTCACAGCTAGTTTCTCAGGAGCGGGCTTGGCGGCAAAGGCAACGCTCTCGGGGTTCATCGGCGGAAGGACGCCCTCAGGAAGCTTCTTCGCTTCCACAACAGGAGGTTTGGGAGTTGGCTTCTTTGGGGCTGGCTTCGCTTTTGGTTTAGGCTGACTTACTTCGTTGTGCGCCGGGATAGGAGTCTCATAGCCGGTGTATTGAGCGGGTTGAATGCCTCTGGCATGCGCTCCATTGCGGAACGTGTTGGGCTCGTAAGGGCCCACGAAATCAATGTTGAGATCCGCCTTGATGGCGTCTTCCATTCCCATCGCCCAGAGGCTGGCATTCACCATCATCCGGCGATAGCCATCATTAAGCAGGTCTTCGGAAGCACCGTAGAGCGTCGTGAAAACCCGACCGACATTTCCAGTTCCGTTGTCGTAGCTACGCGTCCATTCGGAGGGCATCGGCTCTTTCGATTCGTCCGCCGGAGAATCGGGAGTCATTCCGTTCAGTGGTTGAGCCATGGTCAACACCTCTCCGGAAGTCGGCTTGCCCACGTAGCCGCCTGCCTGCACCCAAATTTCCTTCACCCCGCGAAGAATCGGATGGCTTGCTTTCGATTCAACGATGTCGATCCGGGTGCTCTGCTGATGATTTCTCCCGTAGTGCCCGACCCAGGATTGTCCCAGGACCTGGTGACCAAATCCGGTCAGATAGTCTTCTCCTTTGTAGCTCCATGAATACTTCGAATAAGCTTTTCCTTCGGGAATCTTGAAGGCATGGGTGGATGTTCGAAGCCCCACGATCGGACCACCGCGATCGAGATAATCGACGAAATGCTTCATCGATTCGTCCGGGAAATCCTGAAACCGCAGGTAAACGACGGCAAGATCTGCGGTGTCGAGCGCTTCCATCCCTTCGATATGGGAACTGCCGGGGAGAATTTCACCGGTCTCTTTGTCCGTGGTGAACAGCATCGTGCATTTGAAACCGTGGTGCTTGGCGAGGATGCGGGCCAAGGCTGGCAGTGTTTCTTCAGAGCGGTATTCGTGGTCGCCGGCGAGAAAGACGATGTGTTTTCCTTTCCCGGGGCCTTCGGTGCCTTCGAAAACGAGGGGCTCAGCAGCAAGGGCGGAACTCGCCGAGGCAACGGCGAACAGAAAAATTGGGGCGATGAGGGATAATTTCATGGATTCAAAAAGGGGGCTCTGACAGGGGATGATGTCGGAAAGGGGTCGAATCTCACCAAAAACTTGAGGATTGGAATTGGTTTATCGAAGAAAATCGAGCGGTTTTTCGATCACAAATCGATTTCTTGGGAAAGAGACATTCTTGGAGGTTTGGAAGGCTGCGATTTTGGCGCTTCAAAGTGCGTTGGGAAATCGTGTGTTTGCAGGAGGAAAGCGCGTTATGCCAACAATTCTGGAACGGTCCCCGTGCTGTGACTGAAGTGATCGATCGGGACTCCGGTTTCCTGCATCAGAGTCAGCCAATAGTTGGCGAGCGGCGTGTCCTGCTTTGGTAACTGAATGTGGCGACCATGTTTGATTCGTTTCGCGCCGCCTCCGGAAACCAGCGCGGGCAGGTTCTTCAACTCGTGGCCGGAGCGGAGATTGGTCCCGTAACTGACGACGCAATGGTCGTAAAGGCGACTCCCATCGATATCGCGCGCTTCTTTCAGGCGATCCAGAAAATGGCCGAAGAGGGCGGAACACTTCTTGTCGCGTTGGCGGGAAGCGAGCGTTCGAGGCTCCGAGAAACCGTAGTGACTGAGGGAGTGGGCTCTCAGCGCGATTCCCATCCCTTCGAGAACCGAGCAAACGGGCTGGCGGTAGCTGACGACACGGCTCGCATCCGTCTGAAGGGCGATGATGATCATGTCATACATCATGTGGATTTGCTCCTCACCGGTGAGGCCGTCACCGGGAGCATCGAAGGGGGCGTCCGGCTTGGGGATATCGGCCCACTTGGCTTGGCGCTCGAGCCCTTTCTCCACCTGGCGAACTCCGGTGAAATACTCGTCCAGCTTTTCTTGATCGCTTTTGCTGAGCGTGCGCTTCATTCCGCCGCCATTGACCCGAACGAGGTCGAGAATGCTTTGTTTTTTCTTCAACCGCGCATCGAGCTCTTCGCGGGAATCTCCCGGATTGGCGAAGAGGGTCTGGAACAACTGAATCGGCTCGTTGATTCCGGGAATCGGCTTGCCGGATTCGTCCCAGGAAAGGGAGAGGCCTGCTCCGTGACCGGAATTCTGTCCCCCATCTTCTTCATGGGCGGAGAGCGAGAGAGAGGCGAATCGCGTTTCCTTCCCCAGATGCTCGGCTGCGAGCTGATCGCAGGAAATCGAATTGTGGAAGCGTTTGCCCGGAGTACCTGCGACATTAGCACCGGTGAGGTAGGAAACGCTGCCGCCGTGGGGATCTGTTGCTCCCAGGTTGGTGAGGTTCGAAACCAGGGTGAAGTCGTTCTGATGGCGCTTCAGGGGAGACAAGCCTTCGGTGAGGCCGATCTCGGAAAATTGCCCGGCTTCTTTCGGGTAGAAGGTGTCTTTGGTGAATCCGAAGCCGCCACCCAGAAAAATCATCCGTTTCGGAGGCGCTTTGGCGGTGCTGGCAGCGGTGGCGAAGGTTTCCAGAAACGGAAGCGCCATGACGGTGCTGCCGACTCGGAGGAAGGAGCGGCGGGTGGTGGAGTTGGTGTGGAACGTCATCTTCGGGAGGTATGTGGGTTAAACGTCTATTTGGTTCGAAGCAAATCACTCGCGGCGATTCCGTGAATCATGGATCGGACGCGAAACTGTTGGGGTTCCAAGGCGGTGAGGAGTCCATCGACATCATCGGCATCGGAAAACTCAATCGTTCGACCCAAGGCATAGGCGAGCAGCGACTCAATCATTTCTTTGGCGAGACCGGCGTTCTGATCCAGCAAGACCGACTTGAGGCCTTCGATGTCCTCGAAGACCGCGCCGCCAGGGAGTCTTCCCCCGGGATCGATCGGCACCGGCTTGCGGCCCACCATTTCGGTTTCCCGCCATTTCCCGATTGTGTCGAAGTTTTCCAACCCGAAGCCGATCACGTCCATCTTCTTGTGGCACGAGGCGCAAACCGCCTGGCTTTGGTGCAAAACCACCATCTCGCGATTGGTGGCCGGTTTCTTGGAGTTTGAGCCTAGTTCAGGGACATTGGGAGGAGGTGGCGCGGGTTTGTCATGAAGCAGTTTTTCCATGACGAAGGCACCGCGGATGACCGGCGACGAACGCTCTCCGTTCGAGCCGAGCGTGAGAAACGCGGTCTGCCCCAACAAGCCGCCTCGGGGAGATTTGGTGGGGAGAGCCACTTTCTGAAACGCGTTCGACTCCACCCCTTCGATCCCGTAGTGCTGACTGAGCAACGCATTGATCACCACGAAGTCGGAGTCGACCAGATTGGACACCGGAAGGTTTTCCGCGACCAAGGTTTTGAAGAACTCTACCACTTCTTGCTTGGCGGAGTGCCGGATGCCTTTGTTGAAGAGGAAGAATTCGTTTTCATCGACCGTGATCGCATCGAAGCGTTCAAGTTCGGCCCACTGCCGGGTAAAGCCTTCGATAAACGAATCGGCCTTGGGGCTGTCGAGCATGCGATCGACCTCCGCGTGCAGCGTTTCAGGGAGCAGGATCGATCCATCGGCCGCTGCTGCGTAGAGTTGGTCATCAGGAGGGCCGCTCCAGAGAAAATACGCGAGACGGATCGCGAATTCGCGAGCATCCAGAGTGCGCTTTTGATCTGATTTAGCATCGCCCGCCTCTTGAATGAAGAGAAACTGCGGCGAGGCCAAAATGATGCCAAAAACTTCGGCGATCGAGTGATCGAAGCTCATTCCGCCCGAACGGAGTTCCTCAAAATGCGTGACCAGCAAGTGGAGAAACTCTTCCGAAGGTTCTTGGTGGCGAAAGGCCCGGAACGCGAATTGGGCGATCAACTCGCGAGCGTTGCCAAAGTTCCAAGGTTTCTGGTTCGGTTTCCCTCGCTCGGGAGTTTGCGGGTGGAGCAGTTCTTCGAAGAAGGAGCGCTGCGGCGCGTAAAACGGACCTTCGGTTTCTAACCAGTCCATCCAGATCGCAGCTGGCTCTTCTTCGTTGAGCCGCCTCAGATAGGCATCGAGCACGCGAATATCCGCTCGATTCTCCTGCACGCGAAAAGTGACATTGCGACTCTCAAACGTCGGTCGGTAGGACATTTCCACGGTCTCTGGATCCTCTGCGGTTCCCCGGACTTTCAGGACGCCAATCGTCCCTACATTGTCCGTGAGATGGAGAAATTTCCGAATTTCCGGCGGCGCTCCATGAATCCCCGCCCGCACCCGCAGCTGGTACGTCGCTCGAGGATCGCAACCGCCATGGTTGGTCCCGAACTGCCTCGTTTCGTTGTTCACTTCGGAGAAATAAATCCCCGTCTCCACCAACGGATTGGCCAGATACTGTCTTGGTTTTCCGGCGCGATTTTTGAACTGACTGAAAATGATCTCTGCCTCGCCTTCGTCTTTGAATCCCATCTCCTTCCACGTCTTCCCTTCCTGCTTCATCCGCATTTTCTCATCGAGATCCGCGAGCGCTTCCCGGAGGCGAGGAGTCACATGTTCCTCGGCTTCCCGACGCGTCGTCTTCACCTCGGAACGAGGGCGCGCTGCCCAAGTCAGTCCAACGGAGGCGATTTCACGCCCCAACTCCAGATACTTCTCGAAGTGGGAGGAGGTGAAAAACTGCTCCGCGCCCACCGTATCAAAGGTGGCCGCTTCCCCGTCGTCAGGAATCATCTCTGCCGGAACCTGAAATCCAAAGAGATCGTCGATCGTTTCGGCATATTCCCGGCGATTGAGTCGGCGCATCGAGATCTCTCCGCCATGGTCCGTCAGCATCTTCCGGGCTTGCAGGATCGATCCGGTCAAGACGTCGAGGATCTCGCCTAACTCCGCGCCCGAAGGCTGCTTTTCATCCTCCGGCGGCATATCGCCTCCGTTCAACTGATCCAGCACATCTTGCCACCGTTGTGCGGTATCGCCATTGGTGACATGCCAAGCAGCCTCATCGAACCGCACTTGTCCGCGTTGTTTGTCCGGGCCGTGGCAGCTAATGCAATATTCCTGAAGAAAGGGCTCCAAGCGGTCTTTGGGTATGACCAATCCCTCGAACTCCTCCGCCATTCCAGAGGAGAGCAGGATAATAAGGGACGAAGAAAAGAGAAGGGATGAAACGTTCATGGCCTTGTTGGGAAAAACTACGCGTTGGAGGGATCGATGGAATCGCAGGTAGCAGAAGATGCCAAATCTTCCTGCGGGATTCGGTTAGTTCAGGTCTTGATTTTCGCGGGTAACGGATTCGCTGACGGCGGATTCGAACTGAGCCCGAAACGCGGCATCGGCGTCGATTTCTGACGCGCCGGATTTGAGATAGGGGCGGGGGCGATCCGTAAATTCGCCACCAACCCAATGGAAGTTTTTGAAGGTAGGAACGTCGCTTTGCCACTCTTGGGCCACAACGTCGGGGCGCTCTTTTTGGCCGGGGGTGAGGATTAGGCTGGTCACGAAATCGTAGTTCTCCAGCGTCTCGCCTTCCGCCGTGGTGAATCGTTCGATGGGTAAGTCGAGTGAATGCCAGCCTGCCGATTCCAACTCGACCATGGCAACGTAGCGCCGCGATTTCCGCCCGGTGTAACCCCGCCATTGATCGGTTTCCAGAATCACCGCCAGGGTTTCGCCCGGTTTCGTCGTCTCGATTTCCAGGGCGAGTGAAGCTCCGCGGGGCCCGACAAAGGCCGGGTCATTGATCTTATGAGTTTCGTAGTTCCAGTGGGCACGATGATTGACGCCGACGAGGGACCAATCCCGCCAGCCGTGGGCAAAGTCTTCGATCAAGCGCTGACGGTCTCCGGTGGACTTTACCCCCGCTTCCTGGAGTTGATGAGGAAAGGCCGAACGCGTTTCGCTGGTGATGGTGAGGAGCGAGTTGTCGCTATATCCAGGTGGCATCGGAATCTCATCTCCCGTGTCATAGGTGACGTTGGCAAAGACGAAGAGCGGCTCGTGCAATTCCATGATCGGACAGGCCGCCGTGTAGAGTTCTCCGTTCCTTGTCACCTCCGCCGATCGCCAGAAACGGGCTCGTG
>CAYGQD010000174.1:0-15443 GCA_964351855.1 uncultured Verrucomicrobiales bacterium
CGTCGAGGTGGCGGCGTTTGAGGTGTTGCGAGACCTACCAGAGGAGAATGGTTTGCCGAGCGTGGCGGTCTTTGCGGATTACGACAACGATGGGGATCAAGATCTGTTTGTTGGTGTCGGATTTGGTGCCAGTCGATTGTTTCGGAACACGCTCACGGAAACCGGGGAACTCGATTTCGTCGATGTGACGATTGAGTCTGGTTTGGGAGCGCATTCGACGTCGCTCAGTGCGTTGTTTGTTGATTTCGACCAAGACGGCTGGCTGGATTTGATCGTCGGGAACGCGATGCGGACCCATTTGGAGGAATATCCCGGCAAGCCGCCGTTGAATCTCTTCGCCCTTCCCGAACCGGAGTTTGAAGGTGACCGGCGAATGCTGCATATTATGCATGCCAGTTGGCATAATGCGGCGAATGGCGGCTTGAATCAGATTTATCGCAATTTGGGTGACGGACGGTTTGAAGCCTTGGACGCAGCGGAGATGGGGATGCCGCAAACCCATTGGACGTTGGCGCTGAACGCGGCGGATTTCGATCAGGACGGATGGCCGGATATCTACGCGGCGAGTGATTTTGGACCGGATGATGTTTATCTGAATCGCCACGGCAAGGGATTCGCGCGGCAGGTGGGGCGAGTCTTTGGTTCGATCGGCAAGGATACCTACAAAGGGATGAATTGCAGTATCGGGGATTTCGATCGGAATGGCTTCCAAGATATCTATGTTTCAAATGTTCACGCGCCGTTACAAGCGGAGGGAAGCCTTCTCTGGATGGTGGAGCCAGGCACGAGCGGGATACGATTTCGGAACCAAGCTGCGAAACGAGGCGCGCTAAATCCCCACCGGTTTGGGTGGGGTGGGGGAGTTGGCGATCTGGATCTGAACGGCTGGCCGGACATCGTTCAGGCAAATGGGATGGTGGACGACACGCCGGATCGGAAGTTCGAAGAGGCGCGGGACTATTGGTACGTGAACTCGCGCCTGGCGCGGACCGGGCCGGAAGTCCATGCCTACGCAGACAAGTGGGCGGATATTCGCGGGTATTCCATCTGGGGAAAGGAGCGCAATCGCGTCATGCTCAATGAAGAGGGCGATTTTCACGATGTCGCTGCAACGGTGGGCTTGGAAGAGAAGACGAACTCCCGTGGGATGGTCCTGGCCGACTTCGACAATGACGGCGACCCGGATCTGCTGGTGACGCATCAGTTTCGCGAACCGAGTCTCTTTCGCAATGAACTGGACCGGGAAGGGAAGACCTGGATCGGCCTGGAAGTGTCCGGAGATGGACGGCGAGTCAATCGGGATGCCGCGAATGTGCGGATCGAGCTGCGTTGGGATGGGCAATTGCAATTCGCCGAGGTCCTCAATGTTTCCGGGTTTTCAGCCCAGAGCGACCGCCGGCTGCTGTTTGGTCTGAACGGATGGGAAGGTGACGTGACGGTCGTGGCGACTTGGCAGAATGGCGAGCAGGAATGGCAACTGCGGAGCGGAAAGTATCACGCGATCTCGCTCAACCCCGCGATCCCGGATTCCTAAGGAACAGCGCTATCATTACTTCGAGTTTGCTTGTCTTTTCGGCCAGCGCCAGCGTTGGGATTCAGCTCTTGTAGCTCGCTACACTCCGCTCAATCCCGCCTTGGCGCAGGTCGAAAATCCCTCGCAACTTTACCGAAGTAATTCTAGCGCCGTCCCGAATTCAAGCTCGCTGAGCCACCGGAGCCCAAGGAAGGGTCGGTAGACGCTTCTTGGCCGATTCCCAGTTGAAAGCGACCAAGAGCACCAAAGTGAACCCGAAGTCGCTGAGCAGGCTGTTGCGCAGAAACAACCACGAAGGAGGGAAGCCGGGGACGCCGGTTGTATTCGCCTGGAGCCAGCCTGCGAACGTTGGTGCATAGCTCGCCGAGCCGAACCAAGCCGCAGTGTTCGCCACCAGATAGAAGACGAGGGAACAGCCCAGGACCCGGCCCAAGGTTCCGGTGATGCTGATGCGCTGTGCAAGCGAGGCTCCCCAAAGGGCTGCCGCAAGAAAGAGCCCGTATTTCACGAGCACGAAGCTGTGAGAAAATGCCTCGGCACCGTAAATGAAGAGATCCGTCATCAAGACGAGGAGGAGTGGAATCGCGATGCGAAAGCGTTTCGGCATGACGATGGCTCCGGTGAACGCAAACGCCATCACCGGAGCAAAATTCGCCAAGGCATCCATATTCGACTTCACGATGAGGAAGACCCCGCCCAGCAAGAGCAAGATGATTGCCAGCCAGGATTGTCCGTTGGAATTGGGTGAATCGTTCATGAAAATGCGTTCAAAAGGTGATCAAAATCGAAGTTTCGCCCCGCCGAAGACGCCAAGGCTGCGGCCGGGAAAGCCTGCGATTTCCTCATACTCCATATCGAACGCGTTTTCGACCCGAAAAAACAGATCGAAGTTCTGATGCACCGCATAGTTGGTGTAGAAGCGAGCGATGAAGTAGTCGTCTCCCGAGATTGTCTCGAACGTCGCCGCATCGATATCGAGCCGATCGTCGAGCCAGTAGCCGCCAGCGCCGAGGGTGAGGCGATCGAACACGAGCGTGTGAACGTCGAAGCCGAGCGTGTGGGTGGGGCGGCGGACGAGGCGGTCACCCGTCGCATCGTTGGTCGCTTCCAGATAGGTGTAGGCGAGCTGGTAGTTGAGACGGTCCATCAAAGACCCAGCCCAGGCGACTTCCAATCCGGAAGTCGAGGCGGATTCCAGATTCGCGACCGAGGAAACCGGGCCGACGAAGCTGGTCGCAATCAGATCATCGAGTTGGTTATCGAACCAGGTCACCGCGAGGGTGCCAAGCCCATTGATTTCCTGCTCCACACCGACATCCCAGCCGAGCGACTCTTCCGGGCTGAGATTGGGATTGCCGACGAAAAACGGGCTCCGGGCAAACAGCTCGAAGAACGAGGGAGCGCGAAATCCGGTCCCGACACTGGCGCGAAACGTCGTGCCCGTCTCTTCAAGGTGATAGGCACCGGCTCCCCGATAGTTCACCGTATCGCCAAACGACTCGTAGTCTTCCCAACGAAGGCCGCCGGTTAAGGAGAGGGCTTGGGTGACTTGGAGAAGTTGCTGAAGATAGAGCGAGAAGAGTTGCTCGGTGTCATCGACGCCGCCAAAACCGTTGTTCGAAACGGAGGTATTTTCGAATCCCACACCGAGGAGGGAGACATGGCCGCCGCCCCATTCGAGGGTGTTGCGCCAGTCCAGCACGACTTTTTCGCTCGCGATGGTGCTGCTTCCGACCGGCGGAAACTCGAAGTCGAGATCCTGGTTCAAATATCCGGCGATGAGGCGCGTATTGAGCTGATCGTTGAAGTTGTGATCAAGGTAGGTCGTGAGGAGAAGGAAACTGTCCTGGTCCAGGTTGTCCGGATCTTGATCGACGACGCTGCCGGGAGAGCCGAATTGTCGCTCCGCCCCGCGGAAGGTGAAGCCGAGGGTGGTCTGCTCGCTCAGCGCCTGGTCAATCCGACCTGCAAAATAGAGGTTCTCGAAGTCGTTGTTGGGACGATCATTCTGCGTTTCGTCGTAACCAACGGAGAGGGAGTAGGCGGTCGTCCCGAGTTCGCCGCTGCTTGAGAAGCGAGAGCCGAAGGTGCCAAACGAGCCGGTCATCGCTTCGATCTCGCTACTCGGGGTTCCGCTGCCTCGGGGAGTCGTCAGATTGATGACGCCACCGATGGCTTCGCCGCCGTAGAGTGCGCTTTGTGGGCCTCGCAGGACCTCGATCGAATCCAGGTGATGGGCCATTCCGGCTCCGGTAAAGGGTTGGGCGAGGATGTTCGAGTCGTTGATCCGAACGCCATCGACCATGAGTTGAGTTTGGTTCGAACTCACGCCCCGCACGAAGAGCGAGGTATTGGAGCCCGTTTGGCCGCTGGAGGCAAAGGTGACCCCCGGGGCAAACCTGAGGGCGTCTTCGAAGGAGCGAATCTGCCGGGCCTCCAGGTCGCTGCCGGGGATAATCGTAATGGCGTTGCCAACTTCCCGCTGCGGGAGCGGAAATTTGGTTGGGGTCACCACGAAGGTTTCCAATTCGATTTCCGTGGATTCAATTGCTTGATCCGCTGCGGATTCAGATTCTGCCTCAGGACTTTGTGCATGGGCATTGACCGCAAACGCGACCAACAGCGCAGCACCCGACAAACGTAGGATGGTAGTGTGTTTCATAGTGTCCTTGGCCAGTGGACCGCTGGCTGGTTGACAAATTTCCATCAGGCAGGCGATCCGGCTCGAAGAGACACTCTCTTCTCACGGTGGCGGCACCGCTCCAGATTCTCACTGGATTCTCCTCTTTATAGTACTCACCAGATGGCGAGCTTCCTGACAGAGTCTTTAAGGTCACTTAAAGACTCTGCGAGAGTAGGGGGAGATCCTCAGGCGGTCAATGCTTTGATGGCCAGAATTCCATCATTGGTCCCGTAGCAACGGTCAGCTATCACCAACTCGGCGAAAAATTTGGATGCATGGCGGTATCCTTTGTCTAGGGTCCCAGTTATGAAGCCCCTCATTGCCTTACTTATTGGTTTATCGATCGCCCTGGTTGTTGCTTTGGAAGCCGAGCGACCGGATGGCCTCCCGGTCGCGGATACCTCGGGAGATTTCGTCTCCATTTTTAATGGCAATGACTTGACCGGATGGGAGGGAGACGAAGGTCTCTGGACGGTGGAAGACGGTGCCATCACCGGCCGGACGACAGAAGCCAACATCCCCTACAACAAGTTTCTCATCTGGCAGAATGGTGAGTTGGATGACTTTGAATTGAAGCTGGAATATCGGATCGAAGCGGGAAATTCCGGGATTCAATATCGGAGTTTTCTGAAGGAGGGGAACGATAAGGAAGGAAACCCATTGGCTTACAGTGTGGGCGGCTATCAAGCGGATCTCGATGCCGAGCGAGGCTGGGCCGGAACCAATTACGGCGAAGGATTCGGGGGGATTTTGGCAAAGCGAGGCGAGAAAGCGGTGTTAGGTCCCGAAAAAGCACGGGAAGTGGAAGTCTTGGGGGATCCGGAAGCGCTGAAGGAGGGCATCAAGGAGAATGATTGGAATGCGTTCCACATCATCGCCAAGGGCAACCACCTGCAGCAGTTCATCAACGGCAAATTGATGAGCGATGTCGTCGATAATCGTCCCGAAGCGCGGTCCGCAGGCATTTTGGCCTTCCAACTCCATCGCGGAGCGCCGATGAAGGTTCAGTTTCGCGATATTCAGCTGAAGCGACTGCCCTTGGAAGAGAAAAAGAAGGTCGTCTTTTTCGCGGGTTTACCGAGTCATGCCCCGGGCGATCATGAGCACAATGCGGGTTGCAAATTGCTGGCGAAACTGATCAACGAGCACTTTGGTGACCAAATTCAGGCCACGGTCTACACGAATGGCTGGCCTGCAGACACCACCGCCATTCAAAACGCCGACGCCCTCGTGATGTATTCGGACGGGCAGAGTCGCCACGTCGGTTGGTGGCATCGTCGGCAGATCAATGCCCTCCGGGATAAAGGCGTCGGGATCGGCGCGATTCACTACGCGGTTGAGATGCTGCCTGATGAATCGAACCAAGATCTGATTTCGTGGATCGGCGGAGCGTTTGAAGTTCATTACTCGGTCAATCCGCACTGGGACGCGGAGTTCACCGCTCTTCCGGATCACCCGGTGGCGAATGGAGTCGAACCTTTTACGCTGAATGACGAATGGTATTTCAACATGCGTTTTGCCGAAGAGAACGTGACGCCAATCTTAACTGCGATCCCGCCGGACAGCACCATGAGTCGCCCGGACGGTCATCATTCCGGAAATCCGGCAGTCCGTGAAATGGTCGCCAATCAAGTTCCCCAGCACGTTTGTTGGGTTTACGATCGCAAAGATGGCGGTCGTGGATTCGGCTTCACCGGAGGCCACTACCACCGCAATTGGCAAAACGATAGTCATCGCAAGACGGTGCTGAACGCGATCGCCTGGATCGCTGGTGTGGAAGTGCCTGAAAACGGGGTCGATACGCCGACACCAAGTGACGAAATCATGGCGAAAAACCTCGATCCGAAGAAGCCGCGCAAACCGAAGCCAGCTCCGGCAAAAACCGGAGCGGAATAAAGAGCCTGACAAGACCACGCCCCAAAAGGCTTGAAATATTGGGGTGCCAGTCCGAGTAGTCATCCTTGGAAATCCGTTCCTAACCGTAAACGATGGCGAAACCGGCCCAAAACCAGCCCCAAACTGCATCCGAAACTGAAGTTCCGTTCGAGCAAGCAATTGCCGAACTGGAATCGATCGTTAAGGATATGGAGTCTGAGCGCATGCCTCTCGATCAGTTGGTCGAGCGTTACGAGCGAGGAAATCGCCTCCTGAAAACGTGCCAGCAACGTATCCAGGAAGCGGAACAGCGCATTGAAATGATCGCCTCCGGCAAATCCGAGCCCACCTTGCAACCTTTTGAGCCGAAAGCAGCTGAACAAGCCGTGAGCGATTCTTCCAGTGCGAAAGAGGCGCGACCCAAGAGTCAGAAATCCTCCAAATCTGAGGGTGCTGACAGTTCTGATGATGAAATCTCCCTCTTCTGAATCCCTTTTCCCGATGATAGATAACCCGGCGGACCTCAAGAAACTCTCTGAGGACGATCTCACCAAATTGGCGGAGGAAATTCGCCGGACGCTCATCAATTGCCTCGCCAAGACCGGCGGGCATTTGGGACCGAACCTTGGGGTTGTGGAGTTGACCTTGGCCCTTCATCGGGTGTTTAACACGCCGACTGACAAATTTGTCTTCGATGTGAGCCATCAAGCTTATGTCCACAAAATGCTCACCGGTCGGTGGGATCAGATCGAGACGATTCGGCAATACGAAGGCCTGAACGGATTCTGTCTCCGGACGGAAAGCGAACATGACTGCTATGGCGCGGGCCATGCCGGAACCGCTCTCAGTGCGGCGCTGGGAATGGCGGCGGCGCGTGACGTTCGTGGAACGGGAGAACATGTTGTGGCGGTGGCAGGAGACGCTGCCTTTACCTGTGGACCCAGCTTTGAGGCCCTCAATAACATCGCGGAGACTACGAAAAAGTTCATCGTCGTTCTCAACGACAACGAGTGGTCGATCGACCGGAACGTGGGCGCAATCGCCAAGTATTTTAACTCGCTTCAGACCAGTTCAACCTACACGCACCTGCACGACAAAGCGGCGGAGTTTGTCGAGCGCATCGCGGGACGAAAGATTCGAAAACTGGCATCGAAAGTGGAGGCGAGCGCGAAGAATGTGTTCTGGCCAAGTGTGATTTTCGAAGAGTTCGGGCTTCGTTATTTTGGGCCGATTGACGGCCATGACCTGCCGGTTTTGATTAAAACCTTCGAACACCTCAAAACCGAGGAATGCCCCGTGATTCTCCATATTATCACGGAGAAGGGGCGCGGATATGATCCTGCGCTGGGCAATCCAATGAAGTTTCATGGGCTGGGACCCTACAAGACGGAGACCGGAGAGACTCCCGCGACGAGCAAGCCCACCTTTTCCCAGGTGTTTGCCCGTTCGGTCACGGATTTCGCAAAGAAGGACCCTGCGATTACGGCGATTACCGGCGCAATGCCGAGCGGAACCGGACTGACCACGTTTAAGGACGAAATCCCGGAACGTTATTATGATGTGGGGATTGCCGAAGAGCATGCGGCCCTGTTTGCGGCAGGCCAAGCCACAATGGATCTAAAACCGTTTTTGGCGATCTATTCCACCTTCATGCAGCGGGCCTACGACATGCTGATTCACGATATCGGGATTCAGAATCTTCCGGTTCGCATCTGTATGGATCGCGCCGGTTTGTCGGGCGATGATGGACCCACTCACCATGGCCTCTTCGATATCGGCTACCTCAGACACGTCCCGAACTTCGTCTTCATGCAACCGAAGGACGAAGATGAGTTTGTTGATATGCTATGGACCATGGCCAACTACGATGATGGTCCCTGTGCGGTTCGCTATCCTCGCGGAGCCGGGGTTGGAGCCACGCCGAAGGAGGAGCCTGAGCTACTCGAAATCGGCAAAGCAGAGGTCATCCAGGATGGAACCGATGTTGCCTTGTTCGGCCTGGGGAATCTTTTCGAAATGGCGGAAGAGGCGAAGGACAAGCTTGAAGCGCTCGGATATTCGGTCGCGTTGATCAATCCTCGCTGGATTAAGCCGCTCGACGCTCAGGCGATCGAGAAATATGCGCGCCAGTGTTCCGTCATCTGCACCTTCGAAGATCACGTCCTTCACAACGGCTTCGGTTGCGCCATCATTGAGCATCTCAACGATGCAGGAATCAAGACGCCGGTCGAACGAATCGGCTGGCCGGATGAGTTTATCGAGCACGGCAGCGTCAACATTCTCCGGAAGAAACACGGAATCACGGCCGACCGAGCCGTTGAAAAGATTTCCCCCCATCTGCCCGCTCCGGCGGCGGTGGAAGTCGCCTGAGTTCGATCCAGGCACAAGCGGAAGTCAGACTTGAGCGCCGTCCTTCATCGACGCCGATTTCCGCGAAGGCGGAGTCTATTTTCTCCGAGTCTACTTCCTCTCCGAGTCTACTTCCTTAATCGGACTCTACCTCACCGAGGGTGTCCGGGCTGGGAATCTCCCCATTCTCATAGGCTTCCCAAAGCATTTCCGCGAAGGGATCATGCCGCTCTAGGACGATGAGCCGGGCAAAGAGATCGAAGTCATCAGATATGTAAGAGCTGAGTTCGTGCTGATCGGTCGAGTGATTCGCGATTTCAAAGCTGATCTCCCGAATTTCATCCACCAATTGCTCGAGGTCCTGAGTGATATCCCGCTCAGCCCATTCTTTCTCTACCGCCGTGAGCGACTTGTTCCAACGTTCATCGAAATCTCCATCGCTATCGCGAGATTCAAGAATCTCGTCATAGTCAATGTTCCCGAACACGTCGGGGGTGAGGACGCGGCCATCGTTGATTGCCGCTAAGAGGTCTTGCAGGGAGGTCTCCATCGTTCCAGAAATTCAATCGCTATTGTCTGGTAGCGAAAAGCAGCGCGGTCAAAGAAAAAAATCCCTACCTACGCGATTCACGCAGGTAGGGATCTGATTTGATCCAACTTGTGTCAGAATTGCTACGCCCAGGGCAATTTGGTCTCGCCCGGAATGGCTGGATTGTAAGACAGATCCTCGTTCGGCTTTACCGGAGGCTCGTGATCCCAAGTCATCTTGTCGGGAACCAGCTCAAAGTTGCTGCCCGTCGCTTCGTCCCATTTCACGACTTGGCCCGTGTAGGTTGCGAGGCGGCCCAAGGTTGCCGTGAAGGAACTCTTTGCGCCGTAGTAGGCGTTATTGAGCGGTTTGTTCTCGCGAATTGCGGCATGCAACTCGTCGTGCTCCACTTGGTAAGGATTCTGGGCAGCT
Organism: uncultured Verrucomicrobiales bacterium; assembly: GCA_964351855.1. Classification (GTDB taxonomy): domain Bacteria; phylum Verrucomicrobiota; class Verrucomicrobiia; order Verrucomicrobiales; family DEV007; genus JBCDHN01. The sequence continues at coordinate 9,403 of CAYGQD010000174.1, forward strand.
TCAGCACCACGGCGGCGATCGACCTTCTCCTCTCCCTCTGCGGGTTGACCCCATTTCCAAATTTCATTTCCCTTGTAGTCTTTCGCGACGGCTTTGCCCTGACTCATGGTCAAGATGCCTTCCGAACCGAAGATTTCTTCCTCCACCCGGCGGAAGGTGCCCTTGATCTGGCGGCACTGGCTGTTCATGACGACGCCGTTGTCGTAGCGGAATTCCACGTAGTGATGGTCAAAAATTTCGCCGGACTTGGGGCTTTCCCAACCGGAGCGCGAACCCATGCCCTGAGCACTGACTGGATTTCCGCCCATCACGCTGTCGCCGCTGACGAACCAGTTCACGACGTCGATGTTGTGGACGTGCTGTTCGGCAATGTGATCACCGCAAACCCAGGCGAAATGATACCAGTTGTACATCTGGAACTCCAGCTCGCTCCAGCTTGGGTCTCGAGAGACAGTCCAGGGGCGCCCGCCGTTCCAATAGCACTGCGCGGAGACGATATCGCCGATAATTCCGTCGTCATGAACCTTCTTGAAGGCGTCGCGGTAGGAATCGTGGTAATGGCGCTGCAGTCCAACGACGACTTTCAGCCCTTTCTCATCAGCCAGTTTGGCCGCCTCAATCGTGCGGTTGTAGCCTTTCGCATCCGTGCAAACCGGCTTTTCCATGAAAACGTGTTTTCCAGCTTGGATCGCGGCTTCGAACATCTCCGGGCGGAAACCGGGAGGCGTCGTCAGAATGACCATGTCGCACTTATCGATCACCTTCTCGAAGGAATCGAAACCGACAAATTCGTTGGCGGCGGGAACGTCGTAGCGCTCCGCTTTCCCGGATTTGGTCAAGGACTCGCGGATTCGGTTCAAACCTCCCGAGGCGCGTTGCTTCATAGTACCCTGCAAGCGGGACTCAAACACGTCTCCAGCGGCCACGAGGCGGCAGCCATCAACATTGAGGGTCTGAGCGACCGCTCCTGATCCGCGGCCACCGGTGCCGACGATGCCCACTTTGATTTCATCACTTCCGGCAACTTGCGCGAAAGAGGCGATGGGAAGGGCGCTCACAGCAGCCGTACCAGCGGCAGCGACGGAGCTGTTTTTGAGAAATTGACGACGACTGGAGGGATCCTCCTGAGATTGCGATATTGGGTTTTTAGGGCTCATAGAATTCAAAGATAGATGATGGAGAGGACTTAATGGCGGGTTCCAGGGAGGAGCAATGAGAAATCCCGCAGTCTTTCTCCTTTCCTGAGGTGTCTGAAATTGGACACGTCTTTTGGGAACCGGGGGAATCGACAAGGTTTCCGCGTTTTAGGGCGCGAAACGGTGGGGTGGCACCGCTTGCGATGAAAACAGGCGTTCCCAGCGAAAAAAAATCGCGTTTTGGAAACCATTGAAGCTGAGGCAATCACAGCAATTTCCCCGTTGAATGCAGCTTTTGCAGATTATTAAGACTTGTTTGATATCTATGATGACTTAATATATTCCCGCAACGACCTCTTGTTGGAAGTTGTCTTGTTTTCATGGTTCTGGTGCCCTGGCCACAATAGTGGCCAGGGTTTTTTCTTTCTCAGATTGAGTCTCTACGCAAGATTATGGGTCGAACGAATGCCGTGATGCGTCTCTGCTTTGAGGATCCTCATTTATGAAAGCTGCCAACCGCAAAGTCGTGCTGAACTTGCTGGATCGCTTCCAAGAGACGGTCGCGTTTCAGCGGGGTGATCGACTGATTCCCGAAACCGAATGCCTGCTCGGAGTCGGCCCGGACTCAAAAGGCGAAATCCGCCAGCCAGACCTCGCCTATTTCACCCTTGGTCAAATCCGGGATTCAGAAACGCGGAATCCGATTCCCTCCTGGATGATTGAAATCGCGGAGCCGACAGACCGCTTTTTCCTGATGGAAGACAAGGTGACGGAGTATTTTCAGAGCGGAGTCCAGGTGGTCTGGGAAATTTTCCCGCCCTATGAGCGAGTGCGGATTTTTCGACCGGTTCAGGAAACGCTGGAATTGACGGGAGAAGACCTCTGCATCGCGGAACCGGTTCTGGAAGAATTCCACATCTCGATCCCCGAGCTTTTCAAAGCCCGTTGAGGAGGTTTGCCAGTGCTTCTCGGCGGATTTTCCCGAGTTCGGATCGGGGAAAGGCGGTCAACCAGACGGTTTCTTGGATCTGCTCGAACGGAGCTACGGTGCGGTCGAAGGCTTCGCGAATTTCCTGAACCCGGGCTTCAGAGAGCGATTTCTCCGCGACCAGAATGAGTCGTCGTTCGGCGCGAGGATCGGTTCGCGTTTCCAAGGCGACCGAAGGGGCTCCCGAACCAGCGATTTCGTGGATGATCCCTTCGAGCCGGTCGAGATTGACCAATTCCCCGAGGATTTTGACGGTTCGGCCCCCGCGCCCCAGTGGCGTCAGCGTTCCGGAGTCCAATCGCACCTGATCTGCCGTTGTAAACCAACCTTCAGCGTCGAATGGGCGCTCGAAACGCCAGGTGGCGTTCTCGCGCCGCAGATAGCCGGAAAAAAGTGCCTCGCCGCGCAGTTCCAACATCCCGGTCTCCGTGGTTCGCGCTTCCCAAATTGGCAAAATCGGCAAGTCGGCATTTTGAAAGAGAGCTTTCAGGTCATCGATCCGTTGCGTCGCAACCTGCGAACCCGTTTCCGTCATCCCGAAGCTCTGCAAAACCGGCCAACCCAGTTCTCGCGCCCGCTGTCCCAAATCCGCAGTCAACGCGCTTCCGCCGACGATCACAACCCGAAGCGTAGCTGGCGCTTCGAGCCTCGCCTGAACCAAATCGAAGACTTGGGTCGCGACCAACGAGGTCAGGCTGATCGAATGCGTGTGGCAGACTCGATGAAAGCGTTCTGGTTCCCAGCGGCCTTCAAAGGCACTCACGGACGCGCCTGCCGCAAATCCACGCGCCCAGATGCCAAATCCGCCCACGTGAAAGGTCGGCAATGGGCAAAGCCAGCGATCTTCCGCGCCAACGGCCAGGTGGTGATTGACCGCCTTCGCCGAGCCAAGCAGCGCCTTCCGCGACAGGCAAACCAGCTCGGGAGATCCGGAACTCCCTGATGTCAGAAAGAGCACCTGACCGCGCAACATCGGTTCGTGGTCGAACACCTCGGCCAATCCGGTTCGATCAAAGGGGACCTGAGGATTGAGCCGCAGATCAACTTCGTCGCCTTCCCAAAAACTGGGGCTCAGGAGGCCGGTGTCAGGCGTTTCCATGGGAGGGCGTCAAGCAGTTGACGGATATCGGGCGGGATGCGGAATTCGGGAGTGGCGGGGCCCATTGCGGCGATGAACGGATCGGCGTCATCAAATAAATGCTGGGTGACCAAGCCGCAGGTGAGGATGGCGGTCGAAGGTTGGGACTTTGCTGCAATGCTGGCGGCAAAGCATTGCCCGACGGGATGATCCATGTAGCTGGTGAAGACGCGTTTTTGACCGGGTAACGCCACTGCTTCAGATTGAGCGGCGGGTTTGATCACTCGAATCGATGGAAACGAAGAGGGCTCAGGCCAGTGATCGAGCGCCAACTGGCAACCCAAGTCGGCTTCGAGCGCTTTCCAGGTTTCGACTGCGAAGGGGCAAGGGTCTTCGACCAGCTCAATCCGCTCCGAATCGTCGCCCAAATCCCGCCAAAAAGCTCGAAAAGCGGTGTCGGAGAGCGTTTCGTTGAAGTCGAGTCGCAGGGGATACCGCTCGGGAATAGCCCGAATCCGTTCCAGATCTTGCTCGGAACCGGAGCATTTCAGCTTCACCCGATCAAAACCCTCGGGAACCTCGACGTCTCCGGGCGGCAAAAGGTAATGACTGCGGGGGATCGGATGGTCGGTCGCCTTCGTCAGGTCCAATCGGCAACAGGCGAGCGCTTGCCGGGTCAGGGCGAAGGTTCGCTCCCCGGCAAGATCCGCCAACAACGCTTCCAAACTGGGATCGCCCAATTCCGTCCAGGGATGAAGGCAGCCAAAACCCTCGCCGATCCGGATCAAGGCACCCGGAAACGTGGTTCGAATCGAACGCGCATTGAGCACGCTTCGACTCTGCAACTGGTAGCGGTGAACGTAGACCGGCTCCCGATCCGTCGCCTCAGTCTCGGGTGAAATAAGTGTCATCGTGAGAATAGGGCGGCGCGCAGCAACAGAGAAAGCGCAGGGCTTCGGTCGCGCGAATTTGATGCCAGGTTCCCGGTGGAATCAAAATCGCGTCTCCCGGACTGACGGATCGCGTTTCCCCTTCGATTTCCATGATTCCTGATCCTTCCTGGATGAAATACAGTTCTTCAGAAACCTTGTGAAAGTGCCGATCCGTCGCTGCGCCGGTGGGAAGCGTCGCCTCCGCCAAACTCTGTTTTTCGACCGGTGCATTCGTCGAATCGAGAAGGCTTCGAATCGTGGAACCGTCCTTGGTTGTGAAGGGCGTTTGGGCGCTGAGAGGTTGAATCGTCATCGGGTGAAACAATTGAGAGGTTGCCAACGTCCAAAGGGGACGCCTATTTTCCGCTGTTTCCCACTCTTCCCTTCATGGCTGAAAAAAACAACAACGACCCTCCGGAGAACCCCATCGCAGCCCAGGTTCATGCCGCGCAAACCTCCGCGGACGAAACTCCAGCCGCTCCCTCGGGAGATAGAGGCCGCCGACCGTCCGCCTTTTCGAATGCGTTAGGGAATTTGATTCTCCTGATCATTTTGCTCTGTCTGGTTTCGATTCCGTTCCTCGTCTATTTTACGGATACCGGGTCGCGCTTGAAACGAGAGGTCCAGAAAACCCTGCGTTCGGATGAGAAATCGAGCACCGCTGTCGCCAGTACCAAGGAGCTGGAGCAGGCCAAGGCTCGGATTGCCTTGTTAGAGAAGGAACTGGCTTCGGCAAAAACGGCGGTGGAGCGGGCCCCGCTTGTCGCAGAGCCGATCGAACCGGAGGCTGACACACCCGAACCGGAACCCGATCCGGTCGTGAAATCCACCCCCACACCCGTTACTCTGCCGCGCCAGGAATACGACGTGGCCAAACTGTTCAACGGAGTCGGCGTTCGAACCACGTTAGACCTTCGCAAAGGCGATACCGCGACGAAAGAACGGATCGCGGACGATTCCTACGAGTTCGAGATCAAGCTGAAGGTCAACGTCCCTCAGGCCAATCAAAGCATCGCGGAGTTGGCCGCGCTCAACCCTCAATTGCCGGAAATTTTGCCCAATCTCGGGAAGCTGCTCGAAACCAGCAAGGTCTCTCCGTTTTACGATAAACTCTACAGCTTAAAGAATGATCGGATCAAAACCTACATGACCCGATTGGATCGTTTGGAGACTCGCCATAATTACTTCGACTGCGAAACGATTCTCCAACTGACTCATCCTGACACGGGTCAAAAAGCGCTCTTGATGCAGGGCGAAATGGACGTGGTTGCCGATGGCTCCGATGGGGATCGCATGCCCGAAATCGACGATTACATCTCGCTCTCCACCTACTATCAACCGACCACCAGCTACGGTTGGGCCAAGAAGTCGAGCACGCCAAATCCATTGATTCCCCGGCTCGAAAAAGAGCTCAACGACGTTCTTGAAGAATACAAAATCAAGGGGCTGACCCGGGAGCGGAATAAGTATCTCGAAGATCGGCGCGACTACCTCCGCCGCTTGATCAGCGATCTCAAATTCCGCAGTTACCTCATCGCAGAGGCCGATCCCTTTATCGTCTTACCGCTTTCCTTGCTTCGTCAGACTGGCAAGGTTTCTCATGCCCCGTCGATTGGTGATTACGCTGCGGTGATTTATGGTTCCAAGGTCTATCCGGTGATTTGTGGAGACGCCGGGCCGTCTTGGAAAATGGGTGAAGCCAGCCTCTTCTTCGCTCAGACTCTCAATCCCAAAGCCAGCCCCTACAATCGCCCGGTGAGTGATCTGAAAGTGACCTATCTGGTCTTTCCGGGATCGAAGGAGGAGACCAATGAACCGCCGGATCTCGACAAGTGGTATGCCAAGTGCGAGGAGCTTCTCGGCGGCCTCGGCGGGCTCGGGAGCGGGTATCAACTTCACGATTGGCG
>CAYGQD010000175.1:0-15323 GCA_964351855.1 uncultured Verrucomicrobiales bacterium
GCCTTCGCATTGTCCCCTAACCCGAGCCCTTCGACGATGCCGCCGGCGATCGCAGCGATGTTCTTGACCGTGCCCCCGAATTCGATTCCAACCACATCCGTGGAGGTGTAGCTGCGAAGCCACGGCATCGTCAAAATTTCCTGCAACTGGCGACTAACCTCCGCATCCTCAGAGCCGACCACCAATGCGGTAGGCATTCTCTTGGCCAGTTCCTCTGCGTGGGAAGGCCCCGAAACCACTGCAACCGAGTTCTCCGGAAAAATCTCGTGGAGCAATTCCGTCATTCGATTTCCTGTGGCCAGCTCAATGCCTTTCGTCAGCGAAGCCGCAACGCAGGTTTTCTGGATTCCTACTTCCGCGACGCTTTCACAGACCGATCGAAAAAACGAGGAAGGAATCGCCACCATGAGGAGATCCGCTTCGCGACAGACGGCAAAATCGGTGGTTGCTCTGAGCTTCTCCGGAAGATCGATTTCCGTCAGATAGACGCTATTGCGATGTTCCCGATTGATCCCATCGACGATTGTTTGGTCTCGCCCCCACACGCACACGTCCAACCCCCGCTCGGCCAACACGGCACCAACGGCGGTTCCAAAACTTCCCGCGCCTAAAACAACTGCGTTCTTCATAGGTAGGTAGAGACAGCCTTATTGCGGGTGAATCCTCCTTGACGCAAACACTTTGCGATACCCGGCGGTTTTCCGAGAGAGTTTTCGACTTCTGCTGGCGAAATTCCCAAACCTACCTTAACTAAATACTCAGATAAACTCCAACGTCTCACTCCTACCACTATTCCAAGCTTGGGGAGGACCATGACCGCAACGGATCAACCAAACGGCTTCGGGCGTTCCGCCTTGAAGACGCTGGTGGCGATTTTTGGATCGCTGCTGGTGAACTTCGTGGTGCTGTATGCCATTGGCTGGTTTTTACTCTGGCAGATGGAAGCCCGCCGTGTTGATCGCCCACAACCGCCTAACGAAGTGGTCATCACCTTGGAAGAATTGATCCCGGAGATCATTACTCCGCCTGATCCCGCGAACAAAGCGACTCCCTACATTGACACCTACGCCAATCAAGAGAGTGATACGGCTCCGGCGAACCCGGCATTCGAAAGCGATCGGAACACCTTGGCGGCCACTGAAACGCTTCCTACGGAACCTTCTGACCTCGCGGTCCCCACCCAAGACGGGAAGGATGCGCCGATTCCCTCAATCCAACTTCAGGATCATCAATTCGTCGATGGACCCGACGGAGACATTCCTGAATCAGCGCCGGCCCCGGTCGGAATGCCGGTCCAGCCCTCTAACCAGCTCCAAATGCCTCAGGCGGAAAGCAAGGATCCGCAGTTGGTAGCGGAAGCCAAACCTGTGGAATCAGCTCCTGAGGACTCCGAATTCACCGATCCCAATCAAAAAGATTTCATGGAGAATGCCGCTGACTCCACCGCTGAGGATACCACAAAGACGGACCTGAAAGACGGGGAAACTGGCGGAAGCCAAGAAACGTTTGAGATGGCTAAGGTCGATCTGGCGAAGGCAAAGTCCGCTTTTTCTGACAGTCTTCAGGTCATTGATGAAAACATGGTTCTGCCGCCGGATGCCGAAGATGCGATGCCCGAACGGAATCCGGAGATCACAGATCCCGTGAATCCCTTGCTCATGGCCCCAACGCCAAGGCCGAATGCACCGATCGTCCCGACTCCGATTGCCAAGCCCATTGAAGCCGCGGTCCCCTTTCGGCCAGGAATGCAACCGGCCACCCAGACCAATGGAGATGCCGATTCTGCAGCATTCAGTCCCGAGCGAGTCAAAAACAAAATGGTAGGCTCCCTTACTAATATGGGCAGCGATGCGGCTCTTGATGCTGAAAAGACGCCTCTGGGACAATACAAAAAGCTGGTCAGTATGGCGATCGAGCGCCGCTGGCATGCGCTTCGACAGCAAAACGCGGCTTTTGTCAGTTTCGGAAGCCTCAAGATCAGCTTTCTGGTCAATCAGGGAGGAAATGTATCTCCCTCACAAATTCGCGTCATTCACCAAGACGCGAACAGCGTGGTTACCAACTTCACGATGCAGGCGATTACCGAAGCTGATATTCCACCCATGCCTGCGGAAATTGCCACCATTTTGGGGAATCAACCGTTGGAAGTGACCTACGACATTATCATCTATTAATTCGGCAAGATGGAGAAATCACGATTTCCAGTGATGGAAATCCACGGTTTTCCCCTCCAATACCTCGAACCTCAGCGCCCCTTTTCGAATTGCGATTCATGGACACCCTCCCCTCCTGCAACGTTTTGCTCGCTCAAACCAACGATTTCATCAGACCCGCCAACCAACTTGGAGCCTTCGTCGAAGGTGGCGGAGTTTTCATGATCTTCATTTTGTTCTGCTCGGTGGTAGCAATCGGATTGATCATCCATCGATTCCTTTCCCTCCGCTGGCAAAGCGCGATTCCGAACATTCTGCCCGTTCTCATTGCGCAGGCGAAAGACGGCAAACCGGAAGCGGTCCGAAATTTGGAAAAGGAAGTGGAAACTTCGAGAGCGCCGTTGGCTCGCGCAATTTCCGCCGCCTTCAGCCTTCGGGATCGCGATTCGGATTCCATGCGGAGCGGAGTCGAAGTGGCCGCAAGAGAAGAGATCGTCAAGCTTCAGAACGGGCTTCCCGCGATGGAAGTGATCATCACCATATCGCCCTTGTTGGGCCTCTTGGGGACCGTTTCCGGTCTCATCGGGGTCTTTGGCGTCTTTGGCGGGTCGCAAGCGCTAGAGGATCCGGACCCTGCACTGATCGCCGCCGGAATTGCGGAAGCACTCTACACCACCATTGGAGGATTGGCGGTCGCGGTTCCCGTGGTGATTGCTCACAGTTATTTCAACAAGAAGATCGAGCGCATGTCGGTCCGTATGGAAGTCCTGTTGGCGGACGTCATGAACGGAATTCATCGCTCCAAAGGAAAACCAGGGCCTCTCTCTGACGTTCCCGTGCCCGTTCCGTTGATTCCTCCGCCCTCGATGCCTTCGAGAAGCCAGCCCCCCTCATCGTAGCGATGAACATCTACTCGAAGCGACGCTCTCTTCCGGCTGTGCCGATCATCTCACTGATCGACATCCTGGCTATTTTGCTGATTTTCTTCATCGCCACGACCACCTTCAAACAAAAGAAGACCCTGCTGAACATTTCCTTGCCCAAAGCCAGTGAAATGTCCGGCACAGCAGTTCTGGAACGACGCCTCACGATCTCCGTCACGGCGGACGAAGAGATTTTTGTCGGAGACGACCTCGTTCCGATCGAGAATCTGGCCGCGGCTCTTCTCCAACTGAAACGTGACAACCCTGAGGTGAAACTGGAGCTCAAAGCCGATGAGGAATTACCGCTCGGGCTCCTCGTCGGTGTCTGGGACGCCTTCAATCAAGCCGGCATCGCCCTCAAGGACGTGCCCGCAAGGATTCTGTTGCACAAGTAACAAGGCTCGCGAAACTCCCGCTTTTTGCCCATGATTCGAGAAATTGTGCTATTTGGTGATCCGGTCCTTCGGGAAAAGGGCGCTGCGATTAAAGAGGTTAGCGAAGAAATTCGGTCGCTCGCTGAGGATATGATCGAGACCATGGCAGATGCCGATGGCGTCGGTTTAGCGGCACAACAGGTGGGTGAAGCGTTGCAGCTCGCGGTGGTCGATGTCAGCGGCGCCCAGGAACCGGCGACGTTTCTGCGCGTAAACGGAAAAGATGCCGAACTCGACGACGTCATGCCCCTGATTTTCCTCAACCCACAAATCGAAGGCAAAAGCCCCCAGATTTCCGATACGGAAGGTTGTCTCTCATTTCCCGAGGTCCGTGCTGACATCAAGCGCCCGGGTTCGATTCTGGCCAAGCTGGAGACTCTTGACGGAGAAGTTCTGGAACTGGAGACGGATGGTTTGTTGGCCCGGGCCATTCAACACGAAACCGATCACCTGAACGGAATCTTGTTCATCGATCGCATGAGCTCCGCCAAAAAAATGTCCCTTCGCAAGACCTTGAGAGAAATCAAGCGCGAAGGGGAATTTCTGGCGAAGAAGCGCAAGAGCTGATTCTCCAGGGGAATTTCCTCTCCACAGGATAAATTTGCATTGTATTTACAAGGTATTCGCGATAAAAATCGCTTATTCGGACATCCGAATCACTTTTCTTCTTGTATTCACAATGTATTTCAAACAGAATGCATCGTAAATTCAGGAATTGATTTACCTGACGCACCAAAAACTACCCACAACTCTTGCCATGAACCATCCACAAAGCCCTACGGCTTCGGAGAAAACCACCAAGGAACGCGGGATCGCCCTGATCACCGTCCTTGCTCTCCTCATGATCACCGCCGTGTTGATCATGGCGTTCTTCTCGATCTCCCAAAACGAGCTGACCGCCTCCACTGTTTACTCTCAGGGCCAGGAAGCGCAGTTGCTTGGAACCACTGCCGTAAACATGGTCATTCACCAGATTCAGGCCGCGACCGGAGACGTCAGTGTTGCTTGGGCAAGCCAGCCTGGAATGGTCCGCACGTTTGATGCGAACGGTTTCCGCAAAGCCTTCAAGCTCTACTCGGATGAAGAGATGGTAGAGTCTAGCATTACGCAAGTTCGAGATGATGAGCAGGATATCAAGTCATGGGACCGAGCCGATATGCGTAACGTCTATGTCGATCTCAATGAGCCCGTCATTCGTGAAGATCAAGTCTTCTATCCCATCGTTGACCCGAGAGCTTATCCGGAAGGCGCCAACAGCCAAAGCCAATCAAAGAGTAGCTGGAAACCCCAGAACTGGAGAGACGGTTTCGAGCAAGACCCTGAAAAACGCCACGTTGAAGGATTCTATTTTGCAACGGATGAGGTGAAACGTCGGCAAAACGCCAAGATCGGAAACCACCAGGTCGGTCTCCCGATGCCGGTGAAATGGATCTACTCGTTGGAGGATGGGACTCTGGGAACCATGGACTCGTCGAATCGCTTTGAGCCGTTAAGTGTCGATGGGAAACCTGCCGGAGAAGGAAAGCCATCTTCGAGCAATCCCATTGTCTCACGAATTGCCTTCTGGGCAGATGACGAAACCGCAAAGGTGAACGTGAATACGGCTGCTGGCGGTCGCCCTTGGGATGTGCCAAGAGCTGGCGGACGTGCTGACCGGAACTATGGACTTTACCAAACGGTAAGAAACGAGTTTCAGCGCTATCCGGCTCATCCAGCGATGACCTCGCTCATGCCCGTTCTCTTCCCCAACAGCCCTCGGTTTGGCGAGCGAGGATGGAGTTCAGAGCCCATGGAGATGATTTACGCGATTGCACCGCGCATCGTTGGAGGAAGAACCACTTCCATGAGTGGCGAACGGGAGATTAGGGCGAGTCAGGCCACGATTGATATGGCCAGACCTGACCGGAACCGTCTTTATGCCACGTTTGACGAGATGATTTTTCGGGCACCCGATCAGTTGCAGGGAGATGGGTCGATCAACGTGGATAGTGCTCTTCCAAGGGAGACCAATCGGTTTCCGTTCGCAAAAAGAAACGATGCCGAAGCCATTGCCAACCATCTCAACCGTCTGCGGTTTTTCGTAACCGCTAACAGCCGTGCTCCCGAAACGACCGTTTTCAATACGCCGCGAATCAGCATGTGGCCATCGTTTCATGGCGATCCGGAAACCGACAGAGCGGCCCCTGGTGGAACCGGTGGAACCTGGCATTTCAGCGAGTACGACAAGCGGATTCGTTTCTGTGCCGAAGTGGGTGCATCAGAGAGTTCTGATAGCGTGCCTTCCAAGCGGGCTCGTTATCATATCATGCGGGAGCGTTCTGACTCGGCAACTCACGATATCAAGAACATTGCCCGAAATCAGGAGCTCTACACCTATCTGGACTGGCTCACCGAGCAGCCGATTCCCGGGGTCGGAAGAAGTTTCAAAACCAAGTATCCCAGCGATCGCTACCAGATCCTTACTCAAGTTTTTGACTATATTCGCTGCACGAACCTGTTTGATGACAATCTGGTTGATCCCGTCACTCAATCGGTCAGCGGTTACACGCTCTATGGGGACAACCCCTCCGATCATCGCGCATTTACCAACAATCGACTGCTGGTCCAGAATTCAACCATGACCGATGGCGATGACAATCGCAAACTGCAGCCAGGACATGGTCAGGTGGCTCCGTTGCGGGTCAACCCAAGCGACCCTTCCAACGATGTGGTGGTCCCTTCTGATGCCGACAGCCTCAACCCGAATACCTTCACTCAGGGATTTGGTCGTTACTATGGAACGAACGAAGTGGGTCTTCTCTTCATCTGCTGCGCCGAATCAACGGAGGAACTGGGTGGCCGGAAAATTCGCAAGATCGGCCTGGATGGAGGGCGCCTTCAGATGCAGTCAGGCGGGGATAAAGCGTTTCGTCCATTCGCTCCCAACGAGCAATTTGAAGGCGACGCGGCTCGCTACTGGTATGGAAACGTCTGCCCCATCAGTGACGGAGACAATCTTACTCCGGAAATTGACAATGCAGCCAACACCGATGCCCTGAAGCAGAAGGTTGCCCAAGTCTATGTCGACGCTGGTTATCTGCCCGACGCGACCTGGTTCACCACCGCCATCACCCCACAGAAAAAGGAACAGTGGCGAATCGTGGCGGATCGGCGGAATTGGAACTACACCCTCCCTTACGACGAACCTCTCGAGCCAGGAATGAAGGTGGTTCAAGCAGCGCTTTTGTTTCAGCTTCATAGTCCTTCGAAAGGATGGACCGGGATCAAGCCCGATTTCCGGATGGAGGTAGAGCTTTCGGGATCCAACGCCTTTGAAATCACCAACGCAACCAAGGGAGGCAAGCTATTTCCTCACCTCTCGACGGGAACGACCTACGAGCTGAAGTCTCCTGATCCAGACAGTACTCACCATTTCTGGGGTTCCTCCACCAATGGCGGGGTCTACAGTGCCAAAGCCTTCTTCACGAGTCAAAACTCCAAAGGTAATCGCCGCCCTCGGGCGACTCTGTATACCGCAGGCGACGATCCCGATTATCAAGATGGTGTCGGCAAGACCAATCCATCAAAGGGTGACCTCAAGTTCCCGATGACTGAAGATGAAGTCGATCCCAAAGATCCGACCGGTGATGATGCCGCTGACTTCTACCCGTTTATTGGCGGACCGATCCAGATCAAGAAAAACGAGCCCATCAATTTCTCCGGTGGAGATATCGAGATCAAGATTTTCCTTGATGAGGGCTACAATTCGGACTCGGCCCAGGAATCCAATCTGGTGATTCAAGAGGCGAAGATTGAGATGGATGAGATCGATAAAATGCCCGTTCCCAATCTTCATCCAGGCATCGCTGGCGGATTTGGGCAAAATGGAAAGCCCATTGTCGAAGCTACACGCCAAGCACCGGAATTCTGGGTGTTTCAGCGAACGGGTGCCTTTGAAGGGCTCCCAGGACGGCTTGCTTATGTCCTTGGAAATGATGACCATGGAAACTTGGCCTACGGTCGCGCACAGTTGCCAAGCATTGACAGCACCGGCCAGCCAAGAACTGCCGCAAGGGGTAAGGTTGCTCATGACAACTATGACGTAGATGTCGCCCGTAGCTACGTATTGACGCATGGAGATGCTCGACTCGCAGCCGTTCGCCCCATGTTAAAGACTTACAACGACATCGAGACGGATCCTGAAAACATCGACGAAACGGACCTGATCGAAATTGAGCGGACCACGGGATTCGTAAAGCATCCCAAATACGCGGTGGATGCAATCTATCGCGGAGAATACCCGGATGGCTCTGGACCGGGTTCGTTGACGCTTGGTTCGAGATGGACCGACAAAGACGGTGGGATTATCAACTATGGCTCTGACTTCTCAGGAATCGGCGGAGGGAACAAGGCGATGAGTCCTTATAGTGGACCGAAGAGCACCACCGCCTACGCCCCTGATACCTATCGCACGCGCTTCAATCCCTATGGCGACTGGGATAATGGCACAGCTACCCAGGCCGATGGTGCCTGGATCAACAAGCCCGATGAAGGAAACTCGTTCGGAATCCGGCAGCAATTGGAATTGAACGACTACGAGAAAAAATACGGCGCGGCTCCTCGAAGACAAGTGCCTTACTTCAGTCGCCCCAACCAGCAAGAGCCCTCACGGCCTGGTCTGTTTTCACCCAACCGTATCACGACCGGCCCCGTCATGTTTGGCTCCCTTCCAACTGGTGTGTATGGTGAATTTAGCGGTGGGAAGTATTCCAGCAGACCTTGGCAGACGCTTCTCTTCCGGGAGCAACCCAACCCTGCTGACCTCTCGCAAATGAAGTCAGGGGAAGACTATTCACCCACTCGTGGTGAACATCCAGGAAAGGAGAAGCCACATGATCATTACCTCCTTGATTTATTCTGGATGCCCGTCGTTGAACCTTGGTCCATTAGTGAACCGCTCTCGACGGCCGGAAAAATCAACGTGAACTATGAAATCGCGCCGTTCTTCCATATCAAGCGCGCCTCCGGACTTCATGCGGTCTTTCAGTCTGAAGAGATGCTCACCATTCCCAATGACTATGCAGATTCCTACAAGGCAGGTTCTGGATATGGTAAGGGCTACAATTGGTGGCAAGATCGGGGTGGAGAATTGCGAAATATCAACCTCCGCAGTTGGATCAACTCTTCTGAAACCCTCAAGCAATTCGATGCGCGGTTTGCCAATGACGACCACTTTGTCAGCGCCTCACAAATCGCCGAGACCTATCTCGTGCCTGAGCCACTGTCGGGACTGGACCTGAAGTTCGATACTCTGGAAGAGGCCGTCAACCTCTGGAATCCTAAGCTTCCGGATGGTATCAGCACCGTTGGGGATAACGCCCGGGAGAAGCCCTACGGGAACATCTATCCTCGCCTCACCACCAAGTCGAATACGTTCCAGGTCCACTTCCGAGTTCAAATGCTCAAGCAATCCATTATGTCACCGACCGATCCCGGACAGCGCCGGAGTGATACCGATTGGGAGACCTTTGACGACCGGACGGATAACATTGTCAGTGAATACCGAGGCTCTTCCCTGATCGAACGCTATGTTGATCCCAACGATCAGCGGATTCCTGACTACGGGAAGCAACTCAAAGGTGGTGGCAGCAGTTCAGGCTTGAAAGGGATCGATCACTACTATCGCTTCCGCGTTGTGACTCATCAGCGGTTCGCTCCTTAAAGCGAACATCGCCAACTTATTCTGACCGAAAAGGGGCCGGGCTGACGCTTGGTCCCTTTTTCGTTTCGCACGGTCATCTCCAAATGTATTTCGGAAATCTTAAGGATTGCTTCTTTGTTTGCAGGGAGACTGTGCTAGAATTGAGCCGTTTTCATGAATCCAGCCGATTTTCAGCTCCTGCTAGAATCCACGCTTCGTCATCCGTTTGTGCTTTTCATCGTCTTCACATTTGGAGCAACGATTGGCTCGTTCCTGAACGTGGTGATTCATCGACTACCTCGCGATATGCGGGTTGATGAGCCGAAACGTTCCTTTTGTCCCACCTGCAAAGCCCAAATTCCCTGGCACCTCAATGTGCCGATCGTCAGCTGGATTTTTCTGCGAGGAAAATGCGCGAATTGTGGTTCCGAGATCGCTGTTCGTTATGTCCTCGTCGAAGCTTTGACCGCAGGCCTGTTCGTCGCTGTTTGGCTCCAGTTGATCCCTCTGGGATGGGGGGTCCCATTTGTGGCGTGGATCTTGGTTTCACTTCTTATCTCTGCCTCCTTCATTGACTTTGAGCACTACATTATTCCCGACGTTTTGAATTGGGGCGGAGCGGCGGTGGGGCTGATCTTGGCGGGGCTCTTGCCCTTGCTTGCCAATTGGTTTCCACAGTCCGGAATCTTGAACGTGTCTTCCGTCAATGACGAGAGTTTGCCCAATTCGATTTGGTATCGGGGACTGATGTGGTCTGGAATTGGAGCCGTGGTTGGTTGGGGATTGCTGATGGCCGTTGTGGAAGGCGGGAAAATTGCCTTTGGCAGAACCATTCATGAATTCGAGAAGGCCCTTTCCTGGAAGATTCACCAGCCCGACCCTGACGGAGAAACCCAATTGGAAATCGGTGAGGATGTTTATCCATGGAGCGAACTCTTCGCCCGACCGACCGACAAGCTGATCATCGAAAGTTCGGACGTAATGATCGATGGAAACAAGATTGAGGGAGAATCGATCAACATGTTTTGGAATCGAGCCGAGTTCGGCGGTGAAAACTTGGACCTCGTGAAGATGGATGTGATCACCGGCACGACCCGGAAGATCGTTCGTCCCCGGGAGGCGATGGGACGTGGTGATGTGAAGTTTGTCATGATGATCGGCGCTTTCCTGGGATGGCAAGCAACCGTGTTCACCCTCATTGCGGGATCGATTTTTGGGTCCGTTGGGGGTATCGGCCAGAAATTCCTCGCGAATGAGAAGTGGAGTAAGCCGATCCCTTTCGGCCCCTACCTGGCAATTGGAGCGCTCGTGTTCGTGTTTTGGGGCCGTCAGATTTTGGCTTGGTATCTGCAGGCGTCAGGTTTGGGCTAGCCACCGTCAGAAAACGGTGCTTATTGAGCCAATCCCCAACCTGCGGAGAGTTCATTTCCGCAGAGCACCTTTCTGAAATGCCCAAAGTTCTTTATTGTCGATGCGCCTACGCTCAAGTTGTCCCTGAGCATGTTAAGGACGAAGTTCTCAAGGGATTGTGTGAATCCGGCACGAGTTTCGACACGGTTTCCGATCTTTGTGAGATGTCGGCTCGCAAAGACCCTCGATTAGAGGAACTCCTTCGAGACAAACCGGTTAAAATAGCCGCGTGCTACCCCCGTGCCGTGAAATGGCTTTTCCACAATGCGGGCGTGCCGTTCCCTGAGGAAAAAAATGAAGTCACCGTTCTCAACATGCGAGAGGATGCGGCCGAGAACATTCTGGACGAACTTTTAGACGAATCATCATGATCAATAACGAATCCAGCCCCTTTCAAGTGGTCCTTTATGAAGGAGAAGGTGCCACCCCGATCGATCCCGACCTGAAGTTTGAACTGTTCTCCGGTCTCTTGGATCAGGGATATGCAGTTTCCCGAGTCACGGCTGACGGAGCCTCAACGCGCCCAGTTGATCGCGACCTTCTGGTTTTGGGAAATTTTGGTGGGACAGCTCCGGAAATCGAGGATTCCAAGGGAAGAATTGAAGCTGAAGCAGTGGATCTTGCGGCGAAGAGTCGGGAAGAGATCCTGGCCTTGGTTTCCGATTATCGAAAAGAGGCTCCGATGAATCAGCCACCGTCAACTGGTGGAAAAAGTTGGAAGCCCTGGTTTCCGGTGATCGACTACGATCGATGCACCAATTGCATGCAGTGTCTGAGCTTTTGCTTGTTTGATGTCTATGGCGTCGATGACCAGCAGAAAATCCAGGTCCAGAACCAAGACAATTGCAAAACGAACTGCCCAGCCTGTTCTCGTGTCTGCCCGGAAGTGGCTATCATGTTTCCGAAGTACAGTGCAGGTCCTATCAACGGAGCTCCCGTCAGTGAGCAGGATGTGAATCGGGAAAAGATGAAGGTTGATATTTCGGCACTACTGGGTGGAGACATCTACGCGAATCTGCGGGATCGGAGCGAGGCTGCCAAAACTCGTTTTTCGAAAGAGCGCAGCCCTGACAAAGCACTGGACGAGCGGAAGAAGTGCCTGACGAAGTTACAGAGTGACGGAATCATTCCCGCAGAAGTGATGGCCGAGTTAGACCTCGCCTCGCTCCCTTCGGTCGAAGAGATTCAGCAGCGAGCAAAAGATGCTGCAGCCAAGGCCAAGGCCGCCTTGGATGCGCAATCAAACTGACAAAACCACAGGTTTCCGATGCAAGAAGGCGAGAGTAAGGCGACATTAAAGGGTCACCGATGTCTCCGAGCGATCCTTCCCAACAACGCATCTTGTTTAGCCCACCTCCGGTGCATGCTTCGGGTGGTGACAGGGGTTCCAGCGATTGGAAACATCTCAGGTTCTTCCGTGCCGTTCTGATGGTCGGACTGTTGCTCGGGACCATCGCATGGACGATTCCTCAGCTATTTTTCGGCGGCACCACGATTGCTCCCGATGAGATCACCGTGCAAACGGACGGCAACCTGACGCGCGACCAGATTCTGGAGTTAGGTAGAATCCCAGCGAGTTCTGAGAGGATCAAGATCGACCCCGAACGCATCGAAAACCATCTCTCGAATTGGGATTTCATCCGTTCGGCCCGCGTTGAACAAACGCTATCAGGCGGGCTCGACATCCACGTCAGTGAGCGCGTTCCCGTCGCGGCGCTGGGTTCTACGACAGCGGAACCTCATTCCCCGCTCCGGAAGAACTCAGACTTTCTCATCGATGGTGAAGGCTTTCCGATCCGACGCGATACCTTACGAACCGATCAACCACCGCTTCCCGTCGTTCGAGAATTGTCATCTTCTCTCATCCAGCCCGGCCTTCCGTTGACGTCGAGACCTCTACTAGCCGCTCTGAGATTCCTGGAAGAGTGGTCGATCCAAGGGAACGAGTTCGTCATCCCCACGGAAATTCACCTGACGGATGCTTTTTCCTTTCATGTTCGGTTTGAGGACGACATGATTGCCACTTTCGGCGTCCGAAAGCTTGAACAGCAGATTTCCGACCTGAGATTGATCCTCAATCAAGCTACGGCGTCTAACCAATCCATCGCAACCGTGAATCTCTTGATGGCACGCAACATTCCGATCACGTTTTCGCCCGAAAACCAGCCACCATCGAAGCTCCGATCCGTGGCGGGAATGAAGTAAACGTTTAGGTCACATTGATTTTAGAATTTGTTGATAATTCATAATAATTTGGAATATTAAGAACGGTATTTTCCCATGGCTCGCTCGAAAATTTATGTCGGACTGGAAATCGGTACCTCCAAAGTCTGTGTGGTGGTTGGAGAAGTGCGCCCAGATGGCGGAATCAAGATCTTAGGAGTGGGGCAAGCTCCTTCCCGGGGCGTCCGCAAAGGGGAGATTATTGACTTCGAGGGAGCGCAGTCTTCCTTACATGAGGCGCTGGCCAAAGCAGAGGAACGGAGCGACGTCACCATTAAATCCGTTTACCTCGCGATCGCTGGTGCCCATGTCACCAGTCTCAATAACCGTGGCCGTACAGAAATTCCCGGAGGACCAGCAGCCATCACGGAAGAAGACCTCGAAGAGGTGAAGGAATTCGCCAGGGATGTGGAAATCCCGCCCACAGACGCGTTTGTCCATAGCATCGTCCGGCATTACTTCATTGATGGGCGGGAGCGGGTCCTCAACCCGGTTGGGATGCAAGGGCAGACCTTGGAAGCGGACTACCATATCATCCACGGGACTCGCAATCGGATCCAAAACACGATTCGCTGCGCTCGGGAGGTGCCATTGGAAGTCGAAGAGATTGTTTTTTCACCCTTGGCTTCCGCGCAAGTCGTCGTCAGTCGCGCTCATAAGGATCAAGGAACGCTTCTCATTGATATTGGCGGAGGGACCACGGATTACGTGCTCTATCATGAAGGTTCTGTGGCGGCATCCGGGTGTATCGGTTTGGGAGGCGATCACGTGACCAATGATATTTCGCTGGTTCTGGAGCTTCCTCTCCAAGTCAGCGAACGGCTCAAGACGAAGCATGGGTCCGTCTACTTTGATAGCAAGACCCAAGGGGAACTGGTAACGATCGAACCCGACCGAGGTTTCCCGGGAGCCCAAATCGATCAAAACACGCTCAATCATGTGATCTATGCCCGCATGAAGGAAACGCTTCAATTGGTTCATGCCCAACTCATGCCCACGGGCTATCTTGAGCAGATCAGCGCAGGCGTCTTTTTGACGGGAGGATGCAGCTTGTTGGAGGGAATTTCAGACTTGGCCCAAACCGTTTTCAAGAAACCGGTGCACAAATTGGACGCCAACTCCCCAAGCGGAATGCGGACGGCCTTTGAGAATCCGCAATACGCCACCCCGATCGGGCTGATTCGTTACGCTCAACTCCTCGATCAGCATCCCCAGAGTCAGCGCAATTTGACGGCCTCGGGAACCAAAACTGCTGGCTGGTTTGGCGGTTCACGATAAATTCCAGAAAAGCAGAAGAAAACTACCAGCGCCCACGTCCAAGTTCCAGAGCTTCCCGAGTACCATGATTGAGTTCCACCGCGACAAGAAAAACGATTCCAATCCTAGCCAGGATTTCTCGATCAAGGTCATTGGCATTGGTGGGGCCGGGACCAATATCCTCAATCGCATTTCCGGAGAGGGAATTGAAAAGGGACGCTTGGTCGTTTTAAACACGGACATTCGTGCGCTGAATTCAGCGACGGCTGAGACCAAGATACAATTGGGTAAGAACCTGATGCGCGGTTTCGGCTGCGGAGGGGATCCGGAAATGGGCCGAGACGCGGCCCTTGAGGCAGAGGCGGAAATTCGGGAAGCGGTTCGAGGTGCAGGAATGATTTTCTTGTGCGCCGGATTAGGTGGGGGAACGGGCTCCGGAGCGACTCCCGTGGTTGCACGGATTGCGAAGGAAGAAGGCGCGTTTGTGGTCGCCTCGGTCACCATTCCGTTCCACTTCGAAGGTCGCCGACGCCTTCAACAAGCCAAAGCGGCCCTTGAGGAACTCAAGCCCTACGCCGGGGCGCTGCTGACCTTCGAGAATGATCGAATGGGCGATTTGATTGTGCCTTCAGACGGCATCGATAAAGCATTTTCCGCCTCTGACAAGACTATCTGCCAGTCGATTCGCGCCATCACGTCTCTGGTCGAACAACCCGGAATGATTCGCGTGGGCATGTCTGATGTTTTGGCTGTCCTCAATGGTCGTGACGCTCGGGTCTTGTTTGGTTTTGGTCGCGCCGCCGGAAATGGCCGGGCTCAGAAGGCCTTGCAAGAGGCTCTGGCCAACCCACTCCTGGAGAAGGGCGAATTGCTGACGAGCGCCTCCAGTGTGTTGGTCCAGATTTCAGGCGGCTCTACGATCACGCTTTCGGAAGTCGAATCCGTGATGACGGAGATCAATGAGCATTTGGATGAAGATACCCGCCTTCTTTTTGGGGTCTCGACGTCGCAAGACTTGGGTGACGATCTCTGTGTTGCGATCATTAGCTCGGTGGAGCGAAAGACTGAGACCGTCCGAGAAGAGCCGTTGGCGGCCCCGATTCAGGTCCAACCGCAGCCAGCAAAGACTCCACCGGTTCGGCCCCTGGATCCTCCAGCGCGGATTGTGGAGCGTCCCAGTGTCGCGGCAGCCAAGGTGGCGGTCGAAACCAAGCCGAAACCGACCGTGCCACCTGCCCCGCTC
>CAYGQD010000176.1:0-10099 GCA_964351855.1 uncultured Verrucomicrobiales bacterium
TTCGGATCGTTCGGGAAGGCGTCCAGAGAGTCGCTCACCCCGTCTCCGTCTGAATCAGGATCTGGAGAACTGGAGGCAGTTCCCGTGAATTCAAAGAGAGCAAGACCGCTGACTTTGGCGTTATTCACCACGCTCGCAGTGGATACCGTGATGGTTCCGCTCGAGTCTGCGACCGTGTTGATGGATTCCACCACAGCGGCATTCTTGGCTCCGGTCACGGCAAAAATGTCATAGTCGTCAAGGACAAGCGCCCCATTCACAAAGACATCGAAGACTCGTTTCCCGGGTTCCGAGAAGTAGATCTCGGCAAAGTGAAGCTCGAGCAGATGGGCAGCATCCGGAGTGAGGCCGGTGAGAGTGTAGGTGAATTCCCCATTCCTCTCGAAGCGATAGACGTCAGCAGAAACATCACCGTTGCCAGTAATATCGGCGCTCCGCTTCTTGTAGGTGCCACCGCCCACAAAATCGATATCAGCATCGAAATTGCCCTGACTCGTGCCAGCAGAGTTGATCGCACGCAGGAAGGTATAATCACCCACTGAGCCGCCGTTGGTAGGATCATTCGGGAAGGCGTCCGCATTGTCACCAATGCCATCGCCGTCGGTATCGGTGGTTTCGGTTGGATCGTTCGGGAACGCATCACTGTTATCGCCGACACCGTCTCCGTCGGAATCGGCTGTTTCCGCCGGATCGCTCGGGAACGCATCCCCGTTGTCGCCTACACCATCCCCATCGGTATCCGTGGTCTCATTTGGATCGTTCGGGAAGGCATCTGCAGAGTCAATGACACCATCACCGTCACTATCAGTCGCAGTGCCTCCATTGGTCGGATCAGTTGGGTAGGGATCGGAATTATCTCCCAGACCATCTCCGTCGGTGTCGACCGTCTCAGAAGGATCCGTTGGGAAGGCGTCCGAGTTATCACCTACGCCGTCACCATCTGTATCGGTAGTCTCATTCGGATCATTCGGGAAGGCATCCAGAGCATCAACCACTCCGTCGCCATCGGAATCCGGATCATTGGAAGCCCCCGAGCCTTCGTATAGGGCGAGACCGCTAAGCAACGCATTGTTGATCTCACTGACAAAGGTCACGGTAATGGTTCCGGACGAATCGGCGGTAGTATTGAAGGATTCGACCACGACCGCATTTTTGGCTCCCGTGACTGAAATGATGTCATAGCTATCGAGGACGAGCGCACCATTGATCAACACATCATAGACACGTTGACCCGTCTCCGAAAAGTAGATCTCAGCGAAGTGAAGCTCTAACTGGTGGGCTGCACCAGGAGTGAGGCCAGTGAGCGTGTAGGTAAAGTCGCCATCGCGCTCGTAGCGATAGACATCAGCAGGAATATCGCCGTTTCCGGTAATTGGCGCCGTCCTTTTCTTATAGGTGCCGCCACCCACAAAGTCTGTGTCAGCAACGAAGTCGCCAGTGTCTTTGCCGCCTGCGTTGATCGCACGCAACAAGGTTCCTCCCGTAGCCCCATTGTTCGGATCATTCGGGAAGGCGTCTGAATTGTCACCAATACCATCACCATCAGAGTCGATCGTCTCGGAGGGATCGTTCGGGAATACATCCGAGTTGTCGCCCACGCCGTCACCATCGGTATCGGTAGTCTCATTGGGATCGTTCGGGAAGGCATCAAGCGAGTCGATGACGCCATCTCCATCACTATCGACCGTCGTTCCATTGTTGGTTGGGTCATTAGGATAGGGATCGGAATTATCACCCATGCCATCGCCATCCGAATCGACGGATTCGGTCGGATCATTCGGGAAGGCGTCCGAGTTATCACCAACACCATCGCCATCGGTATCGGTAGTCTCCGTCGAATCATTCGGGAAAGCATCTTGGGAGTCAACAACACCATCTCCGTCTGTATCTGGTTCAGGTGGCCCAGTAACTTCAAAGAGAGCGATTCCACTGACCTTTGCGTTGTTCACCTCACTGACGAATTCCACGGTAATCGCTCCGCTGGAGTCCGCGACGGTATTGAAGGATTCGACGACGACCGCATTCTTAGCTCCTGTCACCGAGAAAACATCGTAACTATCGAGCGCAAGGGTCCCGTTGATAAGAACATCGAAGACGCGCTGCCCCGCCTCACTAAAGTAGATTTCGGCGAAGTGAAGCTGCACCAGATGCGGTTCACCAGGCGCGAGACCAGACAACGTGTAGATGAAATTGCCATCGCGCTCATGCCGATAGACATCGGCTGGAATGTCGCCATTGCCTGTGATCACGGCCTTTCCTTTTTTGTAGGTGCCACCACCTACGAAGTCGACGTCAGCATCAAACGTGTCTTCATTCCCACCACCTGAATTAATAGCGCGCAGAAAAAGGTATCCTCCAGTGGTCCCGTTGTTGGTGGGATCATTCGGGTATGAATCTGAATTGTCGCCGATTCCATCGCCATCGGTATCAATGGTTTCGGTCGGATCACTCGGGAACGCATCGGAATTGTCCCCTACCCCATCACCATCCGTATCCGTTGTTTCCGTGGGGTCGAACGGGAATGCATCCAAGGTATCTTGGACACCATCTCCGTCACTATCCAACGTAGTAGGAATTTCCGTAATCCATTGTTCAAGCAGCGCAATGTAGGCCTCGTCCGCAATCGTAGAACCCATCGGCGGCATCTGAGCCGCAGGATCCGTACGATTGGAGTCCCGGTAGTGAAAAATGGAGTTGAGGACGTCTCCAGGCTTAATGAGTTTCGGATCGGCCAAGCCGAAGGTTCCTGCATTCGGATTGGCATTAATGATGCCGGCAAGTCCGATGGGAGTAGTCAGTCGAGCATCGAAGGCGGCTCGTCCCGCTACGCCCCCCGGGCGGTGACAGCTAGAGCAGTTTGAATCCAGGAAGGAGCGAACCCGCTGCTCTACGGTCGCAGTGCCATCCGACAAATTTTTTGAAGTGAGGTAGGTTGGGAAGTCGTTGGGATCTAAAGCGGTATGGAAAATGTCTAAAGAATTAAGGTATCCCACTTGGTTCTGAACGCCTGCAGCAAGATAAGCGAGATCCCAGTTGAGCTGACGTGTATTCATTCCCAAAGCGAATCCGGCAGCGGGTTGGTGGCATTCCATACAAGCCGCTCTGCTTGGAAACTCCCAGGTTTGGTCAGCTATTGATCCATCGAGCTGTGTAACCGGAACGGTAACCGTGGATCCGTTTGTCTGGAGAATCGCGTCAGTACCCGCCTCATTCCATTTATAGGTCACGGCGTACCAATCATCGACCCCTCGCACCAAAAACCGGGTCTCAAGCCGAATCCGTGATGAAGAATTCTGCTTGTCGTCAGCGAGTTCGAAATGCTTGAGAAAGACAGTACCTACAGGAAAATCCCATACATCTTCTTCGGAAAACACGATTTTCTCAGCTGCTGAATTGTGCGTTCCATCGTTCGGAACCGCTACCCAGCGATACTTGGAAACCGCATCACTCCAAAGGGGAGCTGCCGGCTCGTAGGGGAGAAATCCGGTGGTAGGAGTTAGCGTCGTCAGATCTGAAAACGCCCCCGTCTCCGAGAGAAGAGCAGGAGGCTCCGGAATGTTGGTATTGGCCAGCGTTAACTTGGCAATACGGTGATTTGTATGACTAACAACATAAATGGATTCACCATCCGAGCTGATCACCATCCCGGTAATCCCTCCATCTAGATCAAGGAGCAGTTCGTTTTGCGGAGCTCCTCCTCCCTTGTAATCAACCGCCCAGATTCGGCCCGAGTTATAGTCATTGTAGACAATTTTAGAATTCAATCCTGGAAGCGAATTGCCCCGGTAGATCACACCGTCACCGATGCAGTTACCGTTCCCGTCGACATGCTCGTAGCTCCAAATATCCGTGGTAAATGGACCCAAAGGATTCGCGGGCGCAGCAATCCCCGTCTCGTAGGTCTTGGAGACCTCCCCTTCCCAGTACGGCCAGCCAAAATCAGCCCCCTTGGAATAGAGATTAATCTCCTCATAGACCGGACTGCTGTTCGAGCCAACGTCGAAAAAGATGATATCTCCATCCACGGAATCTTTTGAAAAGCGCCATGGATTACGAACCCCGACCGCCACGTGCTCCGCCAACGCATCAGGCTCTGAGATAAAAGGGTTGTCATTGGGAATGTAGTAACCGACTCCAGAAAGATTGAGTGCGTCAGCATAGCGGCCGGTGGTATGGCTCTGGGACGTTTGAACCCCATTTACCAAGCCTCCTTGAAGCGTTCGAGTTGGAGGAAAACTCTTTGAGCTATCCTGGTCAATATCAATTCTTAGGATGCAAGATTGAAACATCCTATCAATGCGAAGTGTGTCCAAAAATTCCTCATCCGTGTATTCGAGATCCCCGATGCCCAGCACAAGAAATCCGTCTTCATCAAAGATCATCCCACCACCAATGTGGTCGAGCGGGGCGAGTTCTTTCTGCCGAATCATCACCAACTCGGAACTCAGCGGGGCTGAACCCGTGTTCGGGTCACGCGTGAATCGGGAAAGCTGCAGATAAAGCGTTCCGTTGATATTGGTCGAATACCAAGTGTAAAAATAGTCCTTGTTTGGCGAATTGGGATCGTTGTATTCGGGATGAAACGCAAAACCGCGGAGACCTCCGTTGTGGTTGTTGTCGATCAGACTTTTGATATCGAGCAGTTGAACCTTTGAAGTCGAGGTCGGATTATCTTCGATGATCCAAACTTTTCCGAGGCGCTCCCGAACCGCGATTTGCGGGGGACTGCTGTTGGGCACAAGGTGAGCATCCAACGGTTTCCAGAAGCCACCGAGCGCGGGAAACGCATCTTCCAAAATCCACGAAGGCCCTCCTGTGGAGCCTGAGTTGGATGGTGGATTATAAGGCAGCGTCTCATTCAGGAACGGGCCAATTGCCCCAGTAGATCCCGTTCCCTTCGCTGTCGCTGGGTGATGGGCATAATTACCGGAGGTTTGGGCATACGCAGATAGGAGCAGACCTAGTGCGCAAGCAAAGTGGAAAAAGAGCTTCATAGTCTTGGTCGGGAAAGTGTCGTTTAGCTTGGGATCAGCCAGCTTCTCAGTGCAGCATCGAGAGTTTCACAGTGCATCAAACCGTACTGGCGCAGCATTCCCTCTACGAGAAGATTGAGTTCCGGCCGCGCTTGAATGCTCTGCTGAAGTTCGTCTAACAGCTCCATATCATCCGGCGCATAAGCGTCCGTCCTGTAGGTCGCGAGATTCGGCTCAAACCCTCGTTTGCGTGCCAGGTAGAGCTCGTTGATCAGGGGAGCGATTTCCGCCTTGGCGATCCGAGTGCCCCATTCCGCGTCGTATTCGGTGTTCCGAACCAAGGCGACGATGATCTCCTTGGCGATCAATGACGGGTGATTCGGATCCGTGATTTGCGCCGACGAAACCGTAAGCCTCGTTACTACTGGCTGGTTGACCACCTCAACCGTTGGATTGAGGTCAGGACTGGGAGAACGTCCTTCGGAAGCCGAAACAACGGCTTCGCTCTCCGGATTGACGACCGTTTCTGTGGAGTCATCCCGCCCGAGAAATGCAATCCCCCCTACCACTAAAAGCAGCAGAGCAGCCACTGAGACCTTCATTGCCCCCGCCACTCCACCACTCAAAACTGTCAATTGCCGAAATTTAAGGCGCAACCGCTCAAGCCCAGCCAGGCTCAGGAACCCTGATTTGTAAATTTTCATAAATACCGCAGACGAAACCCAGAATTTTGTTTGGAACTTACGGTTCGTTATGCTGGATGAGAAATTTCTCAATAAAAAAAATCATTTCTGCGCAAAAAATCTAAGCAGCAGAATTTTCGGAATACCCATCACTTCTTTGTATTTTCAAGCGCGTTGATAGCCGCTAGACCAACCCCCAGGGTGAGAAGATTCGGACCAATCCGGAAAACTGGGTCCAAGAAAGCCTACAGCCACCTCATTCCTGAGTCGCCAAATCGCTCGATTTTCACGGAAACTGAGCGATTTGGCGACTCAAGGTAGGTTCCATCCCCCGTTCGTTGCAAAAGGCGGCTCTCAAGCAGTGTAAGTTTTCCCTTGTTTGGCAGCTCAATTCATGTCAAAACCGTCACGGTGAGGCTAGTGGTGACGAAGTTCCTGCGGCCCCCTCTCCCGAAACCCCTGTGTTGGCGAACTTCCAAATTTGTACGGATTCTCCGGACTCGTATTCGATCGAGTCTGAGGAATTGCCACGGACATGGCTGACGCCGGACGAAGCAACCGATGAGAGGACCGTCTCCGAAATCGAAGGGAGCGAGCTGCAGCCAAAGGTTTATTCCGAGACACCACCCGCCAGAAATTTCTATTTCATCCGTGCGGAGAGACGGATTCGGCGAATGGCGAAGTCCTTGGCAGGGCTGGCCGTTTGTCGTCTCAAAGCGACGCTGTTCAGGGCCGCGATTCTTGACGCTCAAACCTTTTTGACGAGCTACACCCGGATTTTTGGCGGGTTGTCGGTTCATCCCTCGGCGCGAAATCAACGCGCTTATTCCCCTCTTGCCCGATCCCGTTGGTCGTGCCGAAATCGTTGTTTTTGGCCCCCCTGCGGGATTTTTCGTGGGCTGATCCCACGTTCCCTTTCCCCTACCCTTTCCCTATGAAAAAGAAGAAATCGCTCTTTGATCGCATCCAACCGCAAAAAGGAGATGGCAGGCGTGAACTGGAGTTCGAAGCTCTGGAACCTCGGCTTTTGTATTCGGCTGCGCCAATCGACAGCGCAGAAGCCGCGCCGGAATCCCCCGCGCCAGATGTGGTTCAAGAGGCTGCCGAGCCGGTGGCGGACTCGGGTCAAGAGCAGGTGGATGTGGTTGAAGCAGACGTTGCGGCGCCGGAGTCGGTCTTGGAGATGGAGGTTACGGTATTGCCCGAGGTGGAGGAGCCGAATGAGGCGGTGGTTGAGCTGGAAACCGAAGCGGATTTGAGTGCAGAGGCCTTGGGTAAGGTGATCGAAGCGGCGACGGATCGCTGGGCGGAGACGGGATTGAGCGAGGACCAGGCAGCGGCGTTGGCCAATGTGACCTACGAAGTGACAGATTTGGCAGGTCTCTCACTGGCGTATTACGATGGAGAGGCGAATCTGATTCGGATTGACGATGACGCGGCGGGGCGGGGCTGGTTCGTCGATTCCACACCAATGGAGGACGAGGAATTTGTGGAGGTGGCGGTCGGTCGCCCATTGCAGGCCGTTGAGGAAGATGTACAACGACGGATCGATCTGTTGACGGTGATTCTGCACGAGCAAGGGCATGCTTTGGGTCTGGACGAGCAGTTCGGAACCAGTTCCACGGATTTATCAGATTTGATGCATGGTCTTTTCGGTGGTGGAGAGCGGCGTCTCCCAGCTGCCGCTCAAGCCGAAGGTGCCGTGCCCGGAAGGATTGAGGGAGTTGCTCATGCAACCGTCGAAGAGGTCCTGCTTTCCACCGATTTTACGGGAAGGACCGTTTCCGGCACCACGGCTGGAAACATCACTTGGACGGCAAAGGGACTTCAGGATCCGGGTGATCTGACCGTCACTGAAATTGATGATGGCACACCGAACCTGGTCGGCCTGTTTGACACTGCGGGTGCCCAGGGACACTTCGCTCCGGACCTCAACATCCACAATGAGGGGACCTGGCAGGCTTCGATTCCTCTCACGGTGACGACCACAGATTTATCTCTGACCCGGGTCGTGCTGGATGTGCAGGCCTTCAGTAACTCGGGAAATCCTCAGAGTCTGGACATGGACTTTACTCTCGAAGTGATTGGATCGACCTCGGGTTCGATTTTATCCGAGACGGTCGAAGATTCCACAGGAGGCAATGTGACCTTTGCGTTGGCCGCGCCGCTTCGCCTGACAGGAGCGGAGACCTACGAGCTGAAGATTACCAGTGTCGGTCAGGGAGGTGGTAACAACTCGGGGTTGGACTCACTTTCCGTTTTCGGAGTGGTCCATCCTTCCACGACGCTTTTTCACCTCAATTTCGAGGACTCCCCAGGTTCCACGATTTTCACTTCCGGTGGCGGCAATGCCAGTAGCGTGGACACCACCGTGGCCGGACTCGGTGCGACCAACGCATCGGGTGCCAACGCGACGAACCAGGTATGGGGAATGAACACCGAGTTCTCCACGGCTCATCTTAATCTCAACACGTTTGATTCAGGCTCCGCCATTGATGCTCTGAATGCCTTGCCGCCAGGCGACTATCAACTCATCCTCGAATACGACCAGAATATCATTGATCTCAATGCGAAGACCGGTTTCACCTTGAATGGGATCAATGGCGGCTACTCAGGAGATCCACGCGGCGGGGCAAATTTCTGGCGGGTTCATAGCGCCGGAAACGGAGGAGTCGGGAGCAATCAGCCGGGCGATACTGTAGGAGACAACACCTTTTCACACATTGCGATCTCCACGGAATTAAACGGTGCGACGAATGCACGGAATCCGGCGATTCTCACCATCGTGGCTGCGGGAGAAGCCCTCACCGCTACTCATGTCTTTGAGGAGGGTAGTTTCACAAACATCGGGCTCGATTTTTGGAACACCTCTTCCGGGGATGCGACCCCTGCTCAGATCTACTACGACAACATCAGCCTCAGCGCTGTCTCAGTTCCAGCTGTCACAGACCCGCTGGTTTACCTCAACTTTGATGCGGACTCCGCCAGCGCGAGTGATCCTCTGACCGCCACTGCCAACTTGGGCTCTCTGGGCGGGAATGCCGCTGCCTCGGGCACGCTGAACTATGCCGACGGCAATTTCGCTGGAGAACTCGCGGCGCAATTTGACGAAGATGGCAATGTCATCTCCTACGAGATTCCTGCGGGAACGCTTGCTGCAGGCGCAGATTTCACCGTCGCTACTTCTGTCTATATTGATGGAAATCAGTCACAATTCGACCGCATCCTCGATCCGTTCTTTAGGTTTGCAGACAACACCACGGCGGTCACCATGGCTTCCTCCGAGCAGACCATTTTCACGACTGCCCCACTGACTACAGGCTGGCATCACCTGGCGTTGACGTTCGATTCAGACGCAAGCCCAAACGCCACCCGTGGCGTCGCTCGCGCTTACGTAGATGGAGTTGAGGTCGCCGCCAACACCTTTGCACTTCGACCCGATTTCAGTGGTGGTCTCCCTCTCATCGTTGGTAACCAAGCCAACGGATCGAGGCCCATGACGGGGTTGATCGACGATGTCGTATTCTTCGATTCTCTCAAACTGCCGGAAGCCGTCGATTCCATTGCCAACCCTGTAAGGGAAGTCTACGTCAATGATAGTTGGACTCAACAGGCCGACATTCCAGCGGGAGACGGTGACCTTGAGACCGCTTCCGTGGAAACTGCCACCTTTGGAAGCAACGCCTTCGGCTCTTTTCGTGATGCCGTCGATGCATTGGATTCCCTCCGGCCGGTCATTCTTATCATTAACGCTGGGGATTACAGTGACGAATCGCTCGACCTCAGCGGGCTTTCGAACCACGTCACCGTGAAGTTCGTGGAGGACAAGATCGAAGGAAGTTCTTCCACCTCCATCGGAGAGCTAACGGGTTTGAGCAATGTCACATTGGAGCTTGGCAACGTCGATGGCATTCACACAACGGAGGTGAGTTTGACCGTCGCTAGCGGACATTTCGCTGGAACCATCAGAGGTACCGGTGATCTATCCAAGGCCGGGAACGGCACCTTGATTCTTTCAGGAAATAACACTTACACCGGCACCACAGACATCCAGAGCGGTACTTTGACGGTCGATGGCGAGATTGGTAGCGGCGGATCGGCGGGCACGGTTACCATCGCCAGCGGCGCGGCGCTCAGCGGCGGAGGCACTATCAACGCGCCGATTGCAGCGACTTCGACGCTGGCGAACGTCGTCGCCACGGGAGATTTGATCGTGGGACTGGCGACAAGCGGGAGTGGCTATGCCATGCAGGGCACGCTTGATGTGGGTGCCCATCAGGTGACTTTGCGCGACAGCGGACTGGCCCTGCTCGGCAAAAACACCGTTCTTGCAGGAGGCACGCTGATTGCGGCGAATGGCCTTTCGCTGGGCAGCAATGAGGAGATCAGCGGATTCGGGACCGTCGAAGCGGATGTTTCGACGAACTCCGGTAGCCTTAATCC
>CAYGQD010000176.1:10109-15304 GCA_964351855.1 uncultured Verrucomicrobiales bacterium
GGGGGCCACGGGGGCGTTGGTGGTAGACGGAGATTTGACCTTTGGCGCGGGAACGACGGCAACGTTTGTAGCTGAGCTCGCCACTGCGGCGAACGATTCGCTCGTCGTCACTGGAGCCGTCAATCTGACGAACGTCGATTTGAATCCGTCCACGATTGGCGGCTTTACGGCGTCTGACGGTGCCCAAGTGACCCTGATCGACAACCAAGGGACCAACCCCGTCACCGGAACCTTCACCGATCTGAACGATGGCGATGAAATCACAGCGCTCGCCGACGGAGATATCAAGGCCTATATCTCTTATCACGGCGGCGATGGGAATGATGTCTCCGTTTCGTTCATCGATACCGCGACTCCGGGAATCGTGACGGTCGATGACCTCTCCTCGGACGGAGATACCGCATTCTCCTTCCAAATCGTGGGCGAAACGCTCCAGATTTTGCAAAACGGCGTCGTGACCGAGGCACGACCGCTCAGTGCGGTCAAGAACCTGGTCATCAATGGCGATGATGGAACGGCGGGTGGTGAAGGAGATGATACCTTCACCTTGGATTACTCGTTGGATCCCAGGTTGTTGGATATCGACATTACCGTGAACGGTCTCGGCCAAGCCACGGCGGTGGGAGATAGCCTCGTGGTCACCGGGGGCACTTTTGGAACCGTTACGCACAATCTAACGGCAGGCGATTCTGGGAGCCTCGATATCGACAACGATGGCACTGCCGATATCACTTACACCGGCCTGGAACCGGTCGACATGACCGGGAGCACGGCAACGGATTTGATTTTCAATTTGCCGCCGGGAGCGGACACCGCCAGGCTCACCGACCTTGGCGGTGGCAGTTTCCGGCTCGAAAGTACGGACATCACTCCCACGTTTGAGCTGACGGATTTCGCGGTGCCGACTGGCTCCGTGACCATCAATGGCGCGGCGGGGGATTTGATCAGGATTGGGGACGATCTCGACTTTGGCGCGGCCACGTTCACCGTCGTTGGCGCAACCACGGATGTGGATGGAAGCTCGAATGCCTTCACGATTACGGCGGACGCGGTGAATTTGGAAGATGTTACCCTGGCAAACGGCAACGTCCTGGGACTCACGGTTGCCAGTGCCAGTGCGATCACGGGAACGACGTCGATTTCCACGGGCGGGCTGACGAAGGGCGGCTTGGGAGAATTGACGATTTCCGGCCAGATGACGGGAAGCGGGTTCACCGGGACGGTCGCGGCGAACGGTGGGGAAGTGAAAGTGGTCGATCAGACGAACAGTCTGGATGCGGCGACATCGTCCTGGACCGTAGAAACTGGCGGCATTTTGGAAGCCGTAGGCAATGGAACGGTCAGTGCCTTGGGAGCCGCCGAAGTGAACTTGAATTCCGGCGAACTAGAGATGGTGCTTCCTCCCAGTCCGTTCATTGACACGCCGAACCAGTTGGACGCTTCTTACTACAACGTCAATTGGCAGACCCTGCCACGGGGAGGTGGTCCGGCTGGAACCGGGATTGCTCAATTGGACACCTTTACCGGTTTGGAGACTCTCCTCGTCGGCCTCGGCGCGGCAGATGCAACTCCGCCGCTGACGGGAGATATTGATTTTCCAGCAGGTGGCGGAAATAACTCCACCAATGGCAATCCGTTCGACTCGATTGGGGTGGATGTTGGGACCGACAACGTCGTAGCGGTGTGGTCCGGCTTTATTCATGTGGAAGCCGCCGATGCTGGAGCGACGACCTTTTACACAGCCAGTGATGATGGATCCTTGATCTACATCAACGGCATTCAAGTGGTGAACAACAACGCCTTCCAGGGTGTTACTGAACGCTCCGGAACCTACAACCTGACAGAGGGCGATCACGAAATCCTGATTCTCTTCTTTGGCGGTGGAGGCGGAGAAGGGATGACGGCAAGCTGGAATGGCCCGATCAGTGGAAACAGCAAGGTGCTCATCAACGGCTCCTACACGAGTCCCAACAACAGCTACTTCTTGAGCCGCGATGTTTTGCCGGGGATCAATCCGGAGTTTGATCTCGTCAACAACGTCAACGTGACCGGCACGGCGACCATCGAGATGACTGCGGGAGTCGACAGCCTCGGGCTGGGCGACCTGGATATGGGAGCGGGAAGCACCACCTTGATCACAGATTCCGCGAAGCTGTTCGGTCCGGTGGAGTTCGACAACGTGACCTTGAATGGCGGCACCGCCACGTTTGATACGAATGGTCAACCAATCGTCACGCTGAACGACGTCAATGAGTTCGGCGCTACGACAACGAATCTCGTCGTCTCCGGGGATGGTAGCATCCACCTGCCGACCGACAACGATTACGCTGGGACCACCACGATCGAGTCCGGAGCTTCCCTGGTTGGCTTTGCAAACGGTTCCTTGGGCGCGAGCGGAAACGGCACGGTAGTGGAAGACGGCGGTGCGCTCGCCTTGAGTGGACTGACCACGAGCGAGGCCATCACGATCAACGGGAGCGGCAATGCCCTCTACGATGCGGCGCTCCGGAAAATCAGTGGCGGTAACGTCGTTCTCAACGGTCTAGTGACTGCGGACACGGATGCCCGCATTCACTCTGCAGACGGTGACGAACTCGATCTCTTCGGCAGCATCGCGATCACGGATAACACGACGCTGACGATTGATGCAGATAACCGGGTTGATCTCGAATCCGCCATCACCGGATCTGCCAGCACGACCCTGCGAGTGATCGGAGGAGACCGAACCGACTTTCATGTCACGAACCCCAATTTCTTTGGCGATGTCCTCGTCGGTCAGAATGGGGAAACAGGTCGACTCGACGTCCACGCCGGGGACGGGGCGCTTGGGGTTGGGAACACGGTGCGAATTGACGGAGGCGATGCAGGGATCATTCTTCGCAACAACTTCGATCACAGTAATGACTTCGAAATCCAGGGAGACGGTCGCGGAACGGAAGGCGCGATCCGGAAGGAAGGTGGAACCGGTTCGTTGACCGGAACCGTGACGATGATTGGAGATGCTACGCTCTACACCAACAATGCGACCCTAACCTTGACGCAAGGACTGGTTGGCGGCGGGAACGTCTTGACCAAACAGGGAACCAACCTCACCAGCCGCCTCATCCTGGAGCAGGACAGCGTCAACCTGGCGAATGTTCGTCTCGAAGACGGGCAACTGCGTCTTCTGACGGCGGGTGGCCTCGGCAATACCGTATCGCTCGGGATCGATTCGGATGAAGCGCTTGAATTTGATTTTGGTGCGCTCGGTTCACCGGTCGTTTACGATGGAACCACCTATGCGTTGGAGACTCTTTATGTGAACGACGGCACGATCGAGGTGCTGAGTGGTGAAGTTACCCTCGAAGGAGCAACCGGCATTCGAGTTGGGGTTACGAATGATGTCATTCTTGGTGGCGATGGCATT
The DNA here is from genome assembly GCA_964351855.1 of uncultured Verrucomicrobiales bacterium. Lineage (GTDB taxonomy): Bacteria > Verrucomicrobiota > Verrucomicrobiia > Verrucomicrobiales > DEV007 > JBCDHN01. The sequence continues at coordinate 13,516 of CAYGQD010000176.1, forward strand.
CTCACCGTAAATTCCGGGTTCGGAAACGGTGGCGTGGCGACTTCTGCCAATTTCCTGAACCATTACGGCTTCCATGCGAATGCCGATGCGAACCACAATCTGCATAGCAACGGTGGTTTATTGAATGGAGGCTCTCCAACCACGCATCCTGACTACCATGGGGAAGCGGTCTTCAATATTGGTCCTGATAACCGAGGTCTCGACTTCAACGACGACAACGATTTCACCAACACCGGAGCGATCGGGCAGACCGACAATTATCAGAGCCTCTGGATTGGTTACCTCACCGTTGACGCCTCGGAAGCCGGTAACTGGCAGTTCCGTGACGCAGGAAATGATGATCGCGGGGTCATCTGGCTCGACAAAGGGGGCGACGGAACCTTCGAATCGACGAACGGAAGCTTGAACAGCAATGGTGGTGGAAATAACCAGAATGGTGATCTGGTTTCCTGGGAGCGTGGAGAAACCAAGACCGTGAACTTGGCCGCAGGAACCTACTTGATCGCGTTTGGTCATACGGAATTCACAAGCGGCTCGCGGGCCGACTTCGTTTTCAAATCGCCGACGATGGCAGCCCAGGAACGCGTGAAGCCGGGAGATCCGGCTCAAGATGGAATGTGGAGTGGATTCGCTGCGGTGACGCCGGACAACAACGTGACCAAATTTGGGGCAGGCTCCCTCACTTTGGGAGGTGCCAATACCTTTAACGGTGACGTCACCGTGCAGAGTGGCACCTTGGTCGTCGCAAATGACGACGCGCTCGGGCTCAAGGGAACCGACCCGGGCGGTAGTGATGTGGTCGATCTGGCCAGCGGAACGACGCTTGCCTTCAGCGGCGGCGTCACTGTCACCGGCGAAAACATTGTCGGTGCTGATGGACAGGATGCGACCCAAGCCGGAACCATCGTCAATCTCGATGGCGACAACACCTTCCTCGGGAATATCATGGCAGCAGTGGCACCGACGGTGGGCGAAGTGACGATCGTTTCCGACACAGGCACCCTGACCTTGGGCCAATTCGGTGGCACAGAAACCGTGGATGTGCAGACTTCGAAACTGACTTTTGCGGGAACCAGCAATGTGCTGGTTCACAGCGCCATCAGCAGTGGCGTTTCCGCTCCGAATCTGGAATTGGAGAAGGCCGGAACGGGTACCCTCACGCTTGCGGGAGATAATTCGACCTACGAAGCGGCCTATACCGTGACCGAAGGAACTCTGGTTGTCGCTTCGGACAACGCCCTCGGATCGATCGTTGGCGGAACGACGGTGAGAAATGGTGCGACGCTGGCCCTGGATAATACGATCATCGATCTGGCGGACGATTCCACCGCAGATAATAGTGTGAACCTGACGATTCCCGCCGGGGAACCCATCGTGATCGATGGTGCTGGAGTTGGCGGTTTTGGAGCCCTGCGCAACCTTCACGGGAACAACACCATCGCAGGCAACCTTGAAGCTGGGTTCAGCAATGGCGGAAACTTCACGATCGGTTCCGATACAGATGAACTCGTCATTGCCGGAAACATCGACCTGGTCGTTTCCAGCCTGAGCGTGGTCGGTGCCGGTGATGTCAGGGTGGAAGGGGCCGTTGAAAGTAACAACACGGAACTGTTCGCTTACATCCCCGGACTGCTGGTGGGGCGATTGCCCGGAAATATTGACACGACGACTCCGAACCCGGGTAACGAAGGCGTCCAGCTCGGCATCGACTTCGGGCAGACCAATCAATCTCCTCCCTGGGCGGGGAACACCACCTTCGTCTACACGGGCCAAGTCTATGACCTTGACG
>CAYGQD010000177.1:0-15183 GCA_964351855.1 uncultured Verrucomicrobiales bacterium
GCGCTCGACGGGAGGGCGGGTGACGATTTGGAAGGCTTATCTGGCCAAAGCTCGCGAACGCCCCCTTTTCGGCCACGGCTTCGCCGGAGAGCAGAAGATTTACATCGAGGTGTCAGAGGACCTGTTTGATCCCCAAGATGCTCACCTCGCCAAGGGCACCCGCAGTTGCCACAACATCTACCTCTCCGCGCTTTATTTTGGCGGAATCGTCGGGCTGTTGCTGATGCTGGGGATGGTGGGGACGGCTTGGGGGTGGCCGCTTTGGTTGTGGTGGAAGACTCAGGATAACCGGTTCCTCCTCGCAACGTCCTGGATGACGATGGCGGGGATCGCGCTGTTTTTTGAATCGACGCTCCTCGCCCATGAAAAGGAATCCGTTCTCCTCTGGCAGCCGAATGATTATTGGCTGTTTTTCTGGGGGTCGATCGTGTTTTCGATCGTACAAACCATCCGCAAACCCCACGAAAAGCGAAGCCTGCCCTGACATGAAATTCGTAAGTTTACTTCGGCCCTCTGCCCACCCTTGCGCCTTCACGAATCAGGGCTTAGAGACCGAAAATCCATTTGACCAAGCACCGCTCTCGCCGAAAAAACGAATCGCCTAATCCCCACTCCCCTCCCCTAACCATTTTTCTCTTGACTCCATCGACTTTCAAGGAACCGAGTCGTCCTCAGCGTCTTGCCTTCAAATTGCCGAAACACCCGAGCTTGCCTTGGCATCGATTTAGCCTCCGATAAACCTTTGAAAAACTCAGCATTTTTGAAATAAGCTAGACTGAATTCATGATTGGCGTTGGTACTTTTAAAACTTCTGACAAGGCTCGCTCCTACGTGAATCAGGTTCTTGATTCCGAACGTCTATCCTATGGTCCTTTCACACAGAAATTCGAACGAATTTTTGCAGCGAAACACGACAGTCGTCACGGGGTCATGACCGCCAGCGGGACTTGTGCGCTATTGATTGGCTTAGCCGCGTTGAAGAACAAATATGGCTGGAAAGATGGCGATGAAGTCATCGTTCCCGCCGTCACTTTTGTGGCGACATCGAATATTGTGCTCCAGCTCAATATGAAACCCGTTCTCGTAGACGTAGACCCTGTCTATTACGAACTCAACCCGGATCTTATCGAAGAAGCCATCACTCCCCGGACCCGAGCAATCATACCCGTTCACCTTTTTGGCTGTCCTTGCGACATGGATCCAATCATGGTGATCGCTAACAAGCACGATCTGCGCGTTATCGAGGATTCCTGCGAAACGATGTTCGCAAAATATAAGGGGCAGTCTGTTGGATCATTTGGGGACGTCGGCTGCTTTTCGACCTATGTCGCCCATATTTTGATCACTGGAATTGGAGGTCTATGCACCACCAATGAGGCTGATCTTGCAGTCAACATCCGCTCTCTGATGAATCATGGCAGGGACTCTATCTATTTGAATATCGACGACGACAAAAACAAATCCAAGGAGGAGATGGAAATGATTGTGAAGCGCCGCTTCAGTTTCGTCCAAATGGGCTACAGTTTTCGAGTAACAGAATTGGAAGGGGCTCTTGGTCTCGCTCAAATTGAGGACCATGAAGAGATGATGATCCGGAGGCGGGCCAATGCCCATTTTCTGATGGAGAAATTGTCCTACCTGAACGACCGCATCCAGTTGCCGACGATTCGACCTGAGTCCGACCATTCTTTCATGATGTTTCCCATCGTTTTGCAACACGAGAAGAAGGAGAAATTTGTCAACTATCTAGAATCGGTCGGCATCGAAACGCGAGACATGCTTCCTCTCACCAATCAGCCCTACTACACGAATGATTTGGGTATTGTCGAGGATGACTACCCCGAAGCCAAAAAGATTAACGATAACGGGTTTTACGTCGCGTGCCACCAGGACCTTTCGGAATCCGAAAAGGACTATATTGTAGCCAAGTTTGATGATTATTTCCATGGCAAGGCGGTGACCAATAAGGATAAAAGCACCCTGGTTCTACTTTCCAATGGGGATGGGACGGCCGCGATCTCGATCTACGATAGTTTGCCGCTGGCGAGTTTTCAGGAATTCATTTTTGTCGAAGCCTCTGACGAGACCGAGGCACCGGCATTCTTTCAGAGTAAGGGATTTAAGGTATTACATGTCAAAGGCGGCAAAGGAGATTCGGTTCGCAAGGCTGTGGAAGCTGCTCAAAATGCAAACATCGTCATCATGGGGGCCGATGGTTCAAACGACACGCAAGACATCGGCAAACTCCTTGTCCGGCTCCGCCAGGGGGCGGATTTGGTGATTGCCAGCCGTTTCCACCCGGAAGGAAGTCGCGATTCCACTCGACCGCTCTCCTACCGGTCGCTTGGAAACCGGCTTTTCAACTTCGTCCTTTCGCTGGTCTACCGTCGTAACGTTACCGATTCCAATAATTTTTTCAGGGCCTTTCACAAAGACTTCCTTCGCCAATTGCACCTGACCAATCCCGGAGAGAGCGCGCTGTTTGAAATGACCATGAAAGCTTTAGCAACTGACCGCCGCGTTGTTGAGATTCCCACCAGAGAAAAGATCTCCCTTGTTGACCGTTCTCACAAGAGAAATCGCTTTGTATTAGCTTTACGCTTTACCGGACTGCTCTTTAAGCAATGTATTTCAGGTTCAAACTCGAAAACTGAAGAACTTTCTCAGAACACTCCTTGAACAAAGATTCAAAAATTTACGTAGCGGGGCACGGTGGGCTTTTGGGGTCAGCGGTCGTTCGGAGACTCAAAGCTAGCGGCTATAGCAACATAATTTGCGTGCCCCGTTCAGAAGTTGACCTTCTCAACCAAGGTCAAACGTTTCAATTCTTAGCCGATGAGAAGCCAACCTGTGTTCTTCTCACTGCAGCTAGGGTTGGAGGGATTCAGGCTAATATTCAAGCTCCAGCTGAGTTTCTGTATGAAAATCTACAGATTCAAAACAATGTCATCGAAGGCTCCAGGCTTGCCGATGTCGAAAAACTTCTTTTCACCGCAAGCTCTTGTATCTACCCCAAGTCTGCCCCGAATCCGCTGAAGGTGGAATCCTTGATGACATCGCCTCTGGAGCCAACAAATATGGGTTATGCCCTGGCCAAGCTTACCGGGATAGCCGCCTGTTCTCTCTATCAACAACAATACGGTTGTAATTTCTTCTCCGTCATTCCCTGCAACTTATTCGGCCCTGGTGACAACTACGATCCAGTTACCAGCCATCTGCTACCCGCTTTGATTCATAAGATTCATACGGCGATGCGCAACAACCATAAATCGATTACTCTTTGGGGAAGCGGGACCCCTCGCAGAGAGTTCATGCTTAGCGATGATTGTGCGGACGCAATTGTCTTTCTCCTGGAAAACTACGTAGGGTCGGAGCCCATCAATATTGGGACGGGTGTTGATCACACCATTTTCGAACTTGCTCAGTTGGTGGCAAAGACTCTGAATTACGATGGGAGCTTTGATTTCGATCGTACCAAGCCCGATGGTATGATGCAAAAGCTAGTCGATAGCAATAAACTCAGAAATCTTGGTTGGGATAGGGTTTCTCCTATGCAGGAAGCTATCGAAATTACCTATAGAGAATATTTAAAGTCATGACTAGCTCCGTCAAGATGAGCCTGGTGTTTTTAACCTTTAACGAGATCACAGGATTGAAGAGTCTCTGGCCCAATATCCAGGGAGAACTTTCTCAGTTCGAAGAAGTATTTGCCGTGGACGGAGGTTCTAATGATGGCACTCTCGAGTTTTTCGAAGAGCATGGTATATCCGTTCACGGCCAGGATAAAAGGGGGCGCGGAGAAGCGTTTCGGGTGGCTTTTGCCAAGGCCTCTGGAGATGCTTTACTTTTTTACAGTCCGGATGGCAATGAAGACGCTGCCGACTTGGGAAAATTCCGAATTCACTTTGAGAATGGTGCCGATATGGTGATTGCGACACGGATGACCAAGGACGCTCATAACGAAGAAGATGAAGATTTTCTCAAGTGGAGGAAATGGGCCAACAATTTTTTTAACATTATCGCCAATTGGACTTGGAACCGTGGTGAATTCGTGACCGATTCCATTAATGGTTATCGCGCAATCAGCCGCAAAGCTTGGAAGGAAATTCAACCTGATGGCGAGGGCTACACGATAGAGTATCAGAGCACCATTCGCGCCTTTAAGAAGCGACTTAGAATCGTTGAGTTTCCAACCTATGAAGCAAATCGAATCGACGATCAGATCGGCTCTCCTAGCCTTTCGACCGGGCTTGCATTTGTTAAGGCATATTTTCGCGAACTTTCCCAACGCTAGTGTATCCCGTCCAACGGACTGCGCATTCCGGTTATTTTAGAGGTTTTGATATTTTTGCCGCCAGGCGGTTGGGTTCGGATGAATACCGCCTTTCCCACAATTTCTGCGTTGCTCGTCAGTCACGAAGCCCGCTTCGTTCCTTCCTCGCGCCTTGAACTTGAGGAAAATTCGGCATCCTTAATACACAGTCTGCTGGACGGGATACCCTAGGAACAGAGCCTGTTAGATTATCGTAATGGATTAAACACTAAACACCGACTTCTGAGCTGTAGGCATTCATCTTTTCGATCGTGCAGACGACTTGTCTGAGGCCGAATAAACAATAAACGAATCAACCTGCCGGTTCACTCGTAGCGCAGCTGCGCGGAGACCTCGGTCGGCCCTGAGCTGCGGAACCGGATCCAGTAGGCTTGGAATTCCGGGGGGAAGGTTTCTTCGACCGCTTGATCGGCCTTCAGTTCGTAGGCCTTCCAGGGTTTCCAGAGCCCCATTCCGCTGAGGTCGATTTCCGCGATGATTGTAGTGGGGGCGGTTGCCGACAGGCTGAGCGTTTTTCGGTCGTAACCCGTCATGAGGTAGGGATCGGAGACTTCGCCGGCGGCGACGTTCGTTTCGAGCCAGGGTCCTCCGATGCCGACCGGCTTGCCGAGTTCCCAGATGTCGTCGATCGCTCCCACCCACACCGCCGCTTTGCCATCTTCGCTGCGGATGATGTGGCGATTGTCTGCTGCCGTTTCCAGATTCAGTCCGGAGATGACGAAGAGCCCGCGGTAGCTGCAGTAGTCGTGGATCTTCAGGTTGTGAGTGGTTACGGGCCGGACTCGGCCAAATCCTGCCGCGTTCTCTGCGGGCAATTCGTAGAACGTCCCGTGACAGTTGAAGAGATCCCGCTCGGTGGCGACTTCTCGGCAGACCCGCCCGAATCCGAGCGGTCCGGGCTCGACGAACTCCGGGTTCTTCGGCAATCGGAAGCGTTTCCCCTGGTCGTCGGTGTAAATGACGGATGCCTCGTCCACTTCCAGAACCCCGTCTCTCGCGGGAATCGCAGCGTGCTCCTGAAGCCACTTCCAGGCCGTGTCATCCCCATCTGCCTTCAGATTCATCTCCGCATCGAGGATGTAGTTGGCGACTTTTCCATCGGCGTTGGCCGCTGCCAGTTGCAGGGTGCGCTGGTTGCCGCCCCGAGCGCGAATCAATCCGCCGATCGTCCCTTCGTCTCCAGGTTTGGCGATTCCAGCAAACTTTGGTGGAACCGCTCCTCCCGCCGCTCGTTCATCACCCCCGGCCAACTGAAACCAAGCCGTCGCGTTCCCGAGCGGAGCCGATGACCGCAGCCGAATCCATGTCGCATCGAGCGATCCAGGGAACGCGTGCCAATGATACCCGTCCACTTCCACTTCCGAAAGCAGCGTCCACTCGCCTGTCCCCTTCGCATCAATCTCAAAGCGCATCGTCGTTTTCGCATCGGTCGACAGATGCACCGCGCGTTTGGTGAAGCCCGACATCAGGAACGCATCCGAAGGCTCGTTCGCCGCGACTTCGTCCTCCAGCCAAACCGCGCCCCGCCCCAAGACCGGCCCCAACTGATCCAGCTTCTCCGGTTCGATGAACCAGAGGTTCGACTGCGATTGCGGCCCGGCAATTTCTCCCTTGGCCCGTCGTTTGTTGAGGAACTCACTCTTGGCGGTGTCATCGCAGCCAAGCACGATCCGATCCTGCCACTGGCAGAAGTCGCCGATCACCTTGAGATAGGTCGAGCGCGGGGCGATTCCCGCCGTGTTCGCCGCAGAAAACGTCTTCGGGAACCGCCAGAACATCCCGTGCATCGTCATGAGGAGATCCTCCTCGCCGATCTCGCGGATCCGCGGCCATTCCGTGTTCCACCCGTGCGCTCCATCGTAACTGTGGCTCGCTTTCGGGAGCCGAAACTTCTGCCATCCGTCCGCGTCACGCAGCTTCAAAATCAGCGAGCGCGCATCCCAACCCACCGCCCAGACGGGGTCCTTGTCCGGATTCTCGTTCCCGTAGATCCCGCCCGGCCCGGTCACCTCGGTAAACTGATTACGCTGGACCACGCTCCAGTCCGTCCCATCCCATTCCGCCAAGACGCCGGATTCCGTCAGCGGATTCTTCATCGCTTCCGGGCTTTTCTCGCCGTTGTTCGCATAAATCAGCCGCCCGTGGCCGGAATACAGCCCCTTTCCGTGGTAGCCCGGCAGCCCGGCCTGCGGCTCGCGCTTCGCGTGATTGTCCGCGTAAATTTCGGTCACCTTCAGGGTCTCGACGTCCACTTCGTAGAGCCCTTCCTCCATCGTGGCGTAGTAGATTTTTCCCGCCGGATCGGTCAGATGCCGTGCGTTTCCGGTGGGCCGTCCCAGCATTTCGGAATACGGAATCACCCGCACCGTTCCTTCGGCATCGATCGCATACGGCCCGATGAACAGCTGGTTCGACTCCCGGTGAATCATCCGGTTCGCCGGGGTCCCACCGATCGATTCCGGCCGCACGATTAGCTCAAGATCGGGCGTGATCTCGTAGAGTTTGTCCGAGGAACCCTTCGGCATGTGAGGCGCATAGGTGATGACCCAGAGCCGATTCGCCCACGGAACGACCGCACCGGTTCCGCACTCGTTCTCGTCGTTGAACGAAGCCAGATGAGGGTAAATGCCACTGTAGGATTCTTGGGAGAAACCCGGTCGGGCCATGCAGAAAAGCGTGGCCAGGAGGATGGTGGTTTTTTGGATCATACGAATGCGTGGTTACTGAAACTCGATTTCCAGAGCAGGTCCGGAGGCCTCCGGATGCTGATGGCTGGCAAAGGCGTGGACCAGCCCGCTCCCCTTCTCCTCATCGGTCACCCGAGTCAGGATGAAGCTGGCGATTCCGGTGGTGTCCACCGCTAAAAACTCAACCAATTCCGCCGTCTCGATCCCGAAACTCCCCGTCTGCAAGCTCCGCGGCACCTCGAACTTCCCGAGCAAACGACACTGATCCAGCCCCGGCGCATCCTCCCACTTCAGCGCCTCCGTGCTCCAGCCCTCCGCCGCCTCATCCACCAGTCCATAAATCGCGAACACGTTCGTCTCCGGAAGCCGCGCCGCAAAGCCCAGCCCGCTTGGAACCTGGTTCAGCCGAATCCGCGCGGAGCGAATCTTGCCGAGATCGATCTCCGAAACGTCGAAAGCGAACAGCGCCCGCCGCCGATAAACCTCGTTGCTCGCGCTCTCCTTCGCCATCAGGAAATCCGGGTGGAGAAACTCCGGTTCGTTGTTCTGAATGATCGAGGTCTCCCGGCCATCGGTCCCAATCCGCAGCATCGAACTCTTCCGCGAAATCGCGGTCTCCGGGCCCCGTTCGCTGATTGCCCCCAATCCGTCGGCCCCAATCATCGCCGCTTCCTTCCCGTTCAGCCACAACACATCCCCAGACTCCGGATGATGCACGGAAATCTCCCCGGAAAGCACTTCAAACTCCGACTTTCCTCCCTCTGCATTCACCGAAACCGCGAACTGCGTCCCGTGATCCACGGCAAACCCATCCGGCGTCTCCATGACGAACCCGATCGCTGATTCCGGCACATCGATTACCGCCGATCCCGCCAAGAGCCGCCCCCGCATCGGGGTTTCCAGCACCAAATGCGCCGGCGCTTCCAAAATCACCACCGCTCCGGATCGAAACCGAATCGTCGCCACGCCCGACTTGAGCTTCAAAAACCCCGGCGCTAAATCCGCATTTGGTGTCGTCGGCAGGGAACTCTCCCAGGCCGCATGCTCGCTCGAAACCAGCGTCGCGACCACCTTGGGCCCGGAAAGCAGGCTCCAGCCGATCATTCCCAGCACCAATGCGGCGGCCGCACCCATCCCCCACATCGGCACTCGCCCCTTCCCTGGTAGCGCCGCATGCAGCTCCTCTTCCATCAGAGAATCACCCATCATTTGTAGGCTCGCATGCTGATGGGTCAGGTCCAGAAAGAGCCGCCGCGCCTCCCCATCCTCCAGCAACGCCGTCTCCAGTTCCGCGAACTCCGCCTCGGAAATCGTCTCGTTCAAGCGGCGCTCGATCCACTCCGCTAACTGCTGCTCTCGCTCGGTCGTCATGCTTGCTCGGAATTTGTCTCTGGAATCATGCACTTGCGCAGCGCCAATCGAATCCGACTCAAGACGCGATACGTCGCCTCCACCGTCCGCTCCACCCGCGCCGCTACATCCTCGATCGACGCCTCCCGAAAATACCGCAAAATCAAAATCTCCCGATGCTGCGGCTGCAGCTTCCCGATGCAATCCCGCAGCCGATGACTCCGCTGCTCCCGCACCTCCGGATCCACCTCATACTCCTCCGCCAGCCGCTCATAACACTCATCCGTAAACCACAGCCGCTTGCCCTCCCTCCCCTTCCGCTTCCGATAATCCAGCACCCGATGCAGCGCCGTCTTCCGCGCCCACGCCCCAAAATTCGTCCCCGGCTCAAACTTCTCGAACGACCGCCAGAGCGCCACTTTCGTCTCCTGCAGAATATCCTGAGCATCACTCGCCGAAGGCACCAAACTCATCACATAAGCCGTCAACCCCGCATCATGCCGGGTCAATAGCTCAATAAACGCCTCCATCTTGACCGGAGAATCTGACGGTGAATGAGGTTCCACGGAAAGAATAGGGACGCGATGGGGGAAATTGGACAGTCTGGGGAGAGAAAATTTTCGCAAACCACCGAGCGGGAACGGGGATAGTAGGTTGGACATTCCTGTCCGACATCGCACGGCTCTGCACCAAGCCTCCGCAGTCGGACAGGAATGTCCAACCTACGCACGAGTGGGTCAATTGCCCTCGGATTCCTTCGATTGATACTCAAAATCAAGCCTTATTCATGAAGTCAGCTGGCGATTGAATAGGGCAGGCTAGTCTTTGCATCATCGAAACGGCTTGTTCTCTCGCCATCGCTCTTCGGGGGGGGGCGCGGAAATCTAAACCTCGCAAATGGGATTGATCGACAGCCCACGATTTTCATCTTTCACCACGATCCTAAATTTGGGCTTGCTATCGGCATTCAAGAAATTGACGAGGAGTCCTTCGTTCGGAAACTCAATAATCGATAGGTCCGAAAACTCGCAACTCGCTTCGAACATGGGAAGCCACGTTCCCGCGATTGGTCGAATATTGGCTTGGTAGGCGAGTAAGAACTTCGATGAACCGAAAATGTAGAATTGATGAAAAACACTTTCGAAGCGAAAATTGAAATTGATGCAATCCTCATCGTATTCAGTGGTGACATCATACGGCCCAAGGATTTCCTCCAACTGTTTTACTTTTGTCCTAAAATCGCTGTTCATCGATTACTATCAATTTGCAGATTCGTTGCATCCTTGTGGTGCCCAACTGTTAAATCGCTATTTATCGGCGATATCAACCGCGAAGGTGCCTTAGAAAGTCATCTCCTTTCCCACTCCAAGAACATCATCGTCCCACAGGAGAACGTCGCCGGCCCAGACGAGGACGTCAAATCTTGCAACGGTGACAAACAATCTTGCGAGCGTAGGATTCTTTTTCTCATCGTTGATGATCATTCTCGTAAACGGGACGTTTTGGCATCGCGCAGGCACGTTCTCCCACGATGCGGACAGGTGCGCGCGGCGACGACTCGGAAGGCAGAGTTGAGTGCGTCGCTGCGGAAAGGTGCCCGCGCGGCTCCTAACCTCCTTTGTGATTCATCAACGGCCACTGACCGCCACCCTTAGGGCGTCATACCCCACTTCCCGCCGAAACCGCGCTTCGTTCTCGACATGTTTCTGAGCCTCGATCAACTCGACGCTCCCCACCTGCTCACAAAGTTTCTGCAACAACGTCTTCACCAGCATCCTGGCATGGGCGGCACCGAGACAGAAGTGGGCTCCGGCACCGAAGGCAACGTGGGGATTCGGTTTGCGGTCGAGGCGGACTTCTTCGGGCGATTCGAAAACGGTTTCGTCGCGGTTCGCGGAAGCCCAGCAGAGGGAGACCCGGCCATCCGGCGGCACGGTTTCGCCAAGAACATCGGTCTCTACCGGACAAACTCGACCGATGTGGGTGAGGGGTGAGATGACGCGGAAGAATTCTTCGGTCGCGTTGGTGATGCGCTTGGGGGTTTCCCGGAGGAATTCCAGGGCGTCCGGGTTCTCCGCGATGTGGGCGAAGATGGAGGAGATGGTGTAGATCACGGTGTACCCCCAAACATAAAAAATGAGGTTCGCAAAGCCCATCATCTCATCGCGGGTCAGAGGCTGGCCCTGGTAGGTGGCCCGGGTGAGGGCGCTGAAGAAGTCTTCGCCGGGCTCCAGCAGGGCGCGGTCGAAGCGCTCTTGGAGGTAGTCTTCCAGAGTGGTGTCGAGCTGACCTTCCGTGCCACCTTCCTTATCAAAGACGTGGATGCCCCAGCCGATCCATCGCTCCGCTTCGTCTTCGCTGACGTTGAGAAGGTAGGTCAGGGCGTGGCACTGAACCGGAAGGGCGAACTCGCTCACGACTTCGGTCGATTCCCGCTCCAGCGCTTCAGCCAGCAAGCGATCCATCATGGCGGCGACTCGCCCGACCACTTCCGGCGTTCGGGAGCGTTTGAAAAACGGTTCGACGATGGCGCGATACTCGGTGTGTTCCGGCGGATTCGTTTCGATCGGTAGCTGCCTCATCGTCCGCAAGTTTTCCTCGGACGGGATGGGGACGCGAAAGGGCGCATCGGAGCTGAAGGTATCCCAGTCTTTCGCGGCGCGCTGGACATCCGCATGGCGCAGGATCATCGGCAATTCTTCGCCCTGAAACGGGCAACGCAGCACCCCGGATTCGCGACGGGCTTCTTCAAAGGGATCGTTGGATGAGCTCATGATGGGTTTCCTCCGATTTATCACGAAAGGGAACGAGATTCACGAACTGTTTCCGGGACGGATGCGCTCGCTGCGAGAAATTCTTCGACCAAGGTTTGAATGCGAGGCGGAATCGTGCGCTGGTGCGATCGATCAGCTTGCCAAATGTTCGAGCGCTGATCCCGAAAATACCATGTCCATTGCCACAAAAACAGGAGACGCAGGGGAGACCGGATTGATGTTCGGACGCCGGGTGTCGAAAACGCATCCACGGGTCGAGACGAACGGTCATCTGGATGAGCTGAATGCGGTTTTGGGGACAGCACGGGTCTCGACGACCAAGGAGCTGGTGAAAACTCGGATCACCGAGGCGCAGGCGGATTTGGTGGTGATCATGGGAGAGCTGGCAACCCTGGCGGAGGATCGGGATCAGTATCGGGAGAAAGGGTTTCAAGACGTTTCTGCGGAGATGGTGGAGAAGCTCAATGGCTGGGTCACGGAGCTGGAGGTGGAGCACGAGGTCAGCTTCATGAAGTGGGCGGTGCCGGGGGCTGCGGGTTCTGCGGCTGGCGCGGCGCTGGATCTAGCGCGGACGGTGTGTCGGCGGGGCGAACGGAGCGTGGCGGGGCTATTGGAGTCCGGCGAGATCGAAAATCTGGCGATTCTCCAGTACCTGAATCGACTTTCCGATGTCTGTTGGTTACTTGCCAGGTTCGAAGAACCATCTTAGTGCTTCCGTATGTCCGAAAAACCATTCCACTATCAGGAGCTTTTTCCCCTCGGTCCGGATGAGACGGAGTATGTCCAGATCAGCTCCGATCACGTTTCCTTGAGCGAGTTCGAAGGGCAGCCGGTGCTGAAGGTCGCGCCCGAAGCGTTGAGCCTCCTGGCAAACGAGGCGTTTAAGGCGATCAATTTCACGTTGCGAGCCAGTCACCTGGCTCAAGTCGCGGCGATTCTGGAAGATCCCGAGGCGACGGACAACGATCGGATGGTCGCGCTGATGTTGCTGAAGAATGCAGAGATCGCGGCGAACGGCATTCTCCCCAACTGTCAGGATACGGGAACGGCCACGGTGATCGGGAAGAAAGGCCAACAAGTCTGGACCGGCACGAATGACGCGGAGTGGCTCTCGAAAGGCATTCACAAGACTTACACCGAGGAGAATTTGCGCTATTCCCAGACTGCGCCGTTGACGATGTTCGAGGAAGCGAACACGAAGACGAATCTCCCGGCTCAGATCGATCTCTACGCGGAGGAAGGCGATGCCTACAAGTTTCTCTTTGTGAGCAAGGGCGGTGGATCCGCCAACAAGACCTTTCTCTATCAAGAGACGAAAGCGTTGCTGAATCCGGCGAAACTGCGGGAGTTTGCGATTGAGAAAATGCGCTCCCTCGGGACCTCGGCTTGTCCGCCTTATCACTTGGCGTTTGTGATTGGCGGAACTTCGGCGGAGGCGTGTCTCAAGACGGTGAAGATGGCTTCGACGCGGTATTATGATTCGCTGCCTACGACAGGGAACGAGTATGGGCGCTCTTTCCGCGATCTGGAGCTGGAGAAGGAGTTTCTGGCGATCGCTCGGGAGATCGGGATTGGCGCTCAGTTTGGGGGGAAGTATTATGCGCTGGATGTTCGGGTGATTCGGATGCCACGCCACGGAGCATCTTGCCCGGTCGGGATCGGCGTCTCCTGTTCCGCAGATCGCCAGGCCAAGGCGAAGATCACGAAGGACGGCATTTTCCTGGAAAAGCTGGAGCAAAACCCGGGCCGCTTCATTCCGGACAAGTATCGCGACTGGAAATTCAACGGGGTGAAGATCGATCTCGATCAAGGCATGGCCGCCACCTTGGAGACGCTCTCGCGCTATCCCGTCACCACGGCGCTTTCTTTGAGCGGCACGATCATCGTGGCGCGCGACATCGCCCATGCGAAACTCAAAGAACGGCTCGAAACCACCGGCGAACTTCCCGACTACCTCAAGCAGTATCCGGTGTATTATGCAGGACCGGCCAAAACACCGGCAGGTTATGCATCAGGCTCCTTTGGTCCGACGACGGCGGGTCGCATGGATGGCTACGTCGATCTCTTTCAATCGCACGGTGGCTCTATGGTGATGCTGGCAAAAGGCAATCGCTCTCAGCAGGTTACCGATGCCTGCCACAAACACGGCGGCTTTTATCTCGGTTCCGCCGGTGGTCCTGCCGCGCTTCTGGCCAAGGAACACATTCGCTCCCAGGAGGTCTTGGAATATCCTGAGCTGGGTATGGAAGCCGTCTGGAAAATCCGGGTCGAAAACTTCCCCGCCTTCATCTTGATCGATAACAAAGGGAATGATTTCTTCACCGCGATCAATCAGTGCCCCGTGCATTGAAGCCATCGCGTTCGTTCTCTCTCAACCCCACACTCCGATGCCCCGTTCTCTCTTCGCTCTCGTTCTCGCCTTCACCCTTCTCCCCTCCCCTGCGATGGCGGATGACTGGCCTTGGTGGCGGGGACCAATGCGGGACGGACATGCGGACCCGAACCAATCACCGCCGGTCAGCTTCAGCGCGACGGAGAACGTGCGTTGGGTGGCGGAGATCCCGGGACGCGGCCATGGTTCGGCGACGGTGGTGGGTGATCAGGTCTTTCTTGCGGCCGCCGATCCCGAAAAGGAAACCCAGTCCGTACGTTCTCTGGATCGCAAGACCGGCCAGCTACTCTGGGAAACCGTGGTTCATGAAGGTGGCTGGCCGAAAAAGGCGAACAAGAAGGCGAGTCAGGCGTCTTCCAGTCTGGCCTGCGATGGCGAGCGTCTCTTCATCAGCTTTTTCAACGACGAAGCGGTCTATGCCACCGCGCTGGATCTTTCCGGGAAGCAACTTTGGCAGACGAAGATCGCCGACTACAAGGTCCATCAAGGTTACGGCGCATCGCCCGCGATTTATGAATCGCTTGTGATCGTCTCTGCCGACAACAAAAGTGGCAAAGGAGCGATTTGTGGCTTGGACCGAAAGACGGGAGAGATTGTCTGGAAGGTAGAACGACCCAAGGTGCCCAACTACGCCTCGCCTATAATATTGAAGGCCGCAGGGAAAACCCAGCTGGTCTTCACCGGTTGCGATTTGGTTTCCAGCTTCGACCCCCTGACCGGCGAGAAAATCTGGGAGATCGATGGCGCGACGACCGAATGCGTCACCTCCACGGTCACCGATGGCCAACACGTCTTCACCAGCGGCGGCTATCCAAAGAATCACGTTTCCGCAGTAGCGGCTGATGGATCCGGCAAGGTGGTTTGGGAATCGAAAGAGCGGGTTTACGTCCCTTCCATGCTGGTGAAGGACGGCTACCTTTACGGAGTCATGGATGCAGGGATCGCGGTGTGCTGGAACGCGGCGACTGGCGAAGAAATCTGGAAAGAGCGGCTCGGCGGGACCTTCAGCTCGTCTCCCGTTCTGGTGGGCGAAGTGATTTATGCGGCGAACGAATCCGGCGATGTCTTTGTCTATCGCGCCGATCCGGAGAACTTCGAAATCCTGGCCAAGAACCGGCTCGGAGACGAAATCTACTCCACGCCCGCCATCTGCGGCGGCGAGATTTATCTGCGGGTGGCGGAATACGAGGGAGACGAGCGCCGGGAGAAACTCTACTGCCTGGCCAAGTCCGACGCGCCGTAGCCCGCGACTTTCCGTTGAAATTCGTTTTGAGCGCGCCGAAACCTCTGGAATGAAGACCCTCACGCGCATCCGATATTGCCTCGTTCTCGCCAGCGTCTCGTTCCTCGCCACCAGCTGCGAAACCTCACCCGAACAAATCGGCCAGATTCTGGAAACGGTTTCCGCCAATCGAGGCGGTGGATTGACGAGCCAGGAGATTGCACAAGGATTGAAGGAAGCCCTTCACGTGGGGACCAAAAACGCTTCGACCCAAGCTTCGCGCTCCGGTGGATTTTACGCGAACCCTTCCCTTCGCATCGCGTTTCCTCCAGATGCGATTCCGGTGCGGAATTTTGCGATGAACGCCGGGCTAGGAGCCTGTCGAACTTCGCCCGCCCGGCTCCGAAAATCGGGGATTCGGCCAA
>CAYGQD010000178.1:0-15142 GCA_964351855.1 uncultured Verrucomicrobiales bacterium
CGTAGTTCACTACGCTCCGGTCGATTCCGCCTTGGTGCTGAGAAAAGTTTCGGCGCAAATTTCATCGGAAGTGATTCCTGCGCCGTTCCTAAGCGTGCTGCGCTTGTCCGATCAACCGCGAGAGTTCCCCGCGTTTGCAACCGACGTCCCGGGCTGCCTTTCGAATGGTCTTCATCTCCTTCTCATCCAGGTCTCCGTCGGCCATCGCCAACTGGATGAGTTGGAGCAAGTGGCTTCGCGAATCGCCGGGTGCCGGTCCTGCGGAGGAATCGAGCTTCGCACGCTGGAGCAGGTGCTCGATCTTCGCTTCGTCCCATCCATGATGCGTTGCCCAATTGCGTAAGTACTTCGCTTCCTCAACATTCGACTGGTCGTCCACCTCCGCCAGCCGAACCAGTTCAATGAACTCCAGCTCTTTCACTCGCTCTGGAGTCAAGGTCTCGCCCAACTGAGCCTCCAGACTAGAGCGCTGCGCATTCTGGGAGCGCCGGGCGTTCCGGCGCAGCAGAACAATCAAACTGCCAGCCCCCAAGGCGATCGCAAGGAGGATCCACGGTTGGTGAGTTAGGAAGCCGGCGACAATGGTAAGCACACTGACCACCAATCCGAGCACGAGCCCCAACAGGGCGACTCCACCTTGGAGCAACGGCCCCACCAAGGGGACGTGAATCAGCAGACGCGTGAAAACGCTGAAAAAAATCATCCACCCGAAGCAGTTCGCTGCCGTTCCAACCGCCCTGACGATCATCTTCACCCGCTGCAGATGTGCCTTCATGGTGAACAGCGCCCCGTCCCGCTCGCCCGCAACCAAATGATGGAGCAGTCCGGTATCTTGGATGATCGCACTGACCAATCCTTCCCGCGTCACGACTTCATGTGCGATCGCTTCCTCGTTTCCGTATTTCCCGAAGTAGGTAGCGACGGCGGGAACGGGAAGTCCCCGGTAGGATATCCGTTCGTCCCCGAGCTGATCTTCCTTGCCCTTGTTCAGGTAGAAGTAGTCTTCGTCAGTTTCCAGGCCGCTTTCTTGGCCGACTGCGCTCAACCTGAGGGAACTGGGCGCGATGCTCTCGAAACGATCGACAAATCCTAACTGCTTCGTGTTGATCGTGAGATCGCTGACGTAAAAAGCAGCCGGGAGGTAGGTGTTTGAAGATAGCTGTTTGGTGATTCCCTGGTTCCGCTCGTTGCTCTCCAGCCGACTCATCCATTGCATCCTCCATTCGACATGGCCTTCGTCGTCCTCATCTTCGTGCCAGGCATAGATCTCGGCCCGACTGCGGATGGTCAAATAACCTTTGAATGAGTCGACATACCTTCCCTCTAGGGTGAGGTCCTTGTCCATGGATCCCGTGTAGGAGAACACCTGTTCCGGTTGGAGGGCGGCGACCTCCGTCACCGCTACCGTTTGCCGAGCCGCCTTGTGGTAATCAAACCGGTGTTCATTTTGCCACAGGACCATGACCGAAAGTCCGACTAAAACCGGCCCAATGATCAGGCCAACCAATGGGTTGTTCTTCTTGTTTCGCGCCATGATTACCGCAGGATTGACGGCGTCATCCAATCATTCCCTTCACCGATGTTCTACCCCTTTTTCGCTGCTGAAAAGGATTTCCTCTGCTTCGGCATGATCGCCGGTGTGACGTTCCGTTTTCGGGCCAAAGGCCTACTCGGCAAATAGAATGCAGATGGGCGCGGGAACCTGGATGATGGCTCCGCGTTGATAGGTGAGGGTTCCGGTTTCCGGGTCAATCCGGTGCGCCGCAACCGTGCCGGAATCGGCTCCGGCGGCGAGAAGCCAGGTCGCCGTTGGATCGAAATTGATGTTGCGGGGAAACGCGCCGCGAATCGGCTGAACCTGAATCACCTCCAGTTTTCCGGTCGCTGGATCGGCCTCGTAAACCGTGACCGAGTCGTGGCCGCGATTCGAAGAATAGACGAACTTGCCACTGGGATGGACCAGAATCTCCGCAGCGGAATTGAAGGACTCCGCTGCCTTGGTTTCCTCGCTCAAGGCCGGGGTCGTGCTGACACGGGTGGCGGTCCCTGTCTCGGCGTTCCAGGCGAAGGTGGTCACGGAGAGAGACAACTCGTTGAGGAGATAGATGAACTTACCATCGACCGAGAAACGCATGTGGCGTGGACCGCCGCCAGGAACGGATTGGGCCACTCCGTGGGGCGTGATGGCAGGTTTGTCAGGATCGACCTTATAGATCACGATCTGGTCCAGTCCCAGATCGGGCACAAAGGCATAATTCGCATCGGGCGAAAATCCACACCAATGAGGATGCGGGGCTTCCTGTCGCTGCTCCACCACTTTCGAGCCGCCTTCGTGCTCGTGAATCACCGGCTTTCCCATGTTTCCATCGTCATCGAGCGGAAATAATGCGGTCGATCCACCACCGTATTGCGCCGTGAGTAAAAATGTGCCCGATGGATGCACCGCGATGTGAGCACCGCCGCCATCCGGGTTCGCCATCCGGGTGAATTCGGCCAATGAACCATCGGGCTGAATCTCGTAACCGACCACCCCGGATTCCTCCTCCCACCGGGCCACCGCGTAGAGCTTCCCTCCCGCAGGATGCGCCGCCAGAAATCCGGGAGAACCGATCTCTGCAGCCAGCGTCGCTGGTGACCATTTCCCGTTCGCGGCGTTAAAGGTCGCCCGATAAATCCCTTCAGCTCCCTTACCTCCGGTGCCGAAATAGACGGGTTGCGGTTCTGCCGAAGCGGTCATGAGAGTGGCGGCAGCAGCAAGGGATACAGCAAGAATGGCGGTTTTCATGATCGGAGGCTAGACCAACTCACTCCGAGCTTCAACCTCCTCGTCACCGATCTCCTTTCTGACGGCCAAGAACCCCAACGCTGGGAATCATCTCCCAAACTGACCTGGAGGAAACATCCGTTAGACGGTCTCAACGGTTGGAATTTCGTAATCCTGATGGTTGGCATCCTTCAAGAGGGCGTTGGCGGCTTCGGCATGATCGCCGGTGTGACGTTCCGTTTTCGGGTCGAAGGTTAACCAGGGACCTACGGTGTATTCGGCTCCATTCTCGGGAACCCCGACACCGTCGCGCATGATTTCGTGCAAGCGCAGGAAGTGTTCCGCAGCATCTGCGTTATCCCCGAACTTGCCCGCTTTGGCATTGAAGGGGACTTTTTCACCGAGGCGATAGGAATTGTTCATGAGGTGACCCAGGACACAGCCGTAGTGGGCGTCGTGGACATTTCCGTTGGCCATCTCCGGTTTCCCCTCGCGGCAGGCGCTGATGAAGCTCTTCCAATTTCCACCCGGTGTGACCTTGCCGCCGGGGAGTTTCACTTTCTCTCCTTTTTCGCTTCCCGGAGCGTAATACTGTCCCCGGAGAATCTTCCCTCCGTCTTCAAAGTAATACTCGTTCTCCACCTGCCGCTGGTAGCCTTCGTAGTTCACGTTGCGGACGTTGAAGAAGGCGTACTGGCCGTTGGGATATTCTCCGATGCCAAACATCGTATTTGGGGTCTCACCCTGATCGTTCCATTGGAAACGGCCCCCAATTGCCATCACTCGTGTCGGATGCGTTAACTCGGTGTCGAGAGCCCAGCGCGCGATGTCGAGCTGATGGGTTCCCTGATTGTTCAGGTCCCCATTTCCCGTTTTCCAGAACCAGTGCCAGTTGTAGTGAACCAGATTCGGATGGTACTCGGTTTGAGCCGGTCCGCGCCAGAGATCCCAATTGAGGTTGCTCGGCGGAGCGGTTGCGTCTTTGACCCCGATCCCGCCGCGAGGTTTGCAGCAATAGCCGTAGGAAACCTTCAATTTGCCGAATTGACCCGCCTGGATCGCCTCATGAAGGCCGGCAATCCCGGAGCTGCTGCGACTCTGGGTTCCGTGCTGAATGACCACGCCATATTTTTTCTGCGCTTCGACACACATGCGCCCTTCCTCCACATCGTGGCTCATCGGCTTCTCGACGTAGACGTGTTTCCCAGCCTGGGCCGCCCAAATCGTCATGAGGGAATGCCAGTGATTAGGAGTCGCGATGGAAACGGCATCCAGTTCCGGATCGGCGAGGGCTTCCCGAATGTCCGCCACGCCCTTGGCTTGATACGTTCCTTCGACCTTGCCTTCCAACCGTTTTAACCCCCGACCCAGCACTTTTTCGTCCGGGTCAATCAGATAGGCCACTTCCACATTCTCGGAGCCGACCCACCCGTCCATGTGAGCGTTGCCGCGCCCGTTCAACCCGGCAATCGCGATTCGAATTCGATCGTTCGCACCCTTGGCGGCGGCGGGAAGGATCAAGGGGAATGCGGCAGCCCCGATGGACTGCTTGAGGAATTGGCGACGGTGGGGTTTCTGCATGATATTCCTAACACCCGTTTCGGTCCGGAAATCTTGCCAACCTTCGGCTTGGTCGGTTCCCTCCAAGAATCGCTGAGGAACGACTGACGATCGAACCCCAACAGGATGCCTGCGCCACCTTCTTTAGCGGAGGGCTTTGGGATGTTTTTCGTGAATTTCTCCGGTGCGGACAAATCCGCTGATAATCTCAGCGTGGTTTTTCGCGACGTTGATGGCGTCTTCCGTTTTCCCGACAACGCGCACTTCGAGTCCCTTTTCGATCTCCTTTCCGGTAACCTCGATGTCGTCGTGATGTTCCACCATTTCGACAAAGGCGGGATCCCAACGACGCACCATCGCCCCGGCACCCATGCGCTTTTTCATGTAGGCAAAGTGCTCTTTCAAAAGGGCTGCGATCTCGGGGTCATCCGAGGTGGTACGGGCCGTGTAGCCTTTCTCGTTGAGCTCGACCTCTCGATGGATTTTTTCGTGGTCGGCGGCCATACGGTGGATGATTTCACGCTGGCGTTCGGGCAAGGGGCCGCGGAACGAATCTTCAGCGGAAGATAATGCGACCGGCAAAAAAGAGGCGGCGATCCACAGGGCAGAGAATTTGGTTTTCATCTTGGGGGGACTGTCAGAGTTGGATTAGGCGAAAATTCGTCGGCCAAACATTACTTTTCACGTGTATCACTATATGCGCATATATGAGCTTTGCGACCAATGATACCCGAAACGGTTTCCGCTGCCTCGTCGTTGGTCAGTGGTATCCCGCTCGATGCCATGAGGGTCGAAAAAGCTGTCGGATTTGTAGTCCGGCGAGGCGCTTGAAAAATGGGAACATGAATGCGCTTCGCTTTCACGAATTATAGGAATGGGCGCGAATCGAGATCTCAATTCGGGAAATTCGTTTCCATTCGCGGATCATTCGCGTCCAAACTCACATCGAACAAAGTAGTTCAATCAATCCAATGAGGTATTTTTGACCAAGCTTACGGTGAATTTGATCTCCTCGCATTTTAAGGAGTTTTTGGAGAGGGCGAGGGTGAAAAGCAAGGAGCAAACGATTTTCATAGCGTGAGGGGTAGAAGGCATCACCGCACGGGTCGTTCGTCGATCGTTTTTTCCACCTCATCCTATCGATCGCGTGGCACGTCTGCGGCGACACCCACTC
Source organism: uncultured Verrucomicrobiales bacterium (assembly GCA_964351855.1). Taxonomy (GTDB): domain Bacteria; phylum Verrucomicrobiota; class Verrucomicrobiia; order Verrucomicrobiales; family DEV007; genus JBCDHN01. Next base: position 5,499 of record CAYGQD010000178.1, read on the forward strand.
TCTGCGCAGAAGACCGTGAAGCTAAGAAGACACCCACACAGACCCGCCTCCGCCAGCGCCTTGACCAGATCGGACCCTCGACTTGCAGCGTTCATCCGATCCGCAGAGCATCCTTTGGACGCAAGGCGCACGAGCCATTGCTTCGGGAGGAAGGCGTAGAATCCATCGTTGATGCGGTGCCTAATTGCGTAGGGACTTCGCTTCCTCAACATTCGATTGGTGCGCCAGCCGAACCAGCTCAATGAACTCCAGCTCTTTCACCCCCTCCGGAGTCAAGGAATAAACCTCGGAGAACTGCAACTCGTAGAAAACAATGGCACGTCGATGGATTTAGCGGTTAGGATCGACCCGGAATGGCACAAACACGACTCAAAACCCTCGCGATCTGCGCCTACGGACTTTTCTTTGGTGCCCTGGCTCAAGGCGAAGAACATACCCTAACCGACATCCAAGGCCGCGAGATCGAGGCGCGCATTGTTTCGGTCCAAAACGATGCGGTGACTCTGATTCGGATCGCGGATGGCGAGCGATTCACGCTTCCGCTGACCAAACTGAGCGACGCTGACCAAACCTTTCTCGCAGACTGGGAAACGCGGCGATTTCAGCCATCGCCGGATTGGAAATGGGTGCGGATTCACATGGATTTGCCAAACGATGAAGTGGAGGCTGTCGGCATTCGCAATGCCTTTCGTCGGATTGGGGCGAGTTTGTGGGAAGGGTTTATTCCGGTGGGTTCTTGGCTACATCTCAACATCAAGCGGAATGAGATGATTGGCACGACATCCAAAAAAGTCCTTCGCCATTCGAATTTTCTACTGCGCTATGATGGGTCTCCAGAATGGAAGCTCCTTCTCAAGGAAAAGAAGAAACTCTACCGGATCACGCAAGAAAGCGGTGAGCAACGCCCACAATTGATCGGTCTTCGCCTCCACCCCAGAGCCATGAATGGAAAGAGGGTCCCCATCAAGTATGAACAAATCCTCAGCGAGAACCTGGCTCCTGAAGGGGTTTCCGTGGATCTTGCTTGGGGAGAAACCGAGGAGTTCGCCGAGAAGTTCACTCACCCCGTTTCTGGAATGACCATCGATGCCCTCCACAGCAAGCCCTTCGTCACGCACATGGATCAGTTGAAGCCGAAAGCGATTCTGTTTTATGAAGACGGCGAGTTGATGGCGGACGTTGCCAAGATCGCAGAGTTGGAGTGTCTTTATATCCGGCGCTTTTCCAATTCCAAGGACATCCCTCCGACCGCGGAGCAATTTGCGGCACTCAGTCAGGCACCGAATCTGAGAACGTTCGATTTTCATTTCGGCGATATTCCGGTTCGGTCGTTCCGTTTTCTTGATGAATTGAATCAAGTCAAATGGCTCTATCTCCGTGGAGTCTTTCGAAACCCCAGCCCGAATCAACGGGAGGGTGGTCCCTACCCGATCGAAATTCCTCACTTAACCGGGTTGGAGGCGCTGAGTTTTGATCGAGGCGCTCGTTTACGCATCACCAATTTCGATCCTGACAAGCTACAAGGCCTCCATTCTCTCCAGCTTCCTAGCGAAAGCCTCAAGCTGGACCTACCACTTTTTCAGCTACCCAAACTTTGCTCGATGAGCATGGATGGCCTGGGTGACGGGTTCGATAACCGGGACGGTGAACGGGACATCTATCGCGCCAAGGTTCGCGATCTCTTGGAGAGTAAGACGTTGCCCAATCTTCGGCAAATCGATCACGCCCAGGTTTTTGATGCCTCAGCTCTGCCCCATCTCCAACATCTCAGTCTGGAACGTCCTGAAGAGTTTCTCGAAGCCATGACTCTAGAACGCTCCACCAGCCTGACTTGGCTTTCTTCCATGTATTCTTCCTTTGACGAGGAAGAACTCGAGAAGATGGCAGGCGCGAAAGCGTTCGAAAGAGTCGAATTCCTGCACCTCGATCGTCCCCGCACCGAATCCCTTGATTCAATCGCGAATTTTCCGGGACTGCGAGGTCTCTCGATCTTCGGTTATTCCTCCCACGCGGTCACTTTCGACTACGTCAATTTGCATGCATTGCCCAATCTGGATTGCCTCTTCCTGGACGGTGTCAAGATCTCCAATATCATCGGAATTCCTGACCACCGTAACCTGCGCTACCTTCGATTGGAGCATTGCAATGAAATTCAGAGTCTGGAAGACGAAGGGGGCGAACCTGAACCGAACCAATCACTTGTTAGTGTCTTTATCAATTTCTGCAGATCGCTCACGAACATCAATGCGTTCTCCGAATTGGAAAACGTTCGATCATTCCACCTCAATGGATGCAAAGCCATCCCCATAGAGAGTGTCCAGGAAGTCATTCAAGAATTGAGGCAATTAGATTACTATTTGGGCCCCAACGGCCAAGATCCCCAACGCTGGGAATAAACGCCCAAATCGACCTGAAAGAAACGTCTGCAAAAAAAGGTAAATCCAGAAGGGAACGCAGCAGCCCCGATGGACTGCTTGAGGAATCGGCAACGGGAGGGGCTCTGGAGGATCTTCCTAGGGAACAGTGCTATAACACCAGTTTCGAGAATCTCTGGACAAGCGGAGAGACTGGAGTTTGCTTTCCCTGACACCCCCATCCGCTATGCCCTCACAACGTTTTCTCATTCTCGCCTCGTCTGCTCTGGTCTTCCTGGTTCTCGCCTGTGGCGGGGGTCCGAAACTGATTCAAGGAGATACATTCAATGACTATTTCCCGGAAGATCGTGATGGTCATATGGTTGTGGTGACAACCGAGAAGTCCGGGTTTGCCCAAGCTGCCTTGAAAAAGGAGGATACAGAGGTCGCGACGATCAGTATTTCAGACTTGGCCGAAGATGAAGAGGGAAGAGAGAAATTCAAGGCTTCAACGACTCAAGTGGCGGGCTATCCGGCGCTGCCGCGCGGAGAAGCTGGCACCGCGATTCTGGTGGGGAATCGATTCCAGGTTCAGGTTCGCTCGAAATCCGACGCGTTTTCTGAGCAAGATCGGAAGGACTGGCTGCTGCGTTGTCGCTTGGATTCTCTCGCCGGACTCTAACCAAACTTCTTCTACCCCTACACTATCATGGCTTTTTTTGGACTATTCGAAGATAAGAGCATCGATGATTACGTCGATAAGCTCCCGGAAAAGAATATCACGGTACGAGCCCTCAAGGCGCTCGACTTCGTCGCTCCTGGAGAGTGGCAGAATTATACCGACTTCAACGAGTTGATGCGCGCGGTAACCAACGAAACCGACGAAGCGTTTCTGGCTGATGTTCGGAAGAAGGCGGTGGAACTCTATGAAGAGAAAGACAACGGCTATCAGAAAGCCTTCAAGATTTATCAACGCGTGGATAGCACCGACAAACTCTTCGGAACTGCCGCTCTAGCCGATAAACTGGCTGGCAAGGTCAATCTGTTGAAGTTCCTGGATCGCATCACTCCCAGTGCAGATACCACGCAAACGATTGACTTAACCGTCAAACTCGTCTCGGAGCTGCTTGCTTACGTGAAACTCAACGGCATTCCAGGGGACGGGATCAGCGGCTTTACCAAGGCGCTGGGAGAATACAACCATGAGGCGAAAATCCGGATGGCCGCGCTTGTCGCCTTTGACGGCATCGTTCCGCTCGGCCCGGACTTTATCGATCAGTGTTCCGAACAGGTAAAGAAGCTGACCAGCGATGGATTGGAGGGCAATGCCACCTTCCGCCGGATCAAAGGCTTTATTCCTGACGGATTTGGCTCTGTAGAATTCGTGAAGAAGGCCTTCGAGGCCTCCTCGGGTCGATTGAACGATCTCGCCTCGACTCCCGGGCTTAACCGTAGCTCCATCATCGGGAAGCTCCACGACTTCATCGAGTTCTCTGATGACAAGCTCGACTACCTGGGGGCGCTCCTCGACATGACCACGAACTACTTTGAGCACACCGGCCTGCAGACCGTGGCCACCAGTGTGATTGAACGTGCGGCTAACGAGGCTTGAGCGAGTAGCAGAATTTCCACAAATCCCACCCGCTCGCTCTGCTATCGCACCCCGAAATTCGGGATGGAAAAGGGATTGATTCCCTTCAAAAACGGCTATCCTGAATCGCCACCTCCCTTTCGGACCTTACTAAAACGGCCCAACACCCGTCTAATTCGTATGCAATCCGTTCCGCAAAATTGCCGAGCTCGGCTTCAGCCTCGTGATTTCGATTTTATTGCGAAGGTTCTCTCTGGCTCTGGTGTCTCCGAATTCGAAGCGCTTATTCGCTTGTTGAGTGATGAGAAATCGCTGAATTCGCTCCTGGAATCGCCGAAGTTGCTAGAAGCGCTTCTCCACCTGAAACAGCCGATTCAGGTTTCTCCCGAACTCTATTTTTACGTGCTGGTGCGCCATGCGCTGCGGCAGGCGGGGATCGATCACCTGGAGGCGACGGACTACGTGGCGGCGACCTTGGTCGATCACGCCAGTGGGGTGCGATCTCACCGAGGGGATTTACCGATGGATGATGTTCCCTACCATGTCGATTTCATCGAGGCGCTGAATGGGGCGACGGCTTACGATCAGTTTTATCTGCACGTGCGCTGTGGAAATCAGTTTCTGGTCCTGACCGGGTTGTTCCCGAAGTTCATTGCTCGAAGGGAAGAGCGCCGAGGTGCGCCGGGGGTTCGGTATTATGAGGGTGTGGCGCGGGAATCGTTCCGCACGGCGGGGGAACATCCGTTAGCAAATGAATTCGACCTCAGTGAGGTGTATCAGCTCCTTGCGGAGGAGTTGCCGACGGCACGTCGAGCGTTGAATCGAATGGCGCAAGAATATCTGTTTCTGGGCGCTTAGGGGCGGCGATTTCGTTACCTGCCTAACTGCGCAACGAGGATATCGCGGTTGCGTTTATGGCGGAAAGGTTTCGTGTTCAGGGTTTGGACAGATCCGTCCTCGGGCCATTCCCTCAAACGCGAGCTGCTTAAACCACCATCAGGGCCGGGTTCTCGATGTATTTCCGGAAGGCTTGGAGGTAGGTGGCTCCGACGGCTCCATCGACGACGCGGTGGTCGCAGCTCATGCCAACCGCGAGGCGGAGGCCGGGGACGAGTTCGCCGCTGTCATCTACGACCGCTTGCTTGGTGATCGCTCCGATGGAGAGGATCGCGGCTTGCGGGGGATTGATGATGGCGTCGAAGTTGGCGATGCCGTAGGAGCCGAGGTTCGAGACGGTGATGGTTCCGCCGGCAAATTCGGTGGGGCTGAGCTTCTTGTTCTTGGCGCGCTCAGCCAGGTCTTTGACGGCTTGGCTGATTTCCAGCATGGTTTTATCCTGCGCGTCTTTGATGACGGGCGTAACGAGACCATCCGGCACGGCGATGGCGACGGCGAGATTGACGCTGTGATACTGGATGATGCTTTCGAAATCCCAAGCGGCATTCGCTTCCGGAACATCAACGGCGGCCATGACCGTGGCCTTGAGGATGAAATCGTTCACGGTGAACTTGTTGCCCCCTTCGCCGACGCCTTCGTTGACCTGCTTGCGCAGTTTCATGAGTGGCTCGGCGTCGAGATCCACGTTGAGGTAGAAATGGGGGATGGTCGATTTGGAAGCGACGAGACGCTCGGCGATGATGCTACGCATGCCGGTGAGCGGGATTCGCTTCGCTTTGGGGTCGAAGTCCATCGTCGGGCGGATCGCCTGAACGGAAGGAGCGTTGCCACCGCCTCCGGAGCCACCTCCAACGGGTGCAGACTCGACATCGTCTTTGACGATTCGTCCGCCAGGGCCGGTTCCGACGACGCCTGCGAGATCGACGCCGCGTTGTTCGGCAATTTTCCGAGCGAGCGGCGAAGCCTTGACCCGACCACTTGAGGTGGTGAGGGCGACGTGATTCGAAGGAGCGGCAGAACCGTTTTTCGTGCCACGATTCGGCCGACTGGGGCGCTTGGAGCTTCCCTGACTTTTTTCGCTGGTCTCTACCGTGGCAGCTTCAGCAACGGGTGGTTCGGCAGGTGCGTCTTCGCCTTCTTCGACCAAGGCCGCGAGGACGACTCCGAGCGCGGCTTTGCCACCTTCAGGAACGTAGAGTTTCCCGACGATTCCTTCATCGAAGGACTCCATTTCCATGGTTGCCTTGTCGGTTTCGATGTCGGCGATCACGTCTCCGGAAGAAACGGTGTCTCCTTCTTTGACGTGCCATTTCACGAGGGTTCCCTCGGTCATGGTGTCGCTCAGTTTGGGCATCTCGATAAACGTAGCCATAGATGGGGCGAGTTAAGACGTTCTGAGCGGGTTTGCAACCGGTTCGATCCCAGTTTCAGCGACAAATCCCGTCATAAACGGTTTCCGAACGAATTTCGCCACGCCCTACGAAGTTTCCACTGCAGACGCGCCTTCCACGAAGGTTTCGTCGGAGAACTTCAGCGCCCCGTTTTCTTCCCAGAGCACTCGACTTCCGGTTTTTGAATCGATCACCCGGAGGACGCGGGTGAAGACGGGCAGATCGTCCAAAATGGTGACGCCGAGGATGCTTTTCAGGGAATTGACGAAATCCGAGCAGGCGCGCACCGCATCCATGGGGTCGAGGTGAGAGTCGATCGGGATCCAGTCTTTGTCGCCTTGATCGACCATGGCCTCTCCGCTGAGTTCGACGACGAAACGGTGGTCGAGATTGGTGGCTTCGGTTTCCCGAACTTCCACGTTTTGAAGCAGCGATTGATTGGTGAGGTCGAGTTCTTCGGCCAACCCTGGTTCTTCTGACACCCGGCAGGTTGGCGGTGAAGTTAGAGGATCGCCAACACTTTTTCGATGATGTCGTTGGGCCGGGGAAGCTGAGCTTTCTCGACTTCCGGGCTGTAGATGGCCGGTCCGTCGATCGCGGACAACCGTGTCACCGGAGCATCCAGATCATCGAACGCTTTTTCCCCGATCATCGAGGCGATTTGCGCACCAACCCCGCAAAACGGCTTATTTTCCTCCACCACCACGACGCGATGGGTCTTGCGAACACTTTCGAGAACGGCTTCCTCATCGAGCGGACGAATCGACCGCAAATCGACGACTTCCGCGTCAATATCATACTCTTCCGCTAGAATCTCGGCCGCTTTCAAGCAGGTCAAGGCGGCGCGCCCGTGGGCGATGAGGGAAATGTCTTTGCCGTGCTTCTTCACGTCGGCCACGCCGAGCGGGATGGTGTATTCGTCCTCCGGAACCTCCCAGGTCTCCCCGTAAAGGAGGGTGTTTTCCATCACGTAAACCGGATCGTTATCGCGAATCGCCGTTTTCATGAGGCCCTTGGCGTCATACGCGGTGGCGGGGCAGCAGACTTTGAGGCCGGGCATGTTGGCGAAGAGATTTTCCGGAGTGTGACTGTGAGTCGCCCCCACGTTCGTTCCGCCATTGGCCGGGCCGCGCACCACGATGGGGCAGTGGGCCTTTCCGCCTGACATGTAACGAACCGTGGCCGCATTATTGATCATCTGATCAAAGGCGACGTAGGCGAAGCTCCAGAACATCAGTTCCATGACAGGACGCAAACCGAGCATCGAGGCGCCCACGCCCATGCCGATGAATCCGGCTTCACTGATGGGAGCATCGACGATGCGTTTATCGCCATACTTCTTCCACAGTCCTTCGGTCACTTTATAAGCGCCGTTGTATTGAGCCACTTCTTCCCCGATGATGAACACATTCGGGTCCCGCGCGATTTCTTCATCGAGCGCTTCGTTCAGGGCTTGGCGATAGGTGATTTCGCGCATGTCTAGTCGTTAAAAAAATGTTTCCCGGTCAGGCCCGCTTCAGTTTGGTGGTCCACTTCATAGTAGACATCCGTTAAAATATCGCTTTCCGGCGGCCAATCGCTGCGATCCGCGAACTCGGCCGAGCTTTCTGCTTCGACCTTGGCGTCTTTGTTCATCTGGACGTAATCGTCTTCCGTGATAACCCCCTCACGCTCCAACTGGGCTTTCCAGAGGATGATGGGATCGTGATTCTGCTTGTAGGCCTCGATCTCGTCTTTGGTGCGATACTTTTTCGCATTCGCGTCCGCGACGGAGTGTCCGTAGTAGCGGTAGGTATCCACTTCGAGGAGTGTGGGGCGGGATTCGTTATGGGCTCGTTCCACCGCTTTGCCGATTCCCTCGCGCAGCTCGTAAATGTGGGAGCCATTCATGACGGCCCACTCCATCCCGTAGGCTTCGGCGCGTTGAGCGAGGTGATCCGGATGGGCGGAGGAGCGCTCTTGGCTGGTTCCCATGGAATAGCCATTGTTCTCGATGATGTAGATGACGGGAACGTCCCATAACTCTGCCAAATTGAGGGACTCGTGAAACGCGCCCTGGTTCACGGCACCATCCCCCAGGAAACACATGCAACTGCCTTTCTTCTCCTGATACTTCATCGCATAAGCGATCCCGAGGCCGAGCGGAGTCTGACCTGCAACGATGCCGTGACCGCCCCAATAATTCTTGTCCGGTGCGAAAAAGTGCATCGAGCCCCCCTTCCCTTTCGAGCAACCCGTCACTTTGCCGAAAAGTTCCGCCATGCACTCATTCATCGACATTCCTACGGCCAACGCATGTCCGTGATCGCGATAAGCAGTGATCATGTGATCATCTTCCCCCATGAGAGATGCTGCCGCGACGGCGACCGCTTCCTGACCGATGTAGAGATGGAGGAAACCGCCCATCTTTCCAGCGCTGTAGTACTTGTTCGAGGTTTCCTCAAACCGCCGGATACGCAGCATGTCTCGCAACAAGGCAATTTTGTCCTTCGCGCTCAGCTTCTGATTGATCGGGGCATCGGCAAAATCGCCCGATTCGGATTTGGTGATGAGATCGGCTTCAGCGGCCATAGTGCGGACTCTTAAGCACGTGTGGAGACGCTTTCAACTCGGAATCGCGTCAGCATGCCCCGTCATCCGGCCCAATCTGAATGGTTCCCTCCAGATAGCCAATCGCCCGTCCGGAAATGTGGACACGGTCTCCCCGAACGGAGCAGTCCAGCCGCCCGGTTCGCGGCGACAATTGGCGGGCGGATAGATCGTTGCGCCCGAGTCGGTCCGCCCAAAAAGGAGCGAGGGCACAGTGAGCCGAGCCGGTGACGGGGTCCTCGTCGATTCCGAAATTCGGGGCGAAAAAGCGGGAGACGAAGTCGCAATCATCGCCTGGCGCGGTGGCGATCACGCCGCGCAGATCCAATTTCTGAAGGAGGCGAAAATCCGGGGTGAGGTCGCGGATTTGTTGCTCCGAGGCGAAAACCGCCACGTGATCCACGCCGCGAAAATACTCCCGAGGCGCGAGGCCAAACGCCTCTGTCAAAGCGGCAGGGGTCGGCCCCGAAGTGAGATGGAGTTTCGGGAAATCGAGCGTCAATTGGTCGCCGGTTTTCGCCACCCGCAAAGCGCCGCTTCGCGAGTGAAAGGTGACCTCGGAGCCGCTGGATTCGCCGCGCTGGAAGACGACATAGGCTGCGGCAAGGGTCGCGTGTCCGCAGAGATCCACCTCCGTCACCGGAGTGAACCAGCGCAGGTGAAACCCCTCGCCTTCCGCTACATAAAAGGCGGTTTCCGCGAGATTGTTCTCTTCCGCGATCGCTTGGAGGACGTCATCCTCCAACCAGGCTGGTAGCGGACACACCGCCGCCGGATTTCCCTGAAACAGGGCTTCGGCGAAGGCGTCAATCTGGTAAAGCG